>NZ_CP040297.1:0-352500 GCF_013393945.1 Nostoc sp. TCL26-01
ATGGCTATTTTCCCTTTAAATACTCCTAAAAATTCCTTATTGACAAAAATTCCCCAAGTCCGCCGTCGCCAAGGTAAAGTGCGAGATGCTCATATCACTCTGGCACATGGTAGTGGTGGTAAAGCCATGCGCGATTTAATCGATGATATTTTTGTGAGTAACTTTGATAATCCTATTTTGGCACAATTAGAAGACCAAGCCAGCTTCAATTTATCGACTCTCATTCAACAAGGAGATAGACTAGCATTTACCACAGATTCCTATGTAGTAGATCCTCTATTTTTTCCTGGTAGTGATATAGGTGAATTAGCTGTCAATGGAACTGTAAATGATTTAGCTGTGAGTGGTGCTAAACCTTTATATCTTACTTGTAGTGTCATTTTAGAAGAAGGATTACCAATAGAAACCCTCCGCCGTGTAGCTACCAGTATGAAAATTGCTGCACAAAAAGCAGGTGTGCAAATTGTGACTGGTGACACAAAAGTCGTTCATCGTGGTGCTGCGGATAAACTGTTTATTAACACGGCTGGTGTAGGTGTTATTCCCGCAGGCATCAATATTTCTGCTCATAATATACAACCAGGAGATGCCATAATTATTAATGGCGAATTAGGTAATCATGGGGCAGCGATTTTAATTGCTCGTGGAGAATTAGCCCTAGAAACTAATATAGAAAGTGACTGTCAACCGTTACATGAGTTAGTAGCAAATATCCTGCAAGTATGCCCTGAAGTTCATGCTATGCGGGATGCCACAAGAGGTGGTTTAGCTACAGTTTTAAATGAATTTGCCACTAGTTCTGATGTAGGGATACGCCTCTATGAAGAATCTATTCCTGTGCGAGAGGAAGTCAAGGGAATTTGTGAAATTTTAGGCTTAGATCCCCTATATTTAGCCAATGAAGGCAAATTAGTAGTAGTGGTGAAGAATGAACAGGTAGATACAGTTTTATCCGTAATGCAATCTCACCCAGCAGGTAAAGATGCGTGTATGATTGGTGAGGTTATTGCTACACCACCTGGGATAGTTTTACTAAAAACTACTTTTGGTACAGAACGGATTGTTGATATGTTGGTGGGCGATCAATTGCCACGAATCTGTTGATAATAGGTGGATTTGTTGATGCACGAACTAGGAATTACGCAAAATATTGTAGCCATTGTCAATGAATATGCCAAAGGCGCAAAAGTCAACCGAATTGTCGTAGAAATTGGACAACTATCGGCAATTATGCCTGATGCAGTGCAATTTTGTTTTGATATTTGTACCCAAGGTACAGTTTTGGCAGGAGCCACATTAGAAATTATTGCCATTCCTGGTTTAGCGCAATGTCGTCAATGTGGGGCAAAAATTGCTTTAGACAAACCATTTGGTATTTGTGATTGTGGTAGCGTGCATCTAGATTTAATTACCGGGGAAGAACTAAAAATTAAAGAGATAGAAATTGAGGAAATATGTGTGTAACCTGCGGTTGTTCTGATGATGCTCAAACCATAATTACTAATCTAGAAACAGGTGATATGGCACAAAACCACAATCATCATACCCACACTTTACCTGATGGTACTGTCATCACTCATGCTCATGGTCACGCTCATCACCAGGACGTGTCCCAAATTCATGCAAAAATTCACAATACAACTATATCTCTAGAACAAGATATTTTAGCTAAAAATAATCTTTTGGCAGCCCAAAATCGGGGATGGTTTAAAGGTAGAAATATTCTCGCTGTAAACTTAATGAGTTCTCCTGGGGCAGGGAAAACAACTCTATTAACTCGCACTATTAATGACCTAAAACAACAACTATCTATTAGTGTTATTGAAGGCGATCAAGAAACAATGAATGATGCACAAAAAATTCGAGAAACAGGCTGTGCAGTTGTCCAAATCAACACGGGTACAGGCTGTCATTTAGATGCGTCAATGATAGAAAAAGGTTTACAACAACTCAACCCGCCATTAAATTCAGTGGTGATGATTGAGAATGTAGGAAATTTAGTTTGTCCAGCTTTATTTGATTTAGGAGAACAGGCAAAGGTAGTAATTCTCTCAGTTACAGAGGGTGAAGATAAGCCAATTAAATACCCTCATATGTTTCGTAATACTGAGATTATGATTCTCACAAAAATTGATTTATTGCCTTATCTCCAGTTTGATGTAGATCGTTGTATTGCATATGCTCAACAGGTAAATCCTCATATACAAATTTTTCAAGTGTCAGCAACTACAGGTACTGGTTTAGATAATTGGTATAAGTGGTTAACTGAAAAAAATAACCTTTAAAAAAATTCGTCCAGCATATCCCAAGTAGAAGTTTGAGACATCAATTCATCTAACCAACTTTCTATTTGTAAGCGCAAACGATCGCCTGCAACATCCTTAGTGCTACTCAAAACAGGTAGTTGAGCTAAAGCACGACGATAGTCAGCGATCGCACAATTCCAATCACCCCAAAGATGGTAAGTTCTGCCACGTCCAGCCCAGATATGAGCTTCTAACTGACCAAACAGTAGTGTAATATCAAAATTGTCAATTGCTTGCTCATATTTGCCCAAATCGCGCAAAGTGATCCCGCGATTAATCCATGCTCGCACATGACGAGGATTTAAATCGATCGCCCGATCATAATCTGCTAGTGCTGTTGATAGTTCTCCACGCGCGGCATAATAATTAGCACGATTGTTGTAAGCACTGGGCAAACAAGGATTTAATTCCAAAGCTGTATTGTAATCTTGTAGTGCTTGTTGTGCCTGTCCACTTTGGAAATAAATTAGTCCCCGGTTATTGTAATCAACCGCATTATGTGGATCACGGTTAATCAATTGGTTCAGTAAAGCGATCGCTTCCGGATAATTGCCCTGTTGTGCTAACCTCAAAGCTCTAGAACGCAGGTAACTATCATCTAAAGCTGAATCTCTATCATGATTAGCTGTATGTGCTTGAGGATTAAATGTAGTTTTGGCTACAAATTGGTAACTGTTGTTTTGCTGGTCACCAAAAGCTAAAAATGATTGACTGTTCATCTGTTCCTACCCTAGCTGCTTCATCTCAAAATCAAATTAGAGTTTTTGCTGTAGTTTGTTAAAGATTTATTTCCATCCCAGCAAACCTGATACAGAAAATTTACGCTCCAATCTACTAATACATACGTGACTCTTGAGGTAAATTCCTGAAACAAAAAATTATTAATCTCTAAGACGATTCCAGTAGTCAGAGAAACAAATTGGTAAAATGCCACAAGGAAGTAGGGGAGATGAGGAGATGGGGGGATGAGGGGAAAGAACCTATATAAGTATTTTCTCCTTGTCCCCTTGTCCCCTTGTCCCCTTGTTCCCAATCCCCAATCCCCAATCCCCAACCCTTATGACAACAATTTCCCAACAAAACACTGCCGACTTAAGTGCTGATGATTACGTCGTCGTTGGTTTAGCTACGTGCTTTATTAAAGAAGATGGCGAAGTGCATCAGATAGATGTGATTGAACCGATTCCTTCAGCAGCCTTAGAAGCAATTTTCAAAGGTATTCCCACCTCCTATAAATTGGCTTATGCCACCAATATAGGCGCAGTAGTCAACGGTGATGAGCCAATCTTACCAGCAGGTTTCCCCGACTCAGCCCAGTTTGGCGATGAATTTGTCTTACGGGTGTTGTCATCTGCTCGTACTTACAAGCGTCGTGAAAGTTCTCAAGCTCTCATTCCTCTGGGTACAACCTACACAGATTTTCAATACTCCCTTGAACGGAAGCGGGTGTTGAACGCTAGTAGAGTCGTTACCAAAGACGATAACGTCAAACAACATTCTCACACTCATAAAGTGCTTTAAATATAATCAATCATGCTGAAACTGTATGGAGGCGCTCGTAGTCGCGCTACAATCCCTAGATGGTATTTGGAAGAACTAGGAGTTCCCTACGAATTTGTCTTGCTAGATATGCAAGCAGGCGAACACCGTCAACCAGAATACTTGCAAATTAACCCCTTTGGTAAAGTGCCGGCAATTGTTGATGGAGATTTCCAGCTTTGGGAATCAGGAGCCATTTTGCTGTATCTGACCGATAAGTATGGCAAATCTCCACTTTCACCAGCAGAACGTGGCATACTCTCCCAGTGGATATTATTTGCCAATGCCACCCTTGGCCCTGGTATTTTTGTAGAAGCAAGTCGAGAACGGGAACTACCCCGGCTGTTAACTCCACTCAATGAAATGTTTCAGCAGCAACCTTTTGTACTCGGCAATGAATTTAGCGTTGCTGATGTCGCGGTAGGCTCAATATTGGCTTACATTCCCATCATGTTAAAGCTGGACTTGAGTAATTATCCCGCAGTCGTCAACTACATCCAGCAAATTAACGAACGTCCAGCATATCAAAAAGCGATCGCCGGACGATCTTGATCAGGATACCTCCAAAAATGATTGTAGAGACGATGCAGTAGAGACGTTGCAGTGCAACGTCTCTACAAGAATTTCCGGCAACTAACGATAATTGGTGAATTGCAAAGCCACGGGATAATCTTCTTGCTTGAGGCGTTGGATGACAACTTGCAAATCATCCTTTGATTTAGCCGTGACTCGCACAGCATCACCTTGAATGGCGGCTTGAACTTTTTTAAATTCATCCCGAATCAATTTAGATATTTGCTTGGCAATATCTTGATTAATGCCTTTTTTCAGAGTAATTTCTTGACGGACACGATTACCACTAGCTGATTCTACTTTGCCAAAATCAAAGATTTTTTGAGAGAGATTACGCTTGGCAGCTTTTTCGCGGAGAATGTTGTGAACGGAATCTAAGGTAAACTCACTATCAGTTCCAACAGTAATTTTTTCCTCACTCAACTCAACAGTAGTTTGAGTGTCTTTGAGATCGTAACGACTTTTCAGTTCTCGCACGACTTGATCGACGGCGTTAACTAATTCTTGTCGATCAAAGTCGCTGACAATATCAAAGGAATAAGTAGAAGCCATAAATAATATCTAGTTACTAGCTTGCATGATGCTCAGAACAACGAGAGTCGTAGAGCTAAGAGTGCCGATCGCGTACATGAGCGATCGCAAAAACGGTATATTCAAAATATAGAAGACCGAGTATAGCAGACGCACTACTATAAAGGCGATCGTTGCCCACACTGCTATTTGAGAATTCACCCCAGTGACATAAGCCATAAGTGCAGCTGCGGCAAAAATCATAAACGCCTCAAAGGAATTTTGATGCGCCCAAGTCGCTCTTTGCCCATAAGGCGGCAATTTCTCAAACATAGCCCGTGGAGCATAAATATCATATCCCACACGCACACGCGCATAAGCCACCACTAAAAATGGCACATAAATCAGCACCGCAGCTGCGGCAATTGCATATAAAAAAATAATCATGTTTTCTAGTCATTAGTCAGTAGTCATTAGTCAACAGTCCATAGTCGAGATTTTTGACTATTGACTGCCGACTAATCGAAGTAGAAAAGTGTTACCACCTTTCTCTGTTCTTCCGCGTCTCCACAGGTTTGGAGCAGAGTACGGCTATCATGAAATGCAAAGCAGATGAGCTGCTGGCATCGGGAAATAATTTCCTTATTGCACAAATAACTAGCTTCAGCGAGAGACAAGTTATCATTACTAGGATTTTCGACTAGGTGCATGACTTGCTCTAGTTGCTGGCGCGATTCATGTGGCTGACGTTCCAAACTTTGCGGTAAAATTACCGTCAACAAATTGGGATCAGCCCGCATCGCTCCCTTAATGGCAGCTGAATTAGTACCCGTAGCACCAGAAGTAATGACTCGATTCCCTGACAAAACCAGAGCGTAAGTCATCATTTCAATCAGATTCTGATGCGTAATTGGCACGTGACGAGAACCGAGCAAAGCGATTCGTTTAGAACCTGTTTGCTGGATTGTCGCCAGTTCTTGCGCTAACGTATCGAGGTTGATGAGGTCTATTGACTGGCTCAAAGACGGAGGTAATCAGATTAAACAACCCAGCTATTCTACCAAACAGCGTGTAAGTACGAAGCGAACTTAGGTCACATACCAGATAAATTTTTTGAGAGAGGAGGGAATAGGGGAATAGGCAATAGGCAAATAGGCAATAGGCAATAGGGGAAGAATTTATGCTTTGCTAGGTAGTTATGGCCTTTGCTGGAGTCAAACCAAGCTTAGAGAGCAAGCGATCGCCATCAAAATGCTCCCTCATTAACTGACGAATACACTCAACCTTAATTGGCTCGTGAACACGTACTTGTCCAAAAGTCCGATCAACAATTTCCACAGTCGTCAAAGTATCCAAATCAACAGAGAGAATCGGGATCTCTAATTCTTCAGCCCGGCTGAGAATAAACTGCGGTGGTGGTAATTGTCCAGTCAGGATGAGACATTGAGTAGAAGTTTCTAAAGCTGCTTGCTGAATCTCCACCCGATCGCCTCCTGTCACCACTGCCATATTCCGGCGTTTGCGGAAATATTTCACAGCCGCATTGACATTCATCGCCCCAATAGCTAGACTCTCAACCATCAAATCCAAGCGATCGCTCCGACACAGCACCTCAGCATTTAACTGCTTCACCAGTTCGCCAACACTGACACTTTGCAACAAATCATTTTTCGGCAGCATAGCCAGAACAGCAATACCGCGCTGTTCCAAATATGGGCGCAAGAAATTGTTAACTGTCTCTGTGTGTGCAGATGGGATATCGTTGATCACAACACCAATTAAGCGATCGCCCAAACGCTCTTGAGCCGACAACAAAGACTCAACCGACAACAGAGATTTATAACGACTTACCAACAATACAGCAGCATCTAAAACTTCTGCCACCTGTAGCAAAGACAAATCAAACAAATGTCCTTCAGCCAAATCACCAGGGCCTTCCAGCAACACCAAATCCCCACGAGGAACCTGTAAATATTGCTGTACCAAAGATTGACGATAATCAGTTTTGTCTTCACCAAGCAGGCGTTTTTGGACTCTAGCTTCATCTAAAGCCAGCATTGTAGGGGCAATGCGGTTTGCTGATAAGTTGAGACTATGAGTAATAAACTCAACATCTTCCTCAACCACAGTGCCATCAGAGGTACTCAAACTATTGCCTAATGGTTTGCCATAAGCAATATCTAATCCTTGTTGCTGTAGCTGATGAGATAAACCCAAAACCGTTGCCGACTTACCGCTATAAGTCTCAGTTGAGCCAATCAGCAAATGTTTAGCAGATTTTGGCACAAATGCACTCCTAATTTCAAAAGTAAGTAAAACCCAGCCAGGTGTTTACTAATTTTAGTTGGTTCCGGGAAAAACTTTGGGGATTCTCTCAAGGTAATTTTTCTCAATGTACTTTTTTGATGTAATGTAACTACTTGAAAAAATAAATATTTTTACTAGTAAAATCATAAATATTTACTAAATATCAGAGACTTTTCCTTTATTTATATAAAAATAGTTATTGAATGTTTAATTACCTAAACAATTTATCAAACATAACAAATTTTCCAGAACAGGTAATGGGTAATCAGTAATCGGCAATCATTCATAGGTAAGAATTGTCGCTCAATTACCAATTGAAAACTACCAATAACCAATTACACCTCTTTACCCTCATATGCACAACCAACTTTTATTCATCTATACGCAAGAGCTTGCGGTAAAATGACTGAGAAAAATCAGTTAATTTATAACGTTTATGATTTTCCATTAATTCAATCAAAAAACTAATAAATTCAAAACTTGCCATCATCACCTCATAACTAAAATCAGCATTGCCATCAAACTGCATTCGGCAACGGGTTAAGTCTGAAGGTAGAGTAGCAACATTCCAAGAGGCAACAAAGGGAACATTATCACCAGCCTCTATTTTACGTTGTCCTTCGAGAATACCTTTCTGGTAGAGACTGATAGCCAGAGGTAAAAAATTGCGTTTAGTGCCTTGAACGTAAGGCAAGTAGACGCTAGCTTGTTGTGGAGTAGCAGGTTGTAGTTGCTCAATAGACATTTTTGAATATTCCTCAAGTTAATTGACAACTAGGGATATTAGTAACTTTCGATAGTATTCCCAAAAAATTTGAGTTATTTACAAGGGGACTGGGTAATGGGTAATGGGGACTGGGTAATGGGTAATGGGTAATGGGTAATGGGAGAAAGAACCTATACAAGTATTTTCTCCTTATCCCCTTATCCCCTTCCCTATCCCCTGTCACCTGTCACCTATCCCCTATCCCCTATCCCCTATCCCCTATCCCCTATCCCCTAATTTCTTCAGAATGATAGCAATAACACAAGTTACTGCTAAGAAATATTAAAATTTCAGTTAAAATAATGCTGCATTAGCTTTTCTTGAAGCTGGGCGCAATAACAACTAGAATCCTCACCGTAAGGTGGTGAATACTGGTATTGCAGTTTCTACCAACAATGAACTGTGGCAACTTTGCTACCACTACTTCCAATCTGAAGTTCTGTTTAGGGATGACTCATTTTGTAATGATTCATGAGGAGTAGTTTCTCATTTGATTGCTCAAATGGCTCAAAATTGGCGAATATAGCTGCCATAGTTTAGCGTTATCTGATTCCCAGCTTCTTTTGAGGTGTAGATAAATACGGTTTTTGAATCAAATAACTTATGCCAGCGAATTCCTGGCCCGACAACGATTCCTACAAAGAGCTTGATCCACTCAACTCCTTGTTGTCTGACCTATCGGCAACTGAGGAATCAGTGGTAGAAACACGGGATTTGTCTCTCATATCCCGGTTTCAAGGACGTAGACGTAAAGCTGCTCTGGTTTTAACCATAGTCTGGAGTGGCACGATCGCTCTACATCTAGCTTCCTGGGCCTCTATCTTTATACTAGGGCTGACTACCATTTTAGGAATTCATGCTTTAGTCGTAATTTTTGCTAGACCCCGCCATTATCCAAAAGAGATTCAGGGCAGTTTACCCTTTGTATCTATCTTGGTAGCCGCGAAAAATGAGGAAGCAGTCATTGGTAAGTTAGCCAAGAGCCTTTGTAATCTGGAATATCCCAACGGGCAATACGAAGTTTGGATAATTGACGACAATAGTACCGATAAAACCCATGATGTATTAGTAGAATTAGCCAAAGAATACGACAAGCTCAAAGTACTCAGGCGTTCTGCTCAAGCTACTGGTGGTAAATCGGGAGCATTAAATCAAGTTTTGCCATTAACTAAGGGTGAAATTATAGCCGTGTTTGATGCTGATGCCCAAGTGGCATCAGATATGCTAGTTCAGGTAGTACCTTTGTTTCAGCGAGATAAGGTGGGGGCGGTGCAGGTGCGAAAAGCGATCGCCAACGCCAAGCACAACTTCTGGACAAAGGGGCAAATGTCCGAAATGGCTCTGGATACTTGGTTCCAGCAACAGCGTACTGCCTTGGGCGGCATTGGTGAACTGCGGGGTAATGGTCAATTTGTCCGTCGCCAAGCTCTAGATAGCTGCGGCGGTTGGAATGAAGAAACCATCACTGATGATTTGGATCTGACTTTCCGCCTACATCTTGACAAATGGGATATTGAATGCTTATTCTATCCTGCCGTGCTGGAAGAAGGGGTAACAAATGCGATCGCCCTGTGGCATCAACGCAATCGTTGGGCAGAAGGTGGTTATCAGCGCTACTTAGATTACTGGGATCTGATTCTCAAAAATCGCATGGGTACGCGAAAAACTTGGGATATGCTGATGTTTCTGCTGACAATGTATATCCTGCCGACAGCCGCAATTCCCGATTTGTTAATGGCTATCCTGCGCCATCGCCCACCCATGTTAGGCCCTGTGACTGGTTTGTCGGTAACAATGTCTGTTGTGGGGATGTTTGCTGGCTTGCGACGCATCCGCCAAGAACAGAAATTTTATGTTCATACCCCCCTAGTACTATTACTGCAAACACTACGCGGCTCTTTGTATATGCTGCACTGGCTAGTAGTGATGAGCAGTACCACAGCCCGGATGTCGGTTAGGCCTAAACGCTTGAAATGGGTAAAAACTGTTCATACAGGCAGTGGAGAATAACCCCTAGCGGAAATTTACAAGCCAAAATGCCAAATTCAAATCCTATTTTTGAATTTGGCATTTTTTTAGCAGATTTTGGTCAAAAAAAAGCGATCGCCTGATGAAAGCGATCGCTTAATTATTAATCCGGTTAAAGAGTTACTTGATGATTCCTGAAACAGCCATTACTTCTGGTTCAGAAATGTTTGGGGTAAAAAATCCCTTGGCATAGATTTGGGGATTTGCTTGAGCGATTTGGGTATAAGATTGACGAACTTGGGTGTTAACTGCAACTGTTTTTACATCGTACATTTGCGTAGCTATCTTAGGATAAACACCAATGCCAATAATCAACACCAAAAAGCAAGCAGCAATAAATACTTCGCGGGGGGCAGCATCTCTGTATACTGATTCACCAGGTAGTAGACAGTCTGTACCAAAACAAGCGGTTCCTTCGTCTTCTTGATTCTCATAAGCGGCATTGTTGATGTTGCAACTGAGGTCTGAACCAGTACCGTAAAAGACCTTTCTCAACATCGAGAGCAGGTAAATCGGTGTGAGGATCACGCCCACTGCGGCTAAGAACACCATCACAGTACAGAATGTGGAACTGTAAATATCACTGCTGGTGACACCAACAAAGACTTGGAGTTCGCTGACAAAGCCACTCATCCCCGGAAGCGCTAGAGAAGCCATTGCACCTGCGGTAAATAGGGCAAATACTTTAGGCATAACTTGACCGATACCGCCCAAGTTATCCATAGCCATTGTATGAGTGCGATCGTAAGTCACTCCAGCCAGGAAGAACAATACCGCCGCAATCAAACCATGAGATAGCATTTGCAGCATTGCACCACTCACACCCACATCAGTGAAGGAAGCAATACCTAACAACACAAACCCCATGTGAGACACGGAAGAGTAAGCGAGGCGGCGCTTCATGTGAGTTTGCCCGAAGGAGTTTAAAGCACCGTAGATAATGTTGATGACTCCCAGAGTCGCTAAAACTGGAGCAAAGTAAATGTGAGCATCAGAAAGCAGTTCTAAATTTAAGCGAATCAACCCGTATCCGCCCATTTTTAACAACACACCAGCCAAAATCATGGATACTGGTGCAGATGCTTCACCATGAGCGTCAGGTAGCCAGGTGTGTAAGGGAAAGATCGCCAGCTTCACGCCAAAGGCAATTAATAAACCAGCGTAAAGTAACAGTTCTAACGCTAGGGGGTAATTCTTCGCGCCCAGTTCGACTATATCAAAGGTTGTATTGTCACCATAGAGAGCCATTGCTAGCCCAGCGACAAGAATGAATATGGAAGCGGCTGCTGTGTAAAGTAAGAATTTTGTGGCAGCGTAACGACGTTTCTGTCCACCCCAAATTGAGACAAGCAAGTAGACAGGAACTAGCTCTAGTTCCCACATGATGAAGAATAGCAACAAATCTTGAGCAACGAACACCCCGATTTGGGCTGAATATAGCAACAGCATTAAGAAATAGAACAGACGAGGCTTCAGATTAACTTGCCATGCTGCAAACATAGAAAGCGTCGTCACAAACCCAGCCAGCAACACAAGTGGCATAGATATTCCATCGACTGAAACCGCCCAGCTAAAACCTAACTGGGGAACCCAATCATATTTCTCCACAAGTTGAAAACTCGCACTACCGGTATCGTAATGCTGCCAAAAGGTGTAGCACATCAAAACAAAATCCGCGATTCCTACACCGAGGGCATACCATCGTACCAGCTTGCCATCTTTATCAGGCAGCACGGGAATAAACAAAGAAGCAACGAGTGGTAGCAATATAATCGCGGTCAGCCAAGGAAATCCATCCGCTATCATGATGTTGAGCAAAAATACTTATTGGTGAATAAATATATTGTATTAAACTTTGTAAACATTTCCTTATAAATATTTACCGCAGGTTTCTATAGATGCCATCTATTGAATAGTAAAAAATCAATAATTATCCCAGTAAATTATCAATAGAACTTAAGCATGGGTAACGCAAAATCAAGGATTCGGGCAGGATATTGGTAATAAGGCACAAGGGATCAAGCATTAAATAATAAATATTAAATATAGTTCGTCCGGGTGGTTATCCCGCAGGGTAACGCACCAAAACCTTCTGGTGCTGCGTTACAGCAGTCCAAAAAACTTGATTTTGATCATTGACCATTGACTATTGACTATTGACCACCCTCAGAAGGGTTTCTTGGTTGAGTGCGTAAGTCCTAATCTATATTGTTGTAGAATTAATTCTGTCATTAAAGCGCACAGCAAAAGCAAAGCGGGTATTTATTCACCCGTTGAGCATATCCAGACTCGCAAAGGTACTGCTAAAACATCTGTGAGAGTGGACGATCGCATAAGAGCAACACAAGCAGTATGGACTCTCCCGCTAAAGAGCTAATGTTCGGCGAAAACCACTGCTTAGAGTTCTTGCGTCATTGTCGTCAAGGATTTGGGAAAACCTAGTTTTTCCACCAACTTGTCAATATAGATTAGTCTCATCAGAACTTCTGATGTCGCCGACTAATTGCGCTCAAAGTCTGCTTGCGTCTATTTTTGGCTAGCAGATACAGAGGTGAAACAGGACACCTATCAATATTATTAGCGCTAAGGGAGTTGCTGTTGTCAAAAATACAATTTGTCAAAAAAGCAAGTTAGTTCAGTGAGGGATGGCCGTGGAGATACTTGTGGAAAAAGGTGTTAATGTTGCTATGAAAGTAGGCGATCGCGTCCGGATTAAAGAATCGGTAGTAGTGTATCATCACCCTGAACATCGCGGTCAAGCTTTTGACCTCAAAGGCTCAGAAGGCGAAATTACGGAGATTGTTACCCAATGGCAAGGTAGACCGGTTAGTGCTAACCTGCCTTATTTAGTCCAGTTTAGTAAAAAATTTAAAGCTCACCTACGCGAAAATGAATTAGAAATTATCTAAATCTTTGAAGGGCGGCGGAACCACTGCATAATATTCAGTTCGCCGCGCATTCTCTGGAGTTGTTGACGGTTTTCCTCGGCAGTAACGTCATACCATTCACAATGACGCTGAAACTCCGAGCGTTTCTGCACTTCATAATAAAACTGATGACTTGTCTGATAAACCGCAAAGCTTTCCTCAACTTGCGGTTGGGGACAAGGCAAAATATAAGTTAATTTTTCTGACATAACAATATTGGGATTGGGAACAAGTCAATTCAAAATTCAAAATTCGTCTTGGAAAGTTTGCTCAACGGGGGAAACCCCCGCACGCAACTTTCCGCAAAATTCAAAATGGGACAAGGGGATAAGGGGTCAGGGAAGAGGCTAAGAGCGAACTAGCGTCATTACAAATTACGTAGGCGCAAGCCTTCCCGTAGGGTATTACGAATTACTAATCATGTCCAACCGCGTAACCAATAAACTAAGCTGCCAACATATTCTTTTAAGGCGTTAGTAAATTGATGTAGGTTGTTGGTGTCTGGTAGTAGATTTAAGATAGCGGCTTTGGGACTGCTGCTGAGTTCATTGAGTTCGCCTTTACTTACCAAAAAGTCAGTTGGTGCAGCAATAACATCGATACCTTGACGTTGAAAAATTTTGAGCGATCGCGGTGTGTGCATTGCTGATGTTACCAATAAAACTTTACTAATACCACGAGATTGCAAAATTTTCTTGACATTTACGGCATTTTGATATGTGTTGAGTGAATCTGGTTCTTGAATCAACGCCTCGGCGGGGATACCAATCGACGTTAAGATATTCGCCATATCTGCTGATTCTGATGCACCACTACCACGCCAATCGATGCGTCCACCACTGAGAATAATTAACGGAGCCTTTTTTTGTCGATATAATTGAGCAGCATAGATAACGCGATCGCCCTGTTCACTTAAATCAACCGTAGGCCTTGGTGGAAAGGCTGATTTAGTTGCCCCACCCAATACTACAATCGCTTCCGCATTAGGTAATTCAGATAAAGGAATATTTTGCCATTCTAGCGATCGCACAAAATATTTAGCAACCCAAGCGTTACTACAAAATAATAATAAGATTAGTGAAGCAGCGATCGCCAAAGTAGCAACACGCGGTCTTTTTCGCAACGTCACTAATGCAACCACTAAAAAGATACAAGCCAATCCCAAAGGATAAAAGAATAGTGGCAGTAACTTAGACAAATATAAAAACATACTTCATCATCAGCCATAGCCTAACAGTCATTAATATTACTTCTTCCCCATTCCCTATCCCCTATCCCCATCATTATTCCTCGAAAACGGAAACCTAAAACTTCCCGGACTGCGGCGATAACGGCGCACAGTTCTTCTTGTTTGTCGTTTAGTAATTCTGTCACTAGACTCTTCCCCTTCCACCTCTTCTACAACTTCTACAGGTAATTGAGTTCTGGTTTCTTCTTTACTTCTCCACCAAGCAATAGTCCAACCCCCACCTAAAGCGCCGATACCTCCCAACAAGATACTCATGGGTGCAGGATATCCCAACAGCGCAAAACCCAGCAAGAAAAATAACCAGTATTTCAACCCAGCATCAATACCATCAGAAGAAGCCACCGTTGGCTGTTGGGGACTACTTTTACTGGAATTTGTAAACCAACCTATCGTAAAGCCAGTGATAATTCCTAAAAAGATACTCAACGGAACAGGCGACCCCGTTGAGATTAAAATAAATGCTAAAAATGACCCAAATGCTAGTTGGGAAAGGAATGCAGGGGAGAAATTGAAGAGATTGTTATTGTTAGCCATAAGTTACTGAAGAAGGGGTGTGAGGGTGTACGGGTTTAGGAGTGATACCAATTTCCTTTAAATGTGAAACAGTAGAGACGTTGCAATGCAACGTCTCTACATAATTCATGTGTATCATGATTAACGTGAAATGGTATGAAATTACGAATTACGTAGCTTGCTTCTCGCATGAAGGCGAGTATTACGAATTACGAATTTGTATCCCAAATTTGTACATAGGATTTCTCTGCATCGGTAAAGGGTTCTGTTTGCTGGAGTTGGGAAGCTAATAAATCAACTGTCGCATCGGCAATATCACCAGTACGGTTAATCAGACGTTGCTGTATAACTTCTAGGGGTGCTGTACAGTAAATTATCTGGAGAGGGAGTTGGTGTTTTTCAGCTTGAGCGATCGCCTCTTGTCGCAAATGTTGTTTATCATATTTAGCATCTAAAATGACCGTATAACCTTGATTAGCTAGTATAATCCCCAAGTTCAATAACCGTGCATAGGTTTTCTCGGTCATCTCAGATGTATACAAATCATCATTGCCACGTTCCCACAAAGGAATTCCCCCCAAGTGTTTACGAACTGCATCTGAACGTACATGAATCGCATTTAGTTGACGCGCCAAATGTTTTGCTGTGGTACTCTTCCCAGAACCAGACAAACCCGACATTAAAATCAGTTTGCCCTGTTTGGGTTTAGTGTATTCCCAAGCTAGTGTGTAATATATGGAGGCTGTTTTAGTCGCTTCTTCCTTAACTGTCGTTGGCACACTAGGATCATCTAACAAAAACGAAGTTACCTTAGCCCGGACATAAGATTGGCGAATTAAATATATAGGTAATATCTGTAAGCCTTCCCAGTCACCAGTCTGTTCTACATAAGTATTTAAATAGGCGTTACTTAAATCTGGGCGTTGCTGTGCTGCCAAATCCATCACAGCATAAGCAACATCAAACATTACATCTACAAACCGGAACGGCTCGTTAAACTCAATACAATCGAACAGCCAGATTTTATCTTGCCACAGACAAATATTGCGTAGGTGTAAGTCTCCGTGACACTCCCGGATGTAGTTGTCTTGAATTCTCTGTTGAAATAATTCTACTTGTTCAGCAAAAAATTTCTCTGTATATGCTTTAGTTTCAGCAAATTGCTGCTGCGTCTGGGGGCCACCGATGTATTTTTCTGTCTGTTCGTAATTTTCATCAAAAGCAGCCCGGACTTGTGGCACTTCCCCAAAACTGCGAATATAATCATTCGTCTCGGTTTTGGCGTGGTATTCAGCTACTATCCGTCCTAACTCCTCTAGTTGGGCTTCACCCAGCTTACCTTCAGCAAACAATGTGCTAAATAAACCATCTTGAGGAAACTGACGCATTTTGAGTACATACTCAACAGCCTCATCCGTTCCGCTCAAAATATATTTCTCACCAGCCAAACTCACTGGTAAAACTTCCAGATAAAGTTCTGCCGCACCTCGCTGATTCAACCGCAATTCTTCTTGACAAAAATGCTGACGCTTTTCTAAAGTCGAGAAATCTAAGAAGCCAAAATTAACAGGCTTTTTCAACTTATAAGCATACTCCCCCGTGAGCAGCACATAAGAAACGTGAGTTTGAATGAGTTGGATAGGTTCTTGTACAGGATGGGGATAGAATCCCGGCTGTAACATCTGCTCAATTAAAGCTGGAAAAGTCACTTCAGTCATATAAATTTTAAATTAACCTGAGTTGAGGATCAGCTATTCGGGAATACCTAAAACCGCCTAGTTTTCAACCTTACGGGCATAATCATTTTACCAGTTGCAACTCACAACTTCTGCCACAAGGCCACTGACTACTGACACTGAACACACTACTAAACTTCATCCCCTTATGGCTTGGAGTTTTGATTTATATGGTCATAGACATGAGAAAATACTTTTTAGGCAGTATTTTGAGTAATCTTGAAGAAAAATTCAGAAGTCAGAATACAAGAGTCAGAATCAAGACGCTTGTTCGCTCTTAGCGTCTCCCCTTGGGAGAAGACTCGCTCTAACAGGTTGTTTGAAAAGTCAAAAAGTATACTAGAAACCCCTCTCCAAACCTCTCACGCCAGTTGCTACAACGGGGGAAACCCGATACCAGTTTGCACAAGTCGGGAGACCCGCCCATGCAACTGGCTCCGCAACGCACTGGCTCCCCGAAAGGTCGATAGGCTTTGAACCCCTTATTTTCTTGTTCCCCTTCCCTAGTAGGGAAGGGGTTAGAGGTTAGGTTTTTGAGATTTTGATGTTACGCATGATACTTTTCAAACATCCTCTAAGCGTTCGCGTAGCGTCTCATAGAGAAGCTATGCTGTACCTTTCTCCTGTCGGAGACGCTACCGCGAACGGGAAGAAAGCTGTGCGTTAGGGAAATTATTAGGTAGAATGTCTCAAAAATTCGATAGTAAATCTCTATTTAAATCAGATAGTTCTATTACCATTAGTCGTGTAGCAAAACCAATCCCTAAGTTTTATGCTCTTTTTTCTCCAGCAGAAATTTTGGAGATAGTTAACTCCTTAGCCACAAAAAGAGAAATGCCGGTAAAATATTCTTATAAAGGTAGAGATGGGAAAATTTGGGATGATTTTTACTTAAAATATATTGCTCTGAAATGGTATCGAAATATTAACACAGAGATTGAGCTTTTAAAGAAAAACTTTGAATATATTAAGCAATACATTCAAGCTGGACAGAAAGTAAATGTTATTGATGTAGGTGCTGGTAACTCATATCCAGTTAAAGAATTTATTGCTCAACTAGATAAAGTTGGTAAAATTAATAAGTATTTTGCACTGGATATTAGTGATAAGTTACTAGAAGTCTCTAGAAAAAACTTTCACAAATGGTTTTCTAATATAGAATTCATCAGTTCTAGTATTGATATAGAAAATAACGTTATCCCTAAATGGATATTAAATAATCAAGGCAACTCTCAAACTGATGAAACAGTTAATATAATCTTACATTTAGGTGTGACAATTGGTAATCATCAAAATCGCATTGCTGCTCTCAAAAACTTTAGAGACGGTATGAGTCAGAATGATTTATTGGTGCTGACAAATGAACTTGGTGAGAATGCTAAATGGGATGGAATTCCTAGAGGTGGATGTAAGTATCATGCAGAACAAATCTATAAATGGGTTAAAGAGATGCTGGATATTCAAGCAGCAGATTGTGAACTAATTAGAAAGTATGATGCCAATATAGATAGTGTGGTTGCTAATATAAAATTTCGTCGCAGTTACACTATTAATTTTAATTTAATGAATATCAATGAGAGTATTGATATTGCCGCAGGAGAAGAAATTACATTGTGGAGACATCACAAATATCAAATATCTGAGTTGATAGAAGAATTAGCGCAAGCCAGACTACAACTAGTGCATTACAATACTAATCAGTATTCATCACATATCATGGCAATTTGTCAAGTAGCTGATTAGAGGACGTTTGAAAAGTCTGTTTCTTTGTCATGTTGAATGCAGCGTAGCGGAATGAAACATCTCGGTATGTGCCACAAAACCTAGATTCTTCCTGACGCTCCGCTCCAGTCAGAATGACATTTTTATACCTACTGAAACTTTTCCAACACCCTCTTAGTCAATTCTGTCAAATTAGAGCATGGAGAGCAGATATTTGTCCCCATGCTGCACAAATTAGATTTGATTTGTGGTGAGAAAAGCTTCAACTTCCACCGCATTGGGTTGAGATGCGATCGCTCCTGGTTTTATAGTAGTCAATGCCCCGACAGCACTTGCATAGGTAACAATGCGCTTTGCTGTGTCCTTATCACTCAAACCGTGGATGCCATATTTGCTTAGTTGATGGATAAATCCCGCTAAAAAGCTATCCCCAGCACCAGTGGTATCAACTACAGCGATCGCAAAAGCAGGTAAACTCCCCTCGTTCTCACCCAAACAATAAGCACAACCATGTTCCCCATCAGTTACCAACACCCCTTCAACAGAATCTAGCCGATAAGTAATAGCGCCCGGATCTGTGGTGTCAAATAACCATTGTGCTTCCTCTTTAGTCAGTTTGAGAAAATCAATATGCTTCAATATCTCTAGGATTTTTTGCCGAGCGATATTTTCATCTTGCCAAAAAACCGGTCGCCAGTTGATATCTAAGACAATTTTCAAATCATACTGTTCTGCTAGTTTCAAAGCTCGATGAATAGCCTGTTCACTATCCGGGTATGCCAATTCCAACGTCCCCAAAATCAAGAAATCTGCATCTTGAAACAACGACTCTGGTATTTGTTTGGCTTGCAGATGAGTATCAGCAAATTCCGCAGTGTCATATTTACCAAACCCGGCAAAAGTGCGATCGCCTGCTAAATCTCTTGTCACATAAACTTGTCTTGTTGGCGCAGTGGGATGACGTTGTACACCCCTGGTGTCTACACCTACTTCTTGCAATAAGCTCACCAGAGCATTTCCTGCTTCATCTTCACCCACCGCGCCAATAAATCCAGTCGGAGTTCCCAACTTCACCAAACTACAAGCCACATTCGCTGGCGCACCACCAGGATAGGGAGTCCAAGACTTGACCTCCTCTAACTTTAGCCCTAATTGATCAGCTAAACAATCGAACAGAACTTCACCAAGGCACAAAACACGAGGATTGCTCATCTCATTTCAGTCTTTCACTGGGATTGCTCATCTCATTTTAGATTTTTGCCTGGAGATTAGAAATCTGAATTTATTTAACGTGAGTTCGACGATTGGAAAAACCCCTCTCCAAACCTCTCCCCTGCAAGGAGAGAGGCTTTTAAAGCCTCATTTTTCGTTGATATATTATATATGCTCTTCACTCCCCTCTCCGCGTCGGAGAGCAGGGTGGTTTCATACAAACAGAGAAAAAACAAAACTTTGTTTCAAAGCCTCTCCCCCCGTGGGGGAGAGGTTTGGAGAGGGGTCAAAACTTCTGCTACAAAGCGACAAATCAAGATGTATGTATTTTTCTTTTTTCGTATGAAACCACCCTGCCCTCTCCGCGTCGGAGAGGGGTTGGGGGAGAGGTCAAAAAAGATTTATCGAACTCACGTTGACTTAGTTACACTTCTTTATCAATCTGCAATGTCGTATGAGGTTTTGCCGTAACCTGAATAATAAGAGTACTGGCAATCATTTAGAGAACAGATTGATCAAGGCAGGTTGAAATTCATGGCTTATTCTTGGTTTAAAGCATTTCATATCATTGGAATTGTGGTTTGGTTTGCTGGGTTGTTCTACCTAGTACGGTTATTCATCTATCATGTGGAAGCTAACCAAGAACCAGAACCAGCACGCACGATATTGAAAAATCAATATCAAATCATGGAGAAACGCCTCTACCACATCATCACTACCCCAGGAATGTTCGTGACGGTAGCAATGGCTATTGGCTTACTGAGTACAGAACCAGATGTGCTGAAAGAAGGTTGGCTACACTTCAAATTGCTGTTTGTTGCCCTGTTACTTGCTTATCATCATTACTGCGGTCGGTTAATGAAGAAATTAGCCGCCGATGAATGTCGCTGGAGTGGTCAGCAATTACGCGCTTTAAATGAAGCACCGACAGTCATGTTGGTAGTTATCGTCATGCTGGCAGTATTTAAGAATAATCTACCTACGGATATCACAGCTTGGGTGATTTTTGCCATGATTATTTTGATGGCAGTGACAATTCAACTCTATGCCAAAAAACGCAGGTTAGATAAAGAAAAACTCACAGCCCAAATCACACAAATCCCGCAAGAACAAGGCTAAAAAGCAGCAGATTTCGGTGGAGTAATTTTATACTTTCTACTTCACCTTGACTTTTTTAGTAAGTTTTCATACACTGTATACCAGCTTTGCTGAACCATGAAAAATTAATAAATCAAAATCACAAGTAGATGTTTCTAAGATAACTCTCAATAATTAGATAAATTTATAAGCTACTTAGTGATTGATAAGCATCTGAGGGGATCTGACAATGGCTGAAACCCTGATTACTCCGTTAACCCCCTCAGATAGCTTACTGAGTAAGGCTTTGAGGCCTGTCGTCTTTGGGATTATTGACAATTTTTATCAATTATTTAGAGAAAAAAATGACCCCCTCAGATTGACCTATCTCAAGTTCAATTATGGTAAGGCTTTGAAAAAGGTAGCCTTTTTCATCAACTTCCCCTCACGGGGACGTAAACCGGCAACAGAAATTGGTGTTCTTTGGGGGAGTACATCTTTTTCATCAACTTCCCCTCACGGGGACGTAAACGGTAGGGATACTACGCTTGACTGGTTCTTGGTTGTCAAAAGCTTTTTCATCAACTTCCCCTCACGGGGACGTAAACCTCCACCAACACCCATAACTAAAGCGCCAACGGGATTAGCTTTTTCATCAACTTCCCCTCACGGGGACGTAAACTTTTCATCATCTGCCTTGCCTGAGGAGCCAAGCCAGACTTCTTTTTCATCAACTTCCCCTCACGGGGACGTAAACTGGTCACCAAGTCTTGATTGGCCATGAAGCCTGCAACACTTTTTCATCAACTTCCCCTCACGGGGATGAAAACGCTGCACTAACGCTAGTCTTCGAGGCTGGGTGGAGGCTTTGCGTAACCCAACATGATCTGAGGAACCCAATGTATATCTTGGTGTTGAGTTACGCTTAGGCAACCAAAGCATTTTATACCATTTCACGTTAATAATGATACACATGAATTATGTAGAGACGTTGCAATGCAACGTCTCTACTGTTTCACATTTAAAAGAAATTGGTATTAGTCTTATCAGCAGCCTTCCAAGATAAGAAAATGGCAAAGGTGAAGTCTGTCGAACTTACGTAATATCTTGGACAAGATGACCAGAGATACTTTAAATTAAGAAATGTTACAAACATAGCTATGATATCTCAAGCGTAAATCATGTCAGATAAACCTCTAGGTAAACCCCGCCCACTGTGGCGAGTCCTTTTCTTGTCTGTAGTCACTGGTATGCTGTATTACGGCTGGTATAAGTGGATTATTCAAGAAGAATTACGCCGTTATTATGGTTTTGGTTGGTCAGGAACTTTGTGTTTAGCACCTTTTATTTTAGGTGTGGCAATTCCTCAAGCTTTGCGGATATTTGATCCTGATGTACCGGGATGGTTTGGTTGGTTTTCTTTACTTGGTATCATCTGGATTTATATTGTTCAATTTAAGTTATACAAAACTGTTAATCAACTCTATCAGCAAGCAGGAATGAGAGAACCGCTTGTGGTTTGGTGGATATTTGTCCCAGGATTAAATCTACTAGTTGGGTTGAGACAAATTCACTTTTTAAGCCAATTTTGGGCTAGAGAACAAGGTGTGATCATGAAAGATTCTCTAGCTGAGAATATACCTTTGTTATCAGCTAATACTTAATAAAATCTCGTAAATTTAGGTTGGGTGTAGTAGCATAGCAAGCCTAAATTTGTGAATTAGTAGGTTGAGTTAAGTGCATCGCAACCCAACATGGATCTTAAAAACCCAGTATGAATATTGGTGTTGGGTTTCCCAAAGCCTCAACCCAACCTACAATTTTAATGCTAAGGCTAGGCGCAAAATGTCAGCCAACCGACCTTCATACACTGCGATTTAAAAAGAGAATTAGCCCAAAATGAACTATCAAAAATTATTTAGCGATCGCCTGTGCATTCTTGCAACTATGCACCACAAAGAAAAAGCGATCGCCCCAATTTTAGAACCAGCATTAGGCATTAAAGTTATAGTACCAGAAAATTTTAATACTGATGCTTTTGGCACATTTACTAGAGAAATCAAACGCCCAGACACACAAATTGCTACAGCTAAATTAAAAGCTGAACAAGCCTTAGAACTCACAGGAGAAAGTTTAGCGATCGCTAGTGAAGGTAGTTTTGCACCACATCCCTTAGTTCCTTATATTTATACTAATCGAGAAATAGTTATTTTATTAGATAAAATAAATAAGATTGAAATTATTGGTGAAGAATTTTCTGGAGATACTAACTTTAATCATCAAATTATAGCAACCTTAGACGAGGCAGAAAATTTTGCCCAAAAAATTGGTTTTCCTGAACATGGCTTAGTTATCTGGTGGGAAAATTCAGCAACTAAATCTCGAGAAATAATTAAAGGAATTACTCAAATAACAGATTTAGAAGCAGCAATTAATCTTGCTCTCAATCAATCATCCAATAGTAAAGCGAATATTGAAACAGATATGCGGGCAATTTATAATCCTACCCGCATGAAAAATATTGCCAAAGCCACTCATAATCTACTCAATAAAATCAGGAGTTGTTGTCCCAATTGTCATACACCAGGATTTGCCATCACCGAAAGAATTCCTGGATTACCCTGTGAACTTTGCCATATGCCAACCACCCTCACTCACAGAGAAATTTATCAATGTCAAAAATGCCATTTTAGACAAGAAAAACTATTTCCTTATGGTCAAGAATTCGCCGATCCATCTCAATGTATGTACTGCAATCCTTAATTAGCAACACTTAAAAATACTAAGAAGCTACTAATTCCGGCTGAGATAACAAACCATAGACAGTCTGACGAATTTCAGCGATCGCTTGCAATTGATAATCAGCAGTTTCTTGAACTTCCGCTAAAGATTCGCCAATTCCTTGCAGCTTTTGTTTTAACTCATCTACACAATCTTGGATAGGTTGGAGAGTTTCTTGATAAAGATTTACCCGCCCCCAACATTCAGTCATTTCCGTTTTGAGAGCAACTAAGTTAGCTTCCATCGTTGTCAGTTCTTGCTGCTTTTCTTGCAAATCATGACTTTGATTATCAATCATCCCTTGATCTAGTTCGATCGCTGATCGCATTTGTTCAATTTCTCGTTCTAGATTCTGTAATTCTTGGGATTGTTGTTGTCGTCGGCTATCAACTTGCAAAAGCACAGGACTAAAATCGATGCTATTATCCTCTTGGGCATCACTCACAGATTGCCCTTGTCGTTTCCACAACACAATTTGGTGCTGCTTGATAAACTTCTGCCGTGCCAATAAACTACGCCGTTGTCCTACCAAAGTTTGATTCAGCATCTGATAAAGGTCTTGTTCATCTGACAATTCCATTTGCAAATTAATTAAATCTTGATCAGCTGCTTGATTGATTTTTTGTTGTAATTCTTCTATGGTTGCTTGTTTATAAGTCAATTCTTGTTCTTGATCATGAACAAAAGTAGAATCTATTTCTAGTTTTTCCGATAAATCTTGTATCAGCTTTTGTAGTTCATCCAAAGGCATTTTTTCTAGGGCTTGGATATCAACTTTTTGACTAGTAGGTACATTCCCAGAAGTAGCAGCCAAAGAATTAATTTGTTGAGATAAAGCTTCTTGAGATTGCAATTGTTCTTTAATGATGCGGAGATGTTCTTGCTTGCAGTTGAGAATTGCTGTATTGACTTTTAATTGTGCTGTTTGCTGCGCTAAAGAATCTTGTGCTTGTTTTAATGTATTTTGGCGATCGCTATATGTTTGCGCCAGTTGATCAACTTGCTGTTGTTGTTGATTAGTCAGGATGCGTTGTTGTTCCAGATTTTGCCAGTGGGGGTTGAGAGTGGCTTGCTGTCTTTCCACTAATTCCCCAGCTAAATGTAAGTGTTCCCGGACTATATCTGTAGGGGCAATTCGACTAGACAAGCGATTAAGTAATTCGCTAATTTTCTGACTTTGTGCTGGGTCTAGAACATTTCCCTCTTGCAAACGCTCCTCTAGACGACGCTGCTCACCCCGCAAATGCTCCCAAGCACCTTCTAATTCTTGACGGTTACGTTCAATTTCTGCCTGCAACTGCTCGATTTGCTCACGAGATGTATCAACCTCCTGTTTTTGTGCATCCAGGTGTTGTGCATCTTCTTCCATTTGTTGCAACTGTTCTAGCCGCACTTCCATGTCCATTTCTCGGCGATTCAACTCTTGCGCCTGAAATGTCAGCGACTCCTTCCACTGGGTAATTTCGTCTTCCTTCAGCTTATATTTTTCCACCTGTCGGGAAAAATTCTGCAAAATATTTACGAGTGGTCTACCTGCTTCTTGAATCCGTTGCACTTGGCGATTCGGAGTCAGTTCTACCAAAACTAGTGCGCCATCGTTTAATTTGCTAGCTTCTTCCGCCGCAATTACTTCTTCCGACACAGTACTCCAATTCTGGTCGGTTCGCTGACAAGCTAGCAGTTTTAGTTCGGTTTTGGAACTACCACCCAGTAAGCCGCCTTTCTGCTTTTGTACTTCTGCTAAATACAGCACACCGCTTTTCCTCTTGTGTACTTGATGCCCGTGTTTTTTGATACTTTATGATAATTCTGCTAACTCGTTTGATTTTGCCTCAATTGAGCAAAACAAAACAAACAAAACTATTTTATAGACGCGATATATTGCGTCCTGATATTTATAACGACAATTGAGTCGCGTCTTTATATTCTGTACTGGTGATAGTGATGATGACTTCCGTGTTATCACTAGCTTTATCAAAGTCTATTAAGAAACTTTACAGTTTGTCGCTCAATATATTCTCTGATTAACACTAGTTGTGAGCGAAATATATTTTGAAAGTAGCTGAACAATCATCAACACACTCATGCAGTTTGAGCATGGGACAAAGCAAAAATTATCAACAGCATTATAGGGAGTGATTTCAAGCTAAATGCAGGGAAATTTACATGAAATTGATCTTCGCAGTCTCCTGCAATTAATTGAATTAGGGCAGCGAACTGGGCAATTATTGATTGAAGTTCTTAAACAGGAAAATCACGACAAAAGCGCTGGAGAATCTGAGCATTTTAGTCAATCCTCACAACAGTCGTGGTGGATTTTTTTCCTGAATGGTCAAATAATTTATTGCCAACGAGAAGATAGTAGTTTGTCACGGGTTGAAGATTGTTTGCGCTATTACCGTGTGGAGATGGGTTTAGACAAACAACAACTAGAAAGCTTAGAAAAACAGCATCCTTTAGAGTATGGCTATATTTGGGCATTATTAGACCAGAATCTGATTAACCCCAAAATGGCTGAAAATATCATCTACCGCCTGATTTGTGAAACACTTTTTGACTTACTGAGCTTAACCAATGGGAGGTTTAGTTTTCTTCAGGATATAGCGATCGCACCCCAACTTACAACCTGGGAGATTTCACCACTGGTAAGCCAAATTAGCCAACAATTACAAGAATGGTATCAGTTATCTCCTTACATCCAATCCCCAGAACAGCTACCCATATTAGCTAATACAGTTCGCTTGCACTCCTCACTCCCACAGATAACCATCGACAAACTTAAACATTGGGCTGACGGCAAAACTTCCCTACGTCAATTAGCTCGTCATCTCAACCGAGATATTTTAACAGTCGCTAAAGCCATATATCCATATACCCAGCAAGGTTGGCTCAGACTCACATCTTCTCAAACAACTCATACTCAAATACTGACAAAACCAAAAGTAAAGATATTATGTATTGACGATACAAAGACCATTTGTGCAACTGTAGAGTCAATTTTGCAACCACAAGGATATGAAGTTATCGCTTTCACCAATCCCCTAGAAGCACTGAGTTTGCTCTTTCAACTCCAACCCGATTTAATACTATGTGACCTTGCCATGCCCGAATTAGATGGTTATCAGATGTGCGCCATGTTGAGGCAATCCCAAGCTTTTCGGTATATACCGATGATTATGCTGACTAGTGAAGATAAATTTATAGATCAAATCCGAGCAAAAATGGTAGGAGCCACAGCTTATTTAACAAAACCTGTTGTTGACACTGAGTTACTTACGGTTATAAAAAAATATGTAATCTAGGGATTGGGTACTCATAACTGGGAACTGGTGAAGAAATCTATACTTTCTACCCCTGCCTTTTTCTTAGAAAACAGACTTGTTGATTTCATCAAAGATAGAGTAAAAAATGTTATCACAGAATCAACCAATTCCCAAACCACATGATTATCTATTAAAAGTTACCATTCACACAGGGAGGCGACATTTAACCAGATCAGTAAAACAACTGACAACTGACAAGCTGCAAGCGAAATAAATTAACCAAACAATAAAATTAATTTATACATTAAATTACGTGGGGAGATCAGGGAATGTTCCAAAGAGGAACGTCTACATCAGGAGGTAGATAGCCATTTATGAGTACAGTTCTGATTGTGGAAGACAGTCTTGCACAAAGGGAGATGATCACAGACCTCCTGAAAGCCAGTGGCCTAACAGTCACCCATGCCACCGACGGATTAGAAGCACTAGAGGCCATACAAACCGAACCCCCCGACTTAGTGGTTTTGGATATTGTCATGCCCCGCATGAACGGTTATGAAGTTTGCCGTCGATTAAAATCCGACCCCAAAACCCAAAATGTTCCCGTAGTCATGTGTTCTTCCAAAGGTGAAGAATTTGACCGCTACTGGGGCATGAAACAAGGTGCGGATGCTTACATAGCTAAACCGTTTCAACCAACCGAATTGGTGGGAACAGTCAAACAACTGCTGCGAGGATAAGGACGAAAACAACATGGTCAAGTTACCGGACTTTTTAAATGGCAGTGGTCAAGACCATTTCCGTCCTGAATTACAAGTAGAAAGTCCTGAAGGTGAGTTACACTTGCGATTTTACATTCCCTCGCATCAGGAGTTTGCACTACCCGCAACTGGTATTCGAGAGGTGATGGAACTGAGTCCTGACAGAATTACCCCAATTCCTAATGCTTCTCCCTTACTTTTGGGTACTCTAAATCTACGAGGTCGAGTAATTTGGGTAGCTGATTTGGGTCAATTTTTAGGAGAAGCCACTCCGTTAAACACAGACCGAGCAGAAATTCCGGTGATTGCCGTTCAAGAGCAAGACACTATTGTCGGTTTAGCTGTAGACGCAATTGGAGGTATGGACTGGCTAGATGCACAACATCTCATGCCACCTGCAAACATACCGGATACAATGGCTCCTTTTTTGCGTGGAGAGTGGTTATTAGAGCCGAAAAACAACCAGTCTCTAAGACTACTTGATCAAACAGCAATTTTACGGAGTGCAAGGTGGGCAGGATGAATATGAGAGGGGAGCAAATGGCAGCAAGTATAGACAAATACCTCGAAACTTATCAGCAGGCTTGTACAGCCTACGCGCAACAAAAATATGAAGTTGCCGCTAGTTTAGTTGATCAGGTTGTGCAGAATGTACCGGATGATCCTAATTGTCATTTATTACGAGGTCACATCTATTATGTTTTGCAGCAATATGATGTGGCAGAGTCAGAATATACAAAAGTTTTGCAATTAACTGATGATTTGGAAATTCTGGGACTTGCTAGTAATGGCTTGGAAAATATTAGCCAATGTCAACAGCTTGTACCAGAGAAAGCGACATCTGTTGATCATCAAAAACCCATAAATACTACAGATACATCAGATTTTTTATCATCTTCAATACCGGAATTAGAGGATTTAGGAGCGATAGAAGACTTTGATAGTAATAGTTTTGATTTGAATGCTTTTGCCGAACCAGTTTTAGGAGCAGTGGAAATACCTGTGGGTAGTCCATTTGCCAGTCTTTCTGACAGCATATCTTTAGATGAAACCTCAACATCTACACCAACTTTTAGTGATGATCCTTTTGCTGTAAATAAATCAGATGCAAATACTATTAGTAATCAAGACTCAGCCGAATTAGAACTGCCGATTTTTTGGCAAGAAGATAGTCTGGAACAGTCAAAAAGTGATGATAATTCTTTAGATGGTCAGGCAACTTCGGAAATTGATAAAAATACTAGTAGTGAATCACCTTTTGCCGAATTTGATACCACAAACAGTTTTATTGGTGAAGCTTCAGCTGCGGAATTTCTGAAGATAGAAGAAACTCCAGAATCTCAAAATATTGATGTAGAACCAACACCAAATATCCCAGATACTGAAGATTTAATAACTGTTAAAGAAGAAGAGAGAAACGGTGCAAAGCCTGTAGATGACGCGGCAAATATTAGTTCTGCTAATTTCTCTCAACCAGAAGCTAAAAATTGGCTAGAGGAAATAGCAGAGCAAGATAATTTTTCCCCACCGCCTAAATCTATCAACCGTGATTTTTATCCTCAAGAATCTCTGGATACAACTAGTCCTAAAGCTGATTTAAATAGCTTTGATGTTGATGAGAGTTTTGATTTCGAGGCATTTGAGTCAGCTTTTGGTTCCGAGAGTATAACTACAGATGAAGAGACGGGTAGTTTACTCCATAAAGAAAATTCTAAGAGTAATATCGAGTTTTTAGACGACTTTGATGAATTTGATGACTTAGGGAATATTCCTGGGTTTGATTTGAATGACACGGATTCTAGCTTCAGTGATGTGATGCTTTCCAGTTCTACGGAAATTAATAGCATTCCCCGCAGTCAAGCCGGAGAGGTAAGCTTAGGCAGTACAACAGGCGATCGCGATGAGGAACTGTTCACCATCACTGGTTCTCAAGAATCAGTACCCATCTTTAGCCAGTCTGAAGTTGCCAAGGTAGAAGCTAATGTCAACGTCGAACAGGGTTGGTTAGCACCGCTAGAAAATGCTTCTCTCGATGCAAAACCTTGGTTAGTAGCGGGAACAGTCGGTGTTTTCTCCGCTTTAGTGGTGGCTACAGTCAGTTTTGCCGCTACCAATTTTTCTCCCCCCCAACAACGAGAATCAGTCCGAAACACAGGTTGGGCAATGTCTTTGGCAGCTGGTGTTGCTGGTTTTGCTACAGCCGGTTTTATGGGTAATCTCACCCTCAAACAAATCCGGCGCACCACCAAAGACTTGCAAAAGCAATTTGATGCTGTGCGTCAAGGCAATTTGAATGTGCAAGCCACAGTGTTTTCGGAAGATGAATTGGGGCAATTATCGGCTGGGTTTAACGAAATGGCGCGGGTAATTTTCACTACCACCCATGAAGCCCAACGTAAAGCTGATGAACAAGAGGAAGCCAAAGAAAACTTGCAACGTCAAGTAATTCGTCTCTTAGATGATGTGGAAGGCGCAGCCAGAGGGGATTTAACTGTCCAAGCGGAAGTCACTGCCGACGTGCTGGGAGCCGTTGCCGATGCCTTTAACTTAACTATTCAAAACCTGCGGGACATTGTGCAACAGGTAAAAGTAGCGGCGAAGGAAGTAACCAAAGGGGCAACCAACTCGGAAACCTTTGCTAGAGCCTTATCTAGTGATGCTTTACGCCAAGCGGAAGAGTTAGCCGTCACCTTAAATTCTGTGCAGGTGATGACAGACTCGATTCAACGGGTGGCAGAAGCAGCACGGGAAGCAGAGAAAGTAGCTCGTGATGCTAGTACGATCGCTCTCAAAGGTGGGGAAGCAGTAGAAAATACCGTAGCGGGGATTTTGGAAATTCGGGAAACTGTCGCGGAAACAACCCGTAAGGTGAAGCGGTTGGCAGAATCTTCTCAAGAAATTTCTAAAATTGTGGCATTAATTTCGCAGATTGCCTCCCGGACTAACTTACTCGCCCTCAACGCCAGTATTGAAGCTGCCAGAGCCGGCGAAGCGGGACGAGGATTTGCGATTGTGGCAGATGAAGTCCGCCAATTAGCGGATAAATCAGCTAAATCTTTGAAAGAAATCGAACAGATTGTCATGCAAATCCAGAGCGAAACCGGCTCGGTGATGACAGCGATGGAAGAAGGTACACAACAGGTAATTAAAGGCACAAAGCTAGCGGAAGAAGCCAAGCGATCGCTAGAAAACATTATTCAAGTTGCCAATCGCATCGATATTTTGGTGCGCTCAATTACCAGTGATACCGTAGAACAAACGGAAACCTCCCGCGCCGTTGCTCAGGTAATGCAATCTGTAGAACTCACAGCCCAAGAAACTTCTCAAGAAGCCCAACGAGTTTCCGGCGCTCTCCAAAACTTAGTCGGAGTGTCCCGTGACTTGATTTCTTCTGTAGAACGTTTCCGTGTAGAAACGATGGAAACGAAGTAATTAATGGTCATTAGTTATTAGTCATTAGTCAATGGTCATTAGTCAATAGTTAGCACTCTCCGACTTCCACTCAGCACTCACTACTCAGCACTCAGCACTCACTAATTACTCACCACTTTGAATTATGCTGCCGGAACAACAACAGAGGATTTTAGGTTACTTTATTGAAGAAGCGCGGGATCACCTGAACACTATTGAGCAGGGATTGCTGAATCTTCAAAGTACCTTAAACGACCCGGAAATGGTCAACGAAGTTTTCCGGGCGGCTCACTCCATTAAAGGAGGAGCAGCGATGCTGGGACTAACTAGCATTCAGCAAACGTCCCACCGTTTAGAAGATTGTTTTAAAGTTCTCAAAGAAAATCCCATCCAAGTTGACCAAAAATTAGAGTCATTATTTCTGGGTGTCTCTGATACTCTCAAGGCATTATTAGAACATCTGAGTGGCCCTTTTGGTCTTTCAGAAGAAGCTGCTAGTAATTTAATGTCAGAAACAGAACCAGTTTTTCAATGGCTAAATGAGCATTTAGAACAACTGGTACAACAAAATGGCAGTAATACTGCTGAGAGGGCGATCGCTTCACCTGTGAGTGATAGTGTTGGTACACTGACAGAAATTTTCTTCCGTCCAAATGCGGTAACTTTAGCCGACAACAATACCAAAATATCTGTACCTCAGCCTGCACAAGTAGCTGTCATGGCTGCAACCACTAATGATCATTGGGGTGAATTCCAAGCCCAGGTTTTACAGAGATTACGCGAGATGTTGCAACTGTTTAAGCAACCAGCAACCTCAGAATCTCGACAAAATCTCCAGGAATGTTGTCAGCAATTAGCCCAACTTGGCAAAACGTGGAATCTCCCAAATTGGTCGAATTTGTGTAAAGCCGCAGCTAATGCGATCGCTAATCCAGAAAATACTTACCTGACTTTAGCCAAAATCGTCATCACAGAAATTAAACAAGCGCAAGAATTAGTCCTCAATGGGAGAGAATCGGAAATTGCCATTAGTCACCAGCTAGAAACACTCTGGGGCTTTCCCGATATGCCAATGTTGGAAATTGCCGAAAATTTACTCGGTGATGTCCCACCTACAGTTACTCAATCATTAATTTTGCCAGAAACTAAGGCAAATCCAAACGAAAAATTATCGGCAAATACTGCTAGTTCTGATGATGGAAATATTTTGGATTTGCCAGCCGATAGCGTCACTAGTCTTACAGAAATATCTGAGCAACTTGATCCCACCCCAGTCGCAGTAGAAAGTACCGCATCTGAAAAAGCGATCGCTGACAATATTTTATTTGATACTGAAGATAATTCACTCCTGTCTAATAACCGTGTAGATACTCATGGGCCGGAAGTTGGATTAGCCGAGTTAAATACTCTCGCTGATTTGTTTGAAGGTGAAACACCAGAACTAGATGAAACTTGGCAACAAGAAGAAATTTTAGAGATATCAACTACTGGTGAAGTTGCTACAGATACTAGTGTTAATGATGTTGCAGCAGTTGATAATGATCTAGCTGATTTTCTCATCCTAGATGGGGATACTCAAGCGTCTCCAAATATCACACAAACGACACAAGATTTAGGTTTACTATTTGGTGACATTTTCTTAGAAAAAGATAATTTAGAATCAGAAATTTCTCTGAAATCTGTTAGTAATAACGCCGAAATATTACCAGAAATCACCCAACAATCTCATGAATTACCGGATTCCGAGGATGTTATAGAAGAATTATTATCACTAAAAATAGATGACAATACACAACCTCATAGTGAAATAAATCCACTCGCAACATCAGAAAACTTTGATGATTTATTCTCAGGCACAGATACAAATATAAGTAGTTTAGAAGAAATTAAACTGGACGATATTCCTGAATCTCAGTTAATTACGCCATCAGAAAATTTAGAATTAGATAATCTGTTTACTGATTTTCCAGAAAATCCACCATCATTAAAAAATGAATTAGAAATTAGTGATTTATTTGACTTACCACCGATAACAGTCTTAGACTTTTCCCAAACAGATGACAATTTAGGTGATTTTTGGGTTCCAGAGATTGAAGTATCATCACAGTCAGAATTAGAATCTGTCGTCGAGCAAGATATAGCTAAAGCTCTAGAAGATAGTTTATTTGCGGCAGCAGCTTCTGGAGAAATTTTTGGAGAAAATATCCAATCTACTGCATCTGCAACAGACAATTTAGAACTGGAAGATTTCAACCTGACTTTTATCCAAGAATTTCCTTCAGAAACTGAAGATAATCTATTTGCAGATTTAACATTAGATGATCCGGTTAATACTTCTAGTGTTAGCGATCGCTCAATTGCCTCAAGCGAAATTCAAGGTTTTTCTCAACAACCAGAAGCTCTAGATTTTATTCCTGAATTTACTAATCAACCCCTAGAATTACCCTGTGGTGAGTTAGAAATGGCATCAGGTACGGGGGATTGGGAAAGTTTAGTTGCTGACTCCTCTTTACAAGAGGTTGACTTAGAAATTATTGAATTTTCTGATGCCAGCACGGAATTCAGCTTGAGTGATGATTTACTAGCATTAACTAACGAATCAACAGATATTCAATTAGCAGAAATTAGTGATGCTACAGCAGAATTCAGCTTGAGTGATAATTTACTAGCATTAACTAACGAATCAACAGATATTCAATTAGCAGAAATTAGTGATGCTACAGCAGAATTCAGCTTGAGTGATGATTTCCTGGCATTAACTAACGAATCAACAGATATTCAATTAGCAGAAATTAGTGATGCGACAGCAGAATTCAGCTTGAGTGATGATTTCCTGACTGTAGAATCTGAGCTAACAGCATTAACTGACGATGAACTTTCCCTCAATGAAGACTTAACAAGTATTGCATTTGCAGATGTGATCACTAGTGGCGAATCTGATGAAAATGTAGAAACTACAACCCTATCAACCTCAGAAGCAACCGCAGATTCACCAACGCAGCTGGTAGAGACAACACCAATATCAGAGCCGACAACAGAAAACGCCACACCAACAGCAGACACACATATTCAAGATGAATTTGCTGATTTAGAAACACTATTAGCAGTAGAAACATTCCCCAGTACTGATAATACAGCGATCGCCTCTGATGATTTCGCAGCCCTAGAAGCCTTGCTGGTGGAAGAAAATCACCTAGAACCTGTAAATCATCAGCCACCTGCGGTAACGCCAGCACCTGTAGAGCAGTTTATCTCAGCAAACACTAGCAATAGCAATTCATCGCTAGATTTAGGAGATGACTTTGGTGATCTAGAAAAACTCCTAGCAGAAGCAGATCAAACTATATCCCACTCATCACCCACCAAGCCAATTACAGGTAAAATCTCACGAACTTCCACTCGTCGCAGTGCGAGATTTGAAGAGACAATGAAAGTGCCAGTCAAACAACTGGATGACATGAGTAACTTGGTAGGTGAATTAGTAGTCAATCGCAACACCCTAGAGCAAGATCATGAACGTTTGCGACAATCTCTAGATAACTTGTTGGTGCAAGTGCAACAGCTCTCAGATGTAGGCGCAAGGATGCAAGAATTGTATGAGCGATCGCTTCTAGAAGCATCTTTGCTGGCTAGTCGCAAAACTAGAGAAGTCGCTTACCAAGCACCTGAAGCTGAGACAGATAGGGGTTTTAGCGAATTAGAAATGGATCGTTTTACCCCCTTCCACACCTTGTCACAAGAAATGATTGAACTAATTGTCAGAGTGCGGGAGTCAGCCAGTGACATTGATTTTGTCACCGAAGAAACCGAACGAGTCGCTAGACAATTCCGGCAAGTTACCACCCAACTACAAGAAGGACTCACACGCGCCCGCATGGTTCCCTTTTCTCAAACCATCGATCGCTTGCGGCGGGGTGTGCGAGATAATGCCATCAAGTTTGGTAAACAAGTCGAGTTAGTGATTGAAGGTGGAGATACCTTGATTGACAAGATGATTTTAGATCATCTGATTGATCCATTAACTCATATGTTGAATAATGCGATCGCCCACGGGATTGAAACCCCAGAAGTCAGGCAAGCCGCAGGTAAAGCACCAGTAGGAATCATTACCATCCGTGCTTTTCACCAAGGCAACCAAACCGTAATTTCCGTGGGTGATGATGGTGCAGGCATTGATACAGAAAGGATTAAAGTCAAAGCTGTTCAGATTGGCATGATGACACCACAGCAGGCGAGAACCATTTCCCGGCTGGAAATTTACGACTTACTCTTCCAAGCAGGTTTTAGTACCAAAGACGAAGCCGATGAAATTTCTGGTCGTGGTGTGGGCATGGATGTGGTACGCTCGGAAATTAGCGAAATTCGTGGCGCAGTCAACACAGATTCTGCTGTAGGCAAAGGAACTACCTTTACAATTCGCCTACCACTGACATTGAGTATTTGTAAAGCCTTATGTTGCGTCTCAGATAAAGCCCGGATTGCTTTCCCGATGGATGGTGTCGAAGATACCCTGGATATACCCACCAAAAATGTCCAACACAATGCTGATGGACAATCGTTTATCTCTTGGCGAGATACAGTCTTACCATTCAAACCTTTAAAAGAACTGTTAACCTTTAATCGTCAGCTGAGTCGCGGTAACGTCTACGGTGGCAACCGAGATGATGATATGATTTCTGTTGTCGTCGTGCGATCGGGAAATACATTAATTGCTCTCCAGATAGACCAAGTATTGAGTGAGCAAGAAATTGTCATTAAGCAATTTGAAAGCCCAGCGCCAAAACCGATTGGTGTTGCCGGTGCTACAGTCTTAGGTGATGGTCGCATCATGCCCATCGCTGATGTATTAGAAATTATCGATATCTTCCAAGGACGAATGTCCAAGCACAATGGTGGTACACTTTGGCCGCAACAAGCACCACCCAGCGTCCCAGAAGCACCCATTGAGAAAATTGATCCGACAGTATTGATTGTCGATGACTCCATCACCGTCCGAGAATTACTTTCACTCACCTTCAACAAATCAGGCTACCGTGTTGAACAAGCCCGTGATGGACAAGAAGCCTGGGATAAACTCCGTTCTGGGCTACCTTGCGATATCGTCTTCTGCGACATCGAAATGCCCCGTTGCGACGGACTGGAATTACTCTCACGGATTCAAAAAGACTCTAACCTCAACCATCTACCTATTGCTATGCTCACCTCTAGAGGTGCAGACAAACACAGGCAAATGGCCATTCAACTCGGTGCTAGTGGCTACTTTACCAAGCCTTACTTAGAAGAAGCTTTACTAGAAGCCGCAGTCAGAATGCTCAAAGGAGAGAAGTTAGTAAATACGTAGTCATAGCTGATAGACATCTGGTGAAAATGAATGTAGAGACGTTGCAGTGCAACGTCTCTACAAGGATTTCGGGCAACGCAGAATTAATTTCTACCAGATGTCTAATACCTAAACTCTGTCAATATGCCCCAATACGGTTCAGCTATTCTAAAGATAAAACTAGTCTGGCTCTGGGTTTGACACATCCAGCAATGCCTGCGGTGTTTGCTAGCCTACGCTAATCGCTGCTTCTGCCATCTAGAAACATTTGCTTCTACTGCGCCGTAAATTATATCATATTTTTGCGGAAATTGGCTAAATGTAAGAGGCTGAGGCTTTGGATTTAAAGATTAAAATAGGGTTAGTAAAGATAGAGTTTACTTGATTGGCAGGTTCTATGATGACTTTACAAGAAATTATTAATTCTATTGAAAGTTTGCCCACAGAAGATCGAGAGTATTTATTTGAGTTTCTTCGCCAGCAACGAATTGAGAATCGGCAGGTTGAAATTTTGGCTAATGCTCAGGAAGTGATGCAGGCTTTTAAGGATGGTACAGCCAACAGAGGAAGCGTTGATGATTTGATCACTGATTTACTAGGAGATGATGATTGAAGTTGTCTGGAGTAGTGGATTTAAGGGGTCTTTTAGGAAGATTACAAAGGAAAACCCGCAATTAAAGAATCAAATTGTTAATGTATTAAGGCTTTTGGCAGATGATCCATTTACACCGTCTTTGAAGTCTCATAAGTTAACAGGAAATTTAGCGGGGTTATGGTCTTGTTCTGTTGCTTATGATTGTAGAATTATCTTTAATTTGTCTGAGGATGATAAGTTATTAGAAATGATTATTTTATTGATTGATATTGGTAGCCATGATGAAGTTTATTAAATGGTAAAATAGAGACTCAAGCTTTGATGTAGAGATTAAAACTAATATTCTCTCAGAGCCAGCACGCCCTATTCCTAATGTCAACGTTTTGCACAAACTAGATATTCATAAATCAGAAGTTGCCGTTTCTAGTGTTGTTGTTCATGAACTTTTACATGGCTCGAAAATTGCTATCATTTTTCCCTAATAGCGGATACGTGGGTCAACATAAGCATTGAGAATATCAATCAAAATACTTGCCCCAACAACGATCGCCCCAAAAAATACCAACACACCTTGGACTGTGGGATAATCGCGATCGGAGATGGCTTGATATAGTCTATTGGCTAACCCCGGCCAGGAAAATGTCACTTCGGTTAAAATCGCACCACCCAGCAAAGACGCAAAGGTTAACCCTAAAACCGTAATCACGGGAATTAAGGCATTCTTCAAAGCATGAGACACTAAGATTTTATTTTCCTCAATCCCTCTAGCCCTCGCTGCTTCTACATAGTCAGATTTGAGGGTTTGCTTTAAATTAACACGGACAATGCGCTCAAAAATGCCACTGAGCAAAATTCCTAAAGTCAGGCTGGGAAGTGCTAGATGGTGCAAGGATGCGAAAAATTGACTAAAGTTACCAGCAAATAGACTATCAAGGGTGTATAGTCCAGTGATGGGATTAGGCGCAGGGAGATTTGGCGGAAAACGGTTGGAATTGGGAAACCAACCCAATTGTACAGAGAAAATCAACTGTAACAGCATTCCTGCCCAAAACATCGGTAGGGCGTAGGTGATAATGCCAAACAAGCGTCCACCAAGATCAAATGAGGTTCCAGGACGGGAAGCGGAAAGTGTACCTACGAAAATTCCCACCATCAGCGCTACAGCCATACTAAAGACTGCTAACTCTACTGTCGCGGGAAAATATTGTCCAATAATATTCCAAACGTGCTGTCCCCGACTTGTGAGAGATGTACCTAAATCAAATCGCAGCAAAGCACCTAAATAATTGAGATACTGTACCCATATAGGTAGGTTTAAACCTAGTTGTTCGCGTAATTGCTGTTTAGCACTCTCTGGCGCACGTCCACCCAAAATTGCATCGGCTGGATCTCCTGGCGTAGCTCTGAGTAAAAGAAATACAATTGTAATGATGGTTAAAAGTTGCAGTGGCGCAAACAGTAACCGAGAGACGATGTAATATTGCAGCGCTTTTGAGCGAGACATAGGCGGATGTGTAGTCAAATATATTTTTCTTTGTGTCTTTGTGTCTTTGTGTTTAAAAGGTAATTTTTATACCACAGAGGCACGAAGACACAGAGAAATGTAGCAAAACTTATTGTTGACCTTTGACTATTGACTTATAAACGAGATTTTGGGTTGGGTCAAGTTGTACGTTATTTACACCTTTTTGGGCAAATACATAGTCTTTGCTTTGCCATAGGGGAATGTAGGGGACATCAGTTGACAATTGTGTTTGGATTTGGGTAAATATTTTCTGACGGTTGGCAGGATTTTGTTCTTGACGTTGCTGATCAATTAGTTTGTTGACTGCTTCGCTATAGTAAAAAGAACCTTGAGCTTGACTCGCACCTTCTTCACATCCTTTAGCTACTGACCCTTTTTGACAAGCTAAGAATGGCTGTACATAGTTATCTGCGTCTAAAAAGTCAGGATACCAATCAACTAAAGCTGCTGGATATAAACCCTTGGAAATGTCTTTATAAAAAGTCGGGCCTTCCACGGTGCTGACTTCAAATTGCAGTATACCATCCATATTTTGATCAGCGATCGCTTTCAATGTCTGGGCTGCTAAATTACGAGTAGCTGAACTAGATGGATACCAAATTTGCACTTTTGCCGGATTTTCCTTAGAAAAACCAGCCGCAGTTAACAATTGTTTCCCTTTGTCATAGTTAGCATCACCATATTTATCTTTAAATACTGGTTGAGAAACATTTAAAGTCTTAGGAATTAAGCTATAAAGTGGTTCAGCTTGACCAAATAAAGCGCGTTGATTTAACAGTTCACGGTCAAGAATTGTCGCTATGGCTTGTCTGACTTCTAGTTTATCTAAAGGCTTTTGATTGCGATTTAATGCCATAAATGTCACAACGCTACCTTGTGCCGTAATCGCTTGCCAATCTCCTTTTTTCGCACTGTCTTCTAAACTGCGAATTTGGTCTGGTTGTAAGGAAAGGTAAGCTACATCAACTGCACCAGTCCGAAAGGCATTAAATAAGTTAACTGGACTAGTTTGAATTTGCACATTCACACCTTTATTTTGTGGTTTTTCTCCCCAATATTTGTCAAATAAATCAAAGCGTAATGAATCTGTACCATACTGGGCTAATTTATAAGGCCCAGTCCCGACAAAAGTATCTGGTTTAAATTTCCCTGCGCCAATTTCATAAGCTGTGGGGGAAACTGCACACACCCCAGAAAATGCTAATAAGGAGGGAAACGCGGCAAAGGGTTTTTTCAGTTTGATTGTCAGTTCATTCTCACCTGTAGCTTTCACCGAATCTACAGTATCTGCTAGTAAGAAAGAGGGTTTGCCTTTATTCTCAATGAAGCGGCGGATGCTAAACTCCATTGCTTTAGCATTAAAGGGGGTTCCGTCATGAAAAACTACGCCTTGACGTAGGGGTATAGCATAAGTTAATCCATCTTGGCTGACTTTTGGTAGTGCTGTCGCCAATTGTGGCTGAATTTCGGTACTACCTGGTTCATAAGTATAAAGGCGATCGCTCATATTAAACACCAAACCCAAAGATGCTGGTTCATAAGCATCCGCCGGATCTAAAGTCCTGGGCTTGAGGGTTGTGCCTACAGTAATCCGACCATCCCCTGTGGGGGTATTATTAGAACTAGTTGTGGGTGTATTTGTCTGTGAACGAGGCGCACAACTGATAACTAAAAATAAACAGAGACAGAATAAAGAGCAAAATTTTGTGATCTGACTCCACTGTCTTGTGGAAAAAGCAAACCCGGTCATAAAATCCCAATTTTTGAAAATAATGGTCAGCAATTATACTATATAAATCGCTTTTATATGTTATTCCTCACTAGCCAGTTAGGCGATCGCTTCATCGCATTTTGCGCATAAATCTTAATAATTTCAGCAACATAAATTCAATACTCTTCAGCCAGAGTATAATTTTTTGCCTCTAAAGTCTGGAAGTTTTCAAGTTAATTAATTTTACCTTGATCTTATCTTAGCTGTAAGACTCATATTTTATTTTAGAAATACACGTAGAGTGTATTAGCATCAGGGTAATGCACTTAAAGCAAGGCTTCTGGTACGTTACCACTTATGCCGAACACACCCTATATAATACTGAAAAATAGATGATTTCGACTTAGGGAAATTTTCTGTTTTTGAGTAGAACTATCGTAAATTTATATTTGTCAGGGATATTGTCGGCATCCGAATTTAGGAAATATAGCATCACCTAAAATTAATCATAATAACGTAAGTTACTAGTTATCAATATCAGGACTGGTAATAGGTAACGAGTAATGGGTAAGAATTGATTTCTCTCAATTAGGAATTAGCAATTACCAATTACCGCCACCAGAAACTACATCTACATCACTAGCAACTTGGGTTAATGGCTTGATTAATAAATCTCATGTTTATAAATCATCAACTCCAGATGATAAATAGACTGTAAACAGCAGATTAAAAGTCAAAAAAGTGAGACTAAAACTGTGAAATATTTCTTTCTCTCTGAAGGATGGATTATTGGTAGAGTGTGGGCATCTGATGGATTATGGCAGATAACCGCCTGGAGACGACCACCGGATATTCAGCGTCTCAACATTTGTCTAGTGGAAAACAACGAGTTGATGTGGCTCTACCGCACAGAAGAAGTTGTCATCACTGTAGAAGTAAAGCCAATTACATCATCCACCGTTAGCCAAACCATCGGCCAAGTAGTACTAAAGCGCTTAATCACAGCCGAACAAGTCATAGAACGCCTTGGTACAGCTGAGGCAAAATGCCATTTGCAAAATATCCATTTAGTAGTTCAGTAGTTCAGAAACAGTAGAGACGTTGCATTGCAAAGTCTCTACATAATTTACGTGTATCATGATTAACATGAAATGCTGTGAGTGTAAGGATGTCAGCAAGAAAACCCCACTCATCACTCAGCACTACCTCATCCCCATTTGTAAAGATTCTTAAACACATAAAAAATCAGTCATAACGCTGATGTGTAGCAGGATAAATCCTACTGGCTACGCGATCGCATCGACTGACCCGCTTGCAAACAGTTCCATCAATAGTTACACTTTTTAAAACATTCTCATTTTTACTTGGCGATCGCTACACTACAGGATTAATCCCCCGGAGTGATTTAGCAGTTGCTAAAAAACCACTGTCTGAAGCTCACTAGATTCAGATATGGTCAGGATCAGACTCTGGTAATAAAAAAATTCAGAGAAGTCCGAGGTGAGGCTTCCAACCTTGGAACCTTAAAGTAAGAAAATTGTTTTGTAAACATAACTCATCGAGGAGGAGCGTAGTCGATGGGACTACCCTGGTACCGAGTACACACAGTTGTTCTGAATGATCCAGGGCGACTGATTTCTGTACACTTGATGCACACAGCCCTGGTGGCAGGCTGGGCTGGTTCGATGGCACTATACGAACTAGCTATTTATGACCCCAGTGATCCAGTTCTTAACCCCATGTGGCGACAAGGGATGTTCGTATTACCCTTCCTGTCGCGCTTAGGTGTTACCCAATCTTGGGGCGGTTGGAGCGTGACTGGTGGCCCAGCAACTGACCCTGGTTTCTGGTCTTTTGAAGGTGTAGCCGCAGCTCACATCGTTCTTTCTGGTTTATTATTCCTAGCTGCCGTTTGGCACTGGGTTTACTGGGATTTGGAACTCTTTAGAGATCCTCGTACTGGTGAACCTGCTTTAGATTTGCCAAAAATGTTTGGCATTCACCTGTTCTTATCTGGTTTACTTTGCTTCGGTTTTGGTGCTTTCCACCTGACAGGTTTATTCGGGCCAGGAATGTGGGTTTCTGACCCCTATGGCGTGACAGGGAGCGTGCAGCCAGTAGCACCAGAATGGGGGCCAGATGGGTTTAACCCATTTAACCCTGGTGGTGTAGTAGCTCACCACATTGCCGCAGGTATCGTAGGTATTATTGCTGGTTTATTCCACCTGACTGTGAGACCACCCGAAAGACTGTACAAAGCTCTACGGATGGGTAACATTGAAACCGTACTTTCCAGTAGTATTGCGGCAGTGTTCTTTGCAGCTTTCGTGGTTGCAGGTACTATGTGGTATGGTAACGCTACCACACCCATCGAACTGTTTGGCCCCACCCGTTATCAATGGGATCAAGGCTACTTCCGTCAGGAAATTGACCGTCGTGTCCAAAATAGCGTAGCTCAAGGTGCAAGCCTTTCCGAAGCTTGGGCGCAAATTCCTGAAAAACTAGCTTTCTATGATTATGTCGGCAATAGCCCCGCTAAAGGTGGTCTATTCCGTACAGGGCCTATGGTTAAGGGTGATGGCATTGCCCAATCTTGGCAAGGTCATGCAGTGTTCAAAGATTCTGAAGGCAGAGAATTGACTGTACGTCGTCTGCCTAACTTCTTTGAAACTTTCCCAGTGATTTTGACCGATGCTGATGGTATTGTCCGCGCTGACATCCCCTTCCGTCGGGCAGAATCTAAGTATAGCTTTGAGCAATCTGGCGTAACTGTCAGCTTCTACGGTGGCGATTTGAATGGTAAAACCTTTACTGATCCTGCCGAAGTGAAGAAATATGCTCGTAAGGCTCAAGGTGGAGAAATATTTGAATTTGATCGAGAAACCTTAAACTCTGATGGTGTATTCCGGACATCTCCTAGAGGTTGGTTTACCTTTGGTCATGCTGTATTCGCTCTACTATTCTTCTTTGGTCACCTCTGGCACGGCGCTCGGACAATCTACCGAGACGTATTCGCTGGTGTGGATGCGGATCTAGAAGAACAAGTAGAATGGGGTCTATTCCAGAAAGTTGGTGATAAATCAACCCGCCGGAAGGAAGCTCTCTAATTTTCAGTGCTGATTTATGAGTAACGAGTACTGAGTTCAGCTTCATTACTCAGGACTCAGCACTCAGCACTCACAACTTTAATTACTCGCTGGACAAGCAGGAGTTTTTAATATGGAAAGCGTAGCTTACATTTTGATTTTGACCCTAGCATTAGGTGTTCTCTTTTTTGCGATCGCATTCCGCGAACCTCCCCGCATTAATAGAGAAGAAGAAAAGTAAGGTAGTCAATACCCAGCTTTTAAAGTTCCATAAAACTAATATCCGTCGTTTTTCTCAAAAAAACGGCGGACATTTTAATTCTTAGCTTCACTCATAAAATTAGGACTTACGCTGGAAACCCCCACAAACGGCTGGCTGCTTTTGAGCATTGACTATTGACTATTGTGTAAGTTCTAAAAATATTCAACATAAATTTATTACTCAAAATGTCTGATTCAGGATCTAAAGCTCAGTAATAAGCTGATGTAGAGAATAATAGATTCTTTTTGATTGAGAAATTTATTAATAAACAATCTACAAAAAATCGTGATATAATTGTATGTCTGGAAGTTGATATGTGTTAACACTAGGTTTTCTGCGCTAGCATTAGACAAAGATACAGTTGTACACTACCACTCAGGCAGTTGCATACACATCGCAATTATGGCATAACCTTTACGGAGACTAGAACCAGGAACACAACAGCATGGTCAATCAGAACTTAACCGCTACTGAAATTGGATTTACTCACGAGGATTTCGCTGCCCTACTTGACAAGTATGACTATCACTTCAGCCCTGGTGACGTTGTCCCAGGTACAGTCTTTAGTATAGAACCGCGCGGCGCTCTGATTGACATAGGTGCTAAAACAGCAGCATATATACCCATTCAAGAAATGTCCATCAACCGGGTAGATGCCCCGGAAGAGGTATTACAATCCAACGAAACACGGGAATTTTTCATCCTCACCGATGAAAACGAAGATGGACAACTCACACTTTCCATCCGGCGGATCGAATATATGCGCGCTTGGGAGCGTGTAAGACAGTTGCAAGCAGAAGATGCCACTGTACGCTCCGGTGTATTCGCTACGAACCGTGGTGGAGCCTTGGTGAGAATTGAAGGATTGCGTGGCTTTATTCCTGGTTCTCACATCAGTACCCGTAAACCCAAAGAAGAATTAGTCGGCGAAGAATTACCCCTAAAATTCTTAGAAGTAGACGAAGAACGTAACCGCCTAGTTCTATCTCATCGTCGCGCCTTAGTTGAGCGCAAGATGAACCGCCTAGAAGTAGGGGAAGTGGTAATCGGTACAGTTCGCGGTATTAAACCTTATGGTGCATTCATCGATATTGGTGGTGTGAGTGGTTTGTTACACATCTCCGAAATATCCCATGAGCATATCGACACACCCCATAGCGTGTTCAATGTCAATGACGAAGTGAAAGTCATGATTATTGACTTGGATGCGGAAAGAGGCAGAATTTCACTGTCTACCAAACAGCTAGAACCAGAACCCGGAGACATGATCAAAAACCGTGATTTGGTTTACGATAAAGCCGAAGAAATGGCAGCTAAATACCGAGAACAACTGCTGGCTAAACAGCAAGGTATTCCTGTAGCGGCTGAAGTTGAAGCTGTAGAAGATATTGCTGTTGAAGTAGAAGAAGAAATTCCACCCGCTACTGAAGAATTAGAAGTAGAAGAAGAAATTCCAGCAGCGATCGAAGAGTAATATTGATCAATAACATCAAATCATTTTTAAAAAGAGGGATTATCCCTCTTTTTTTATTTTAAATTTTTAGGGAGTGCAAATCTATGGCAACTATTAAGTGTAAAGACATCACATTTACTAATATTCAAGCAATTTTATTTGACAAAAATGGTACATTGGAGAACTCAGAAGTTTATTTGCGATCGCTTGCCCAAAAAGCAGCACGGTTAATAGATGCTCAAATACCCGGCATTGGCGAACCATTATTAATGGCTTTTGGTGTGAATGGTGATACCCTTGACCCCGCAGGTATAGTCGCAGTCGCCAGCCGTCGAGAAACAGAAATCGCCGCCGCCGCCTACGTCGCCGAAACCGGGAGAGGGTGGTTTGAATCACTAAAAATAGCTCGTCAAGCCTTAGATGATGCAGAAAAATATCTCGGTACAGACCCAGCACCACTCTTTACAGGTGTGTTGGAACTATTACAATCTCTGAGTACAGCTAACCTCAAACTGGGTATTGTTTCCGCAGCTACAACCGCAGAAGTTAACGATTTTGTTGCACACCACCAATTAAGTGATTACATCCAAGCGCAAATCGGTGTAGATAACGGTGTTAGTAAACCAGATCCCAGATTATTTTTGCAAGCTTGTCAAGTTTTAGGTGTAGAACCAAGTACGACATTAATGGTGGGTGATGCTGTCGGTGATATGCAAATGGCGCGTCATGCTCAAGCTGCAGGTTGTATTGGTATCACTTGGATAGGTAAATTAGATCATGTTCATGGTGCAGATGTGGTGATTAATCAGCTCAATCAAATTCAAGTTGTGGGAAGTTGATGGGTTTGAGAATGAACGTCATTTTTTGAGGCTTTGGGTGCTGCATCTGAGAATTAGATGTTTTATACCTTAATATTTATATGTCTCCAGTAACCACAATTTTAATTGTGTTAGCAATACCCTAAATTAGGGTGTGCATAGTACAATACAAATGATACAAAAAACTAACTAGTTAAGATGTTTTTAGTAGCTATACCCTGTGTTTTTAGAGAATAGGCTAAATCAGCAGCCTGGATTATTTGGATTAAAACACTCAAACCGAGATTTTACACAAAAAGAAGCTTGGGGAAAAAATTGTTTTAATTCTTCCTTCCCAGCTTCGCTTTGTTCTTACCTACATAGTTTAAATCTTGATAATATATACATCAAGCTCAACTCAAATCTTAAAGTTGATCATTCGAGTATTAGTACAGCCAGCTTTTACGGAATCAACCCAAACTCCGATAATCTTTTCTATGCTTTTGAAACACAGTTTACACCATATCAACAATATTTAATTGGAAATCTCCCAGGTGTTGACCTAGTTACACAAGCGAGAGATTTAGGTTCTTGCTTACAGCCGATTGAGATTAAATTGACAGCCTTACCAGATAATACAACCTGTGATTTAGCAGAAGATTATTATGGTTGTGAAATTGTCGTCAGACCAGACACTATAGTTTATTTAGCGTGTAGTATTGTAGAAAATTTCAGACTCAACCCGTCTATTATTGGCAGTGTAATTACTGAAAAGTTTGCAAACATTACTGACTGGACAGAAGCAATTTCTGTAATACCTTATATTCCAGATATGATTGATTGTATAGATGCGATCGCACTTTCAATTTTAGATGTTCAAAAGCCTTTTCTCATGCAGCCTATCTGGAAAACAGAAGGAAAATCCCCAAATTTATCTGATAATTGCCTAGATGTTTTCGTTTGGAGTAACCTTGCTTTTACTAGATTATTTATAGATTTAGCAAAAATAGAAATTAGTGCATACGGCAGGATAAGAAATATCTCTAGACATACGCGAACAATTATTTGGTTATTTAAAATGCTATCTGACTTTAGTATTAATGGCTCTTTTAATCATCGCAGAATTATAGATAATCTTTCTTATAATACGAAAAATGACAAGGCATTTGCGGTCAGTGGTAGAGTTACTCACGTCTATATGAAATCTGCGGCTTTAAAGCAGCCAAGAATTAAAAAACAAGAAATCAAAAGAATCATTTTAGGAGGTGGTCAAAATTTATTGAGTCCTGAGAGAAGATTTGATGCTATAATAGTCAACTCACCAGATATATTCGATATACAAGTACCGAGTATGCCAGACTATTAGTTAAACAGTGAAAATACGCTTAAACGTAAGTAAAAATCATAAAACTTAAGTCTCTGCAAAAATATGCAAGTTTAAAGTAATCATTTTTTTAATACACTAACTTTAGTATATTCAGGATTTAATAGTTATATACCTGATTAGTACGTCGCTATTATCAAGCTATCCCCTCAAAGATGAAAACAGTAGATTTATTTGCAGGTTGTGGAGGTTTATCACTAGGATTTCAAAATGCTGGTTTCGATTTGGTCGCAGCTTTTGATTACTGGCTTCCAGCAATTAAAGTTTATGAGCAAAACTTCCAACATCCTATCTTTGAGAAAGACCTTTTACAAGAAGATATATGTACATTAATCTCCAATTTTAATCCAGAAATAATTATTGGTGGGCCTCCATGCCAAGACTTCTCAAGTGCGGGTAAACGAGATGAAAAACTTGGAAGAGCAGACTTAACTTATGTGTTTGCAAATATTATTTCTCAAATTAAGCCTAAATGGTTTGTTATGGAAAATGTTGACAGAATTGCTAAAAGTCAGGTTTTACAACCAGTCTTAGAAATATTTCGTCAAAATGAATATGGTTTAACTTGTTCAATTTTAAATGCAAGCTACTGTGGGGTTCCACAAGCTAGAAAACGGTACTTTATGATTGGTCAGCTTCATGGGGAAGATGATGTTCTGAACCATTATCTCATAAAACATCAATCCAAGAAAGCTATGAGTATTTTTGACTATCTTGGTAATGATTTAGGTGTTGAATATTTTTATCGTCACCCAAGAAGCTATAAGAGAAGGGGTATTTTCAGTATATATGAGCCTAGCCCAACAGTTCGGGGAGTCAATCGTCCTATTCCCAAAACATATAAAAAGCATGAAGGCGATGCTTGTGATGTTAATGAGAACCTGCGCCCTCTTTCTACAATTGAACGAAGTTATATTCAAACATTTCCAAAAACGTTTAAGTTTAATGGGAATAAATCAAATTTAGAACAGATGATTGGTAATGCTGTTCCTGTCAAGCTAGCCGAATATGTTGCCCGTTGCATACTTGAATATAGAGAAGATTATTCTAATAACAAATCATTGCAATTACCTAACATTGTTTCTTCCGTATGCTGTTCAGATTAACTCTACTCTTCCACCACTTCTATCAAGTCTTCAATAGGCACTTCAAAAGTACGAGCTATCTTGTAGACTGCACTTAAGTCAACCGTATTTAACACATCACGTTGAACGTAACTTTTAACTGTATTGTAGTTGACTCCAGAACGGTCAGCTACTTCTTTTAATGTCCAACCTTTCTGTTGAGCTAGTTCTCGAATTCGCAGCCTGACATGACCCATTTGATGGTTGACAAGGGTGCGTATGCGCCCGATAATATCTGTGTACACTAAAAGCGATCGCTCGTCTTGCCTGGAAAACTTGAGAGCGATCGCACCATATAATCACATCTCACAAAAATGAGAAGGATTGCTCTATGATATCAACGTCTCAGCCAAAATCAAATATTCATCCTTGGTGTGTTATTCGTCAGTTACCGGATATGCAACGTTTGGTAGTAGCTCGATTTCATCGTCGTCATGATGCAGATGGATATTTACAGGTTCTGCAAAGATTGCTACCAAAAGCTAATCACCTGATTGTGTTTGACTTGATCCAGAATTAAAACTATGCGAGCGATCGCTTGGAGAACTATTGAGCGATCGCTAGAATAATGAAAAATCAAGTAGTACAAATTAATAACTGATATGACTCACACTTTTAGAGCGATCGTCTATTGGGAAGAAGATATCTATGTGGCTGAGTGTCCAGAAGTGGGAGTAGCAAGCCAAGGTGAAACTATTGAAGAAGCTATTGCTAATCTCAAAGAAGCCACCGAGCTTTATTTAGAAGAGTTTCCCCTTCCGAAAACTGCAAAATTATAGTTGTGATGCAGTAGATATCAGGCTTTTGGGGTTAAATTTCCTGATTAGGTATTTCTGTTGTATGATTACACCAGATTTTTTAAGATTTTATGTGGCAACCTAAAATTTTTACTCGTAAAATCGAAGACAAGGTAAAGTTCAGTAGAACAGAAGCCTGAGTTTGGTGATGCCGTTAAAAAAATCAGGGTAGAAAAGCTATCAATAAATCTCCAATGCTAGATCGAATAAACGATATCGCTTGGCAAGCCCACCAAGGTAGCGTTGCAGCGATTATTCAACTATTAAATGAGAAACTGACTCAGTCTGGGGTGAGAATCAGGGCAGTTTTTGCGGATGGTGTCTTACAACTGTTGTGTGAGGCGGCTAAAGTAGAACAACTTGAGCAACCTAGACTCGTCGAGCAAATCGAGCAAATTCTGGAATCGATCGCACCGCGCAACATTCGCAGAGTTAATATCAATAGTCGCATTGTTCGGGAACAGCAATTGCTGTGGTTGACGGAAATTGATCGCGATCGCGATAATCAATTACTCTGGTCACAAGAAATTACACTTTCTCAGCCCAATGTGATCAAGCAATTAATTAACGATTTTCAAGCAGCGCAAGCTGAGGTAGGACAAGCAAATTTACCGGAATTTTTGCCCTTAAATAACAAAAATAAACCCAAGAAATTACCCAAAATCAGACTACAGTCGGCATTTGGTTTATGCTTACTGCTATCGGTTGGTTGGGTTGTTTATAGCCAATTTGGCGAACAAATTAAAAGTTTAGTGCAGTCAGACAACCACAGTTCTCTAGCTACAGCGAATACTAACAAGAAAAAATCGGCAGTACTAAGTAACACAATTAATCATGGTGTTACTGATACATCTGATGATTCATTCGCTGCTGCTGTGCGCATTGCTAATCAAGCCTCCGCGACTGGTAAAGTAGCAACAACCTCAACTCAATGGTTAGAGCTAGCAGCTATGTGGCAACGAGCATCAGATTTAATGAATGCAGTACCACCAGATCATAGTCGTCATCAGGAAGCAAAAATCCGCACTCAACTATACAAGAAATATAGTGAAGCAGCGCAAAAAGAAGCTGAGAAAAGTAAATTGTGATTATATGCTCACTTTATTACTTTTTCCATAAATGCCAATAATCGTTACTGCAAATAAATTGATTAACACACAGTATTTTTGTGTGTAAAAATTCTATTTTTCCAAAACACCTGAAGATTTAGCTAATATCTAAATGGCATTTGCTAGTGACAAATTGCCATCATTGGCATTTTCAGTTAAATTCTAATATTCTCCTAAAGCAGCCTGAAAAACTTGTTCAGCAGTCAAATTCAGTTCTGGAAAAGTATGTGATTGAATGCGCTCATTTCCCCGAAATTGGGTAACTTGATACTCTCCTTCAACTAAAACATAGACTGATATTGTGGGTTGTTTAAAATTACCAATAAATCGCTTACCACCAATAGCTGCATAATCAACAATCCAATATTCGGGAATGCTCATCTCTTCGTATTCACCAAATTTCAGAAAATAGTCATCACGCCAATTGGTACTTACAACTTCCACTATTAATGGTATTGATTCTGCTTGAGAAACTGTTGATGACTTTTTCCAAGCAGGTTCATTAACCAAGTTAAGAAGATTCAATACTAATACATCAGGGATATAACCTGATTTTTTATCTACTGCTTTAACTAATGCTTGACTAGGAATTGAATAAGCAAGATTAAACTTACGAATTTCAAAGTTGAGTTCTCTAATCAAAAAAGCTCTGACCAACTCATGATCTCCTGTTGGCTGCATTTCGACTATAACTCCTTTATGTAATTCATATCTCCCATTTTCGGGTTTCCAGTCTATAAATTCTTCAAAGCTGATTGGTTCGACTAAAGGTTGAAACATGGTACTGTTTCCTTCAATACTTGAATTATACTTGAGAACTGCTGCGACTATTGCTATTACTGGCGTGTTAAGGCTATATTTCCTGCATTTCTCACAAAACGGTAGGGGCGGGTTCACAAATATAATAATTAAGCAAATTATAGAGATGTTTAGATAACATCTCTACAATTTTTACAAACACAATCTAACTAAACACTCATCTCTAGCATCCGTTGCATTGGTCGCAAAGCTGCAAGGCGGATATCTTCTGACATGGTGATTTCCGGAGTACGATTTTTCATTGCTAAGTAGAGTTTTTCTAGGGTATTTAACCGCATAAATGGACATTCGTTGCAAGCACAGTTATTTATGGATGGTGCAGGAATAAAGTGCTTGTTGGGAGCTAGTTTTTGCATTTGGTGGATAATCCCTGGCTCTGTAGCAACGATAAATTCTTGGCTAGGACTGGTTTGACAATATTTAAGTAAAGCGGCTGTAGAGCCGACAAAACTGGCATGGCGGAGGACACTACTTTCACATTCTGGATGAGCGATCGCCTCTGCCTCTGGATGAGCAATTTTTAACTGGACAATCTTTTTCTCAGAGAAGGTTTCATGCACCAAGCAACTACCTTGCCACAGCACTAAATCCCGTCCTGTCTGTTCCATGACATACCGGCCTAAATTCCGGTCTGGGGCAAAAATAATCGGTTGTTCTTGGGGGATTTGCTGGACAATTTTCACAGCATTAGAACTGGTGCAGATAATATCGCTCATGGCCTTAATTTCGGCAGAGCAATTAATGTATGAAACCACCAAATGATCTGGATGTGCAGCTTTAAAAGCGGCAAATTCGGCTGGTGGACAACTATCTGCTAAAGAGCAACCCGCATTTAAATCTGGTAAAAGTACCAACTTATCGGGATTGAGGATTTTAGCAGTCTCCGCCATAAAATGAACGCCAGCAAAGACAATGACATCTGCATTAGTCTTTTCAGCAGCTCTTGCTAGTTGTAACGAATCGCCAATAAAGTCTGCAATATCTTGTATATCTGGCTCTTGATAATAATGTGCCAAAATAACCGCATTGAGTTCTTGTTTAAGACTCTCAATAGCCGCAAATAAATCTAGTGGTAGTCCACCTGGTTGAGTTTGTTCCCGTTGGGCAAATGCAGTGGTAAACACAGTTAGGGGTTGCTTCAGTTGCAAATTTTGTTGTGTCCATCAATTATAGTAGTTTTTACCAAAAATAGTGGGTGGGTTAATACCCCTAAATTGTGTCCAAATGCGGCTGAGTTTCATATCCTGGAGATAGACGGCAAGGAAAGTGGCATGACCAGTCAGAAATCTCAATTGATAACTCTCAAAATTGCTGTGGTTGGCGATGTCCACGATCAGTGGGAAGTAGAAGATGGTATTGCACTCAAGCATCTGGGTGTTGATTTAGTGCTGTTTGTCGGGGATTTTGGCAATGAGTCGGTGGAAGTGGTAAGAGCGATCGCTTCTGTTGATATTCCCAAAGCAGCCGTGATGGGCAACCACGATGCCTGGTACACAGCGACAGAATGGGGACGCAAGAAATGTCCTTACGATCGCACCAAGGAAGACTGGGTACAAGCACAACTCGATTTATTCGGTGCAGCCCATGTGGGTTACAGCAAGCTGGATTTCCCGGAGTGGAATTTAACTGTGGTGGGGGGTCGTCCTTTTAGCTGGGGTGGACATGAATGGAGATTTGCTGATATCTGTAAAGACCGTTACGGTGTAGCAAGTCTGGAAGAATCTGCCTTAAGAATCTTTGCATCAGTGAAAAATGCCGCCTGTGACACGATAATTTTTCTAGGTCATAATGGGCCGAGTGGCTTAGGCGATCGCCCAGAAGACCCCTGTGGCAAAGATTGGCATCCTGTCGGCGGCGACTTTGGTGATCCAGATTTAGCCGAGGCAATTTCTCTAACTATCACGGCTGGTAAACAGATTTCCTTGGTGACATTTGGGCATATGCACCATACCCTGCGGCACACCAAAAAGGAACTGCGAAAACCCATCTTTAGAAGCCCAGAGGGGATCATTTACCTCAATGCTGCCAGTGTACCCAGAATTATAGAAAGTGAAACCGGAAAGTTGCGGAATTTCTCTCTAGTTTCTCTAGAAGCGGGTGTGGTGACGCAAGCTTCCTTAGTTTGGGTGGGTGAAGAGTTTCAGGTGGTAAAAGAGGAAATTTTGTATAAGCAATCGGCTTCAACTGTACCATCTGCGTAGATGATAGGCTATAGTATTATCTGTCAGCTTTGATGCTAACCGACAAATTAAGGTTAAATACTAGGTTGACAGTTTATCTGGAGAGGTGGCAGAGTGGTCGATTGCGTCCGACTTGAAATCGGATGAGGCTAAAACCTCCGGGAGTTCGAATCTCCCCCTCTCCGTTATTTTAGGTATTCGTACTCTAGATGTACGCTTTGTCGAAAATTCTTTAAATCTCGGCTCAATACTAATACTGCTTAATTTTTAACCGAGAAGTGTTGGCGTTAATCTTTTGTCCCGTCTAGAAAACTGTCAAACAGATCAAAATAGAAATTAGTCAGTGAATCTACAGCCAAGCTAAGTTCTCATCAGCAATGATGAACCTCAAGATATAACTTGTCACACAAATGGGAATAATAACATTAACTTCTTAAAAGCAAGTTCTGAGGTTTTACTGATGAGTCAAATGAGTAGAGACGATGTACGGGAACGCCTTGGCAATATCGATCAGATCCGCGATATTATTCTGGGAACACAGCTAAGAGATTACGAAAATCGATTTAGCAAGCTGGAGTCAGATATTTCTTTGTTGCAACAACAGACGCGATCGCATATCGATCAACTTAAGTCAAACTTTTCAGCTGAACTAAAGACGGGTTTGGAAGTGCTAGAGAAAAAGCTGAAGTCACTCAACATCACAACTCAAGAAGAAACTCTTGACTTACGACAACAAGTTGACCGACTTAATAAAAAGTTCTCTAACAACTTTCAGTCTCTTGATGAGACTTTAGATAGCCAAACTACCTCAATTCGAGATGAAATTTTTCAAACTAAAGTTCAATTACAAGATGACGTTACCGCGTTACGGGATATGATTTTAGAAGAAATAGATCGACGCTTCTCGCAGTTGACAGACAATAAGGTTTCTAAAGATGATATGGCTGAAACTTTATTTGCCTTGGGAATGCGCCTGAAAGAAGCTGAATTTATTCCTAAGCTGCGAGAAGTAGCTGATCAACGCAGCAACGACTACACTGGTGTACCACTTTTAGAAACTACAAAGACAAATTTGTCAAAAGTATTAACCCACTCCAACAGTATTGCAGAATTACATTCATAAGCTGATGTGTGTATAGATTAAACGATCTAGCGTTGGAATTTTCCAGGCTCAAAAGTCTTAGCTAGCTTTTGAATCTGGACTTTTAACAACCATTCTGCGAAATATAGCAGTTCTCATTTAAATGCAATACACTTTGATCTCTCTTTAAATCTCTCTCCTAAAAGGCGAGAAGCTTTAACAGTGAACAGTTATCAGTGAACAGTTATCAGTCAAGATAATTGGGTTTAAGTTCCCCACTTTAACAGTGAACAGTTATCAGTCAAGATAACTGATAATTGATTTAAGTCTCCCACTATATCAGCGTTAACTGATAACTGATAACTGATAACTGATTTAAATCCCCCACCATACGCCGTTAGGACTCTTCACTGATAACTGATAACTGATTTAAATCCTCAACACTCAGTACTTTAGTAAGACTTACTGATATGACTCAGATAGAAAATTCGATTTCTCAATCTGTGAAGTTAAAGCAAGAAGAAACTGTACATATTGAAAGTTTAGTGGATCTGCTCGTTGAACTCAACATTATCGAATCACCTGAGCCATCTTTAGAAACTGATGATCAGGACAAATATGCTACAGAAAATATTGAATTCCTGGAACTCGCTCCAGTCCCTTGGGAAATATGTGAAGCTTATTTAGAATCTACTTTGCTCTCTCGCCACAATCTACCTATTACATCACAAATTGTTAGAGAAGAAATAGAAGAACCTTTACAAATGATTGCTATATTTGAGGAAAGTCTAGATAATTTAAATTCCGATATAGTAGAAGATCCTCTCAAGAAGTTACAACAGATATTATTAGGAAAAGAATTAGACTATTTTAATAGTATTCTCACTGAATTAACACAAAAATTCACCAAACTAGAGTATCAAATTTACACTCCTCAAGAGCTAATTAATCTTATGCTCCCATGTATTTCTGAGCTTTTGAAGCTCAAAATTACTGAGTCAAAAGAGGAAATTGCACAGATAATTTCTCCTATTATTGATCAGGCTATTCAGAGTCGTACTACACAAGATAAAATCAGCGTGAGTATGGCGATCGCTCCAGCTGTTCCCTTAGCTATCTCTCAGCAGATTATTGTTGCGCCGCAGGAAGTTTCTGAAGCGATCGCTCCGGCGATGGGACAAGCTATAAAAAAGCAAATTGAACTTGAACAAAATATTATGGTGGATGCACTCTACCCCATTATTGGTAGTACTATCTCTAAATATATGGCAGAGACAATCAGTGCCATTAACCGACAACTTGAAGAAACTCTAAGCGTTGACGGAATTAAACGTAAAATTCGTGCCAGGTTACAGAGGGTTTCCGAAGCAGAATTAATTCTTAAAGAAGCTCTACCATTTGCAATTCAAGCTATTTTTCTGATTCATAAAGCATCTGGTTTAGTAATTTCCGATATTCAGAATGCCGATACACAGCAGCTAGAAGCAGAAATGGTTGCAGGAATGTTAACAGCAATTCGCAGCTTTGCTAATGATTGTATCAATCAATCAGGCAGTGTATCCGAATTAGACACTATAGCATATGGTACATCCAAAATAATTTTAGAAGTTGCAGGCTACTGTTATTTAGCGATCGTTGTACAAGGAGAACCAAACAAAAAATTTATCTGGGAAATGCGGCAAAGTTTCAGTAAGATTGTGAAAACATATGGTGATGTCATTGAAAAATTTGACGGCAATCCAGATTCAGTTCCAATTGAAATACATACACTTTTAGAAGCAATTAAAAATGCAGATGTTCAGCAAAAAAAGCAGAAAAGTAAGTTTTCTCCACTGCTATTATTAAGCTTAACAGTTATTAGTTCTATTATCATTCCTTGGAGTATTTGGCAACGCCATACTGCCATAATAAATTCTATTGAAAGTAAAAATGCGTTGGCAATAGCTTCTATTCCAGAATTAGCTATATATCGATTAACAGTGGAGGTTAAACATAATAAATTAAAATTAACTGGACGATTACCCAATCAAGTTCTGCGCCAGAAAGCCGAACAAATTGTAAAAATTACTTCACCTAATTGGTTGATTGACAATCAAATTTTATTAGTAGAAGTTCCAGCAGATCCTGTATTAGCTGCTGCTGAAGTTAAACGAGTCACGACAGTTTTAAATCAAACGGATGGTACAGCAATTTCTACTCAATATATCGATGGTAAAGTAGCAATTGTCGGTACTGTCAACCGAATAGCAGATATTCACACTATTGTTCAGGCATTTGAGCAAATTCCTGGCGTAAAATCTGTATATAGCGAAGTCCGAGTAGAACCCGTGGAGATTAAAGTTAGGTTTTACTTTGAACCCGATTCAGGAAATTTGCTCAAAGCAGATTTAAGGTCTAAGATTCAACAAGTCAAGTTTTTTCTAAATCAACATCCAAGTAAGAATTTAAAAATTATTGGTTATAGTAATGAACGGAATGATAAAATTTCATCTCACCATTTAGGACTCATGCGAGCAAAAGCTGTACAACAAGCCTTAATCAAATTAGGTGTCAATCCATCTCGTCTACAGCTAATGAGTCGCACAAATTTACCTCCAGGAATTGATGCAACTCACCCCTTATGGTTAAGTCGCTGTGTAGTCCTAGAACCGTTCAGTCAGTAATTAGCAGCTTTTACCATAGGTAAGAAAATTCTAGAAAATGCAGGTTTACTAAGTTTTAGCCAAAACCAAATAGAAGATATATATGTCTACAATCTCGAAAAAAATATGCTTATTCGGCGATTTTGGAGTTGGTAAAACCAGTCTAATTCGCCAATTTGTTGAATGTCAATTTAGTGATGAATATCTTTCAACCGTGGGAGTAAAAATTTCTCAAAAATCGATTAATTTGACCCAACAAAAACTTGGCATAGATGATTCGCTAAAGCTACAACTTATCATCTGGGATATTGAAGGCAGTAATAAGTTTAAAGCAGTTGCTCAAAATTATTTTCAAGGTTCTAAAGGTGCTGTAATAGTTGGTGATGTCACACAACCAGAAACACTCAATCATCTCCAAGAACATATGCAAACTTTTTTAACTGTTAATCCTCAAAGTTATATTGTTGTTGCCTTGAATAAATCGGATTTAGTCGCAAAAGAGTATTTAGAAAACATCCGCCAAACGTATCAATTCAGCGATCAAAAGCAGATATTAAATACTTATGTAACTTCAGCCAAAACTGGCAATAACGTTGATGAAATATTTCAAATTTTAGCCAATCATTTAGTCTAATCAAATGAACTCATTATTGACAACTATATTGTCTGTATGTCGTGTTGAATACTTGATAATTGACGAAAACCTTCAGATTGGAGAAATGTCCTTTGGTGTAAATCATTTTATTAATATTACAGATGAAGTTAAGCAAGGGCAAGATGTGCGCGTTATATTTCCCGAATTGGCAGGGTTAGAAGATATATTTGCTGAGATTCGACAAGGAAAGCAAAATAATTTTGAATTAAAGGGAATTAGGCGATCGCGTAGCGTCTCCGCAGGAGAATCGCTCGATATAGATGCTCCTTTATATATTGATATTTGTATTGCCAAGAATCTTCAAACAGATGATTCTAGGACTCAACTAATTATGGTTGTAGAAGATGTCACCGAAAGGATGGTTTTAGAACAAAAATTGTTTCAAGGTGCAAATGAAGCAAATCTTTTGCTGCGTAACTTAAAGGCTTCCAAACAATACATTGACCAAATTGTCACATCAATGGCAGATGCGTTGTTAGTCACAACTTTGTCGGGGGAAATTAAAAAACTCAATCCAGCCGCACAAGTGTTATTAGAGTATGACGACGTAGAACTTATCGGTCAACCTATCACTAAAGTTTTGCAAGAAGTTAATATTGAAAGTAGTGATCTATCCCGAAGTCTACAACTAAATCCTTTGCTCAAAGAGGTGGAAACCGTTTGCTGTACCAAAAATGGTAAAAAAATTTCCGTAGCTTTCTCATCTTCAATAGTGAAGACAGAAATTGAACATTTTCAAGGTTATGTTTACATTTTGCGAAACATGACTGAACGCAAGCAAGTAGAATTAGCGAAACAGGAATTTTTAGCGATGATTAGCCATGAGGTCCGGACTCCCATTTCATCGGTGACTGGCATAGCTGATTTATTACTAGATACAGAATTAAGTGGCGAACAGCGAGACTTTATTGAAACCATTTACACTAGTGGAAATTCCTTACTCAAAATTATTAATGATTTCCTGGACTTTTCTAAAATTCAATCAGGTTTAGAACTAGAATATCAACCTTTCAATTTGCGAAACTGCATTCAAGAGGCTTTGAATTTACTTAAGCATAAAGCCCAAGAAAAAAATTTACAACTCACTTTTATAGATACACATGAATTTCCGAAAATAATTGTCGGGGATATCATTCGAGTGCGCCAAATCTTGATTAACTTAATTAGTAATGCGATTAAATTCACGGCAACTGGAGGTATAGAGGTTTCATTTATTAGTCGTCAAAAGGGGAATCTTCATGACTCTGCTGCAAATACTTACGAAATTCAGTTTACTGTTAAAGATACAGGTATGGGAATTCCCAGCGATCGCCTGGAACGATTATTTAAAGCTTTTAGTCAAGCGAACTCCTCCATCACGCGAGAGTATGGCGGTACTGGGTTAGGTCTTGCCATCTGCAAGCGACTGTGCGAATTAATGGGTGGCAAAATTTGGGTTGAAAGTGAGATCAATGTAGGTAGTACATTCTATTTCACGATTACTGCTGATGTGATGCTTGCGGAAGCAGAAACCAGAACTCAGGAGTTAGCAGCGAAAAAAGACAACCATAACTGCAATGTTTCTGTGCAAAATTATGCAAACTTAAGAATTCTTTTAACTGAAGATAATTTGGTAAATCAAAAAGTGGCTCTTAAGCAACTCAAAAGCTTAGGTTGCAGTGCCGATGTTGCTAATAATGGCAAAGAAGCTTTAGAGATTTTAGAAAAAGTTCCTTACGATTTAATTCTCATGGATTGCCAAATGCCGATTCTTGACGGCTTGGAAACCACAAAAGAAATTCATCGTTGGCCAGAAAGTCGCTTTGCTAGTGGTCGTCGTCCTGTGGTAATTGCGATGACAGCTAATGCCATGAAAGAAGACCAAAAAATGTGTCTAGATGCAGGGATGGATGACTATCTCAGCAAGCCAGTGATGAAAGAAATCTTAGCGAAGACTTTAGATGTTTGGGCAAAGGCAATCTTCCAAAAACAGGCATCTGAGCAGACTATTTCTTCAGAAAATATAGATTTAGTTGATTTACCAATTAATTGGGAACACTTGCATCGCCTCACAGAAAATGATCGAGAATTTGAAATCCAACTACTACAAATATTCGTTGAAGATATACACAATCATTTAGAAATAGCCAAATTGGCGATCGCTGCTCATGACTTCGCACAACTAGCGCAAGAAGCCCATCAAATGAAAGGTGCTAGTGGTAATGTGGGAGCAACAACTATGTTTCTGGCAGCAGACGAACTAGAAAAACTAGCTCATCACCAAGAGCGTCGAGGTACTGCTAACTTAATCTCAGACCTAGAAGGCGTTGTGAAACGCATCCAAGAGTATTTAAAATCTGTCGAGGTCTAGGGATTTCTCATCGGTGGCTGATTTACTTTGTGGTGTCCGATTAAATATGGAAATGTCCCAGAGAAATGTTCATCAAATTTACAAATTGGGCAGACTAAACTTTAGCGAGACTTCACAAACAACAGCAACCACTAAGATGAGGTTTTAATCTGCATGAGTTCTGATTTTCAACCCCCACCGAAAAGTCTTTCCATCCTGGCTTCCGTAGGAGGTATAGTAACTGCTGTCATCGCGATCGCCTTTTTTAATTTTTGGTCTAAGCAACTTGCTCAGACTTCCGTTGCCAAACCGGAAATATCAACCTCCCAAACTGGGAGTAAAAATACACCGCGTCCTACCCTCCCTAATCAAGAAGCGGAAACAGTTGCTAGCCTAGATGCCAAATCTGTGGTTTTGCCTGGTCAACCTATTCCTAAAAGCCAAATAACAGCAAATCAGCTTCCCTATGTTGCTCCTGGAGTGGGAAAACTAACTGCTGAAGAAATGGCAAATGCCCGTCAGGCTTGGTCATACTTCCAGCGCAACTGGAACGATGAAACTGGTTTAGTAAATGCTGTTGATGGCTTTGCCTCTGTCAGTATGTGGGATCAGACAGCAGCGATCGCCGCCTTAGTCAGTGCTAGAGAACTCAACATTGTGCCTGTGGCTGAATTTGAAGCCAAAATGAGCAAAATGTTGAAAACACTGGCATCAATGCCCTTATACAAAGGAGAGCTACCCAACAAAGTCTACAATGCCAAAACCCTGATACCTGTTAATTACGGTCAACTAGACAAACAAGAAGAAGTTGGTTGGTCAGCTATTGATTTAGGGCGGATGGCGATCTGGCTGAAGATTGTCGGCGCGAAGTATCCAAAATTGCGATCGCTTTCCACTGATGTTTGGCAACATTGGCAAGTCAAACGCTTGACCAAAAATGGCCAAATGTACGGTACTAGCGTCATCGCAGGCAAAGAACAATACAATCAAGAAGGTCGTTTAGGCTACGAGAATTATGCTGCCTATGGTTTGCAGTTGTGGGGCTTGAATGTTAAACAAGCTTTGGATTACCAGTCTAATACTGCGTTTGTCAATCTTTATGGCCAGGGAATTCCCTATGACCGGCGCGATTATCAAAACTCTGGCGCGAATAACTACGTTCTGAGTGAGCCATATATTTTAGACGGTATGGAAACAGGCTTTCAAGCTTTACCTAAAGCCTATGCCGATAGAATTTTAGCGGCTCAAGAATCCCGCTATCAAGCGACAAAACAATTAACCGCCGTCACTGAAGATAACCTAGATCGCCCTCCATACTTTGTTTACAGCAGTCTATTTGTCAACGGAGAACCTTGGGCAACGATCACAGATACTAGACAACAGCATAATGATTTGCGGTTTCTCAGTGCCAAAGCAGCGATCGGTTGGCACGTACTATATAACACCCCTTATACTCGTCAGTTATCTGATTTCGTCCAAGCCAACCTCAAATCAAAAGATGGTTGGTACAACGGCTTTTATGAATCTCTGCGTCAGCCAAATAAAACTCTTACCGCTAACAATAATGGTGTGATTTTAGAAAGCTTATTGTATAAGCAGGTTGGTAAACCACTGACTGTTTGGGCAGGGGTAAAGTGATAATCAACCAACAAGGCAATTTAAGTTACAGCTAATATTCTCAGCAATAAAAAATATGCTATTTAAGCACCATCAACAAAAGCTGTTGAGATGGATTGCAATGTTCCTAGTAGGAACATTTCTACAATTGTTGTTTTACATCCCAACACCAGTTTTATCTCAAAACCCCAATAGCTGTAGCAGTATTACAGCCCCACTCACACCCGAAGAACAAACTTATGCTCGTGCGGCTTGGCAGTATTTTGTCAAAAATTATCAGCCAGCAACGGGATTTACCAATGCTACTGGGGGTTATCCTTCCGGTACAATTTGGGACATGGGTAATTATTTAATGGCCTTGAATGCTGCACGCTGGTTAAATCTGACTGACCAAGCAGACTTTGATACTCGCCTTAACAAATTTTTAACTACTCTCAACAGTCTGAAATTATTTGAAGATGCGTTGCCCAATAAAGTTTATCATGCAGCCACTGCACAAATGGTTGATTATGGCAACAATGTGATTGAGCAGGGTATTGGTTGGTCGGCTTTGGATATTGGGCGAATGTTGGCGGCGTTTGATGTCATCCGCAGTTGTCATCCGCAATATAATGATTGGCTCAAAGGAATTATCGCCAAGTGGCAAGTAGCGCGATCGCTCAAAGATGGGCAACTTTTTGGCGCAACTGTTCTCCCAGATAAAAAAACATTATTGGTGCAAGAAGGACGACTCGGTTACGAAGAATACGGTGCTAGAGGTTATCAACTTTGGGGTTTCTCTGCACCTAAAGCGATCGCTTTTGAGCCGTTCAAACTAGTGGAAATTAATGGTGTGCAAATTCCCGTTGATACCCGTGACTTTAAAAGCACCAACGCCAATAATTACGTTGTTAGTGAGTCTTATATCCTTGACGGGATTGAATTTGGCTGGCAAGGTGAGTTGGCTGATTTTGCTGCCAGAGTTTTAGATGTGCAGAAACGGCGTTACGATACTACAGGTCAGTTAACTGCGGTTACAGAAGATAATATCGACCAAGCACCTTATTTTCTCTACAACACCGTATACGCCAATGGTGCAAACTGGGCAACTATTACCGATGCTAATCAACCTTACCCACAGTTTCGCAGCATCAGTACCAAAGCTGCTTTTGGCTGGCGCTATCTGTTTCCCGATCATGCCTATGCTCAAAAAGTTTTTGATGTGGTTAAGGATCTCCGCAGTCCTGATGATAGTGGTTATTATGCCGGGATTTATGAAGAATCCAAACAACCCAACAAAGCTTTGACAGGTAATACAAATGGGTTAATTTTGGAGATTTTATATTACAAAGCTAGGGGAAATCGCCCTTTAATTGGCTCTAGTTCAGTTAGTGTCTCTACTGGTAAGCCCGTTGAGAATACTTCTCCTGCCACACCTCCCAATTCTATATCTACTGTCAAGCCCAGTGAGAATGCTGCTTCTGCAACGCCTCCAACTGCAACCCTGACGAATACTTCTAAACCTACAGAAGTAGCTATTACACCTATTCCACCAGTCGGTAGTCCGAAGTCGTCATCTAATCTCAAATTAGAGCGATCGCTGTCGGTGATTGAACGACGTTATGCAGAGGCGGCTTGGCGATACTTTCAAGCTAATTATCATTCTAAAAATGGGCTAATTGACGATCGCAGTGATTTTAAAGGTGCAACTCTCTGGGGACTAGGAGATTATCTGGCTGCACTTCATAGCGCGCGATCGCTCGATATCATTACACCCAAAGAATTTGACCAGCGCACCCGCCATCTTTTAGCAGCATTGACAAAATTACCATTATTTGCTGAGGAGTTGCCGAGTCGGGGTTACGATACGCGCACTCTACAATCAGTAGATTATGGTGGAAATCCAGTTCCAGAAGGTAACGGTTGGTCAGCTTTAGATTTAGGCAGGATACTAGCAGCACTTTACAACTTAAAAACCTGTCATCCAGAATACACAACTGCCGTAGATAAAATTGTGTTGGATTGGTCATACTTGCGTGTGGTACGTGAAGGTATTCTCTCCAGCGCTACTGTCACTAAAGAGCCAGATGGGCGATCTTTTACCCGCGTTAATCCCGAAACCCGCTTGGGTTATGAAGAATACGCCGCCCGTGCGTTTCAATTATGGGGGTTTAATGTTGAAGGTTCTGTTGTTGGGGGTGAATATCAAACGACCCCAGTAGAAGGGGTAAAAGTCCCAACCCAACGCCGTCGCCAGGATACCAACTCCCAAGTTAATCAATATACAGTGAGCAATCCTTTTCTAGTTTACGCTCTGGAGTTTGGACTAGATCCACAGATGCGATCGCTCTTTGAACCAATTTTCCAAGCCCAAGCCGAACGTTACCGTCGGACTGGCACTCTCACAGCCTCAGCCACCACCCTTATTGATCGCCGTCCTTACATTGTCCACACTACAATTACTGGGCAGGGTAAGCCTTGGGTAGCTTTAGGAGATAACGGTCAACCTGTACCCAAGGGACGACTGGTAAGTACAGCAGTAGCTTTTGCTTATCATGCTCTGCTACCAGAAAACAAGTATAGTCAACAGTTACTCCAAGGAACGACTGACTTATACAATCCCTTAGCTGGATTTTATGAAGGCTTCTATGAAACCACGGGTAAAACAGCAGTTGGTTTCACCAGCAGCACCAACAGTATAATTTTGCAATCGTTGTTGTACAAGGCGATGAATCGACAGCCGCTAATTCGTCCAACTACTACAATGAACTCTCCTTGGTGGGAAGCAGTTACTAAAGGAAATTCTGGGCGAGGTCTACCCAATATTGCCAGACAACAAACTAAGTTAATTGGTGATAGTTCTGGAAGTTACTGGGTTTCAAGTAGCCAAAATACTCCACTAATCACTGGCACAAAGAAGACCAAATAATTAGCAACACTGATGAATACCAAAAAACACTAGAGTTGATTAAACAGTTTCGGCAGTAACAAGCATTTTTTCGTCAGCAACCAAAATAACTGTCAGGGGTACGACATACACGCCTACTAAGCCCGGATTTCTCACGAAATTTATCAAATCGAAGTCTAGAGGCTGTAGGGGCGGGTTTACAAATATGCTTCAATCATTTACGAATATCTCGTGAACCCGCCCCTACCGTTTTGTGAGAAATGCAGGTAAGCTATCCGTCGTATTCTTTTTTTTAATTGGTATAATCTACGCAATTTCAGGTTTTTCGCTCTACCTGAACTGTAAAAAGCACAAAAAAAGGCAGGAAAACCCTACCTTGTAACCCAAAAAAAGCATTTTGTAACCAAATACAAGTTAAATATTACATACAAGTATGGCAATAATATGACAAAGTGACGACAAGATTATGAACCTAGTTAGCTAATTGTGGCAGGAGTGGGATTAACTAGCTTGCCATCTTCCATTTGTACAATGCGATCAGCAATGTCTAAAATCCGATTGTCATGCGTAACCATCAAGATTGTACAGCCTTGTTCCTTGGCTAATTTCTGCATTAAATTCACCACATCTCGTCCTGATTGACTATCTAGAGCGGCTGTCGGTTCATCAGCTAAAACAATTTGGGGATGACTAACTAAAGCGCGAGCGATCGCTACTCGTTGTTTTTGCCCTCCCGATAACTGATCAGGATAGTAATTTAGGCGATTTCCTAAACCCACCTGTTCTAAAATCTGGATTGCACGAGTTGAGATTTCTGATGAATCAATATATTGATGTAGTTCCAAACCCATTGTCACATTTTGCAAGGCTGTTAAACTGCCATGCAAGTTATGTGATTGAAAAATATAACCATTACGCCGTCGCGCCTGGACTAATTGTTCCGCATTAGCACCACAAAGTTCTCTGCCTAACACCAATACACTACCAGACTGGGGAGAACGTAAGCCCCCAATTAAAGTCAGTAAAGTAGTTTTACCACAACCAGAATGTCCAGTCAAAATAACAATTTCACTCCGATTAATTTCTAGATTGATATTAAATAAAACTTGTTTACGCAGTGAACCATTACCAAAATAGTGGTCAAGGTTACGGATGGAAATTATTTTATACATATATGGGAATTGGGGATTAGTTTTTCTTATTCATCCTCACAGTACACAGTACTTAATAGCCATTCAAAACATATCTGCCGGATCTGCGGCTTGCAGTTTACGAGTGGCGATCGCTCCGGAAATTGCACACATAAAAATAGTGAGCAACAATACTTGTACTCCCCGCATTAATGTCATATACATAGGTAAATTTGTTGCAGTTCGAGTTAGTTGATAAAGTCCTAAAGAGACTGCTAAACCTGGGACAAAGCCTAGCAATGCTAAAATTACAGCTTCTTCCAACACCACACCCAACAAATAATAATGACGATAGCCAATAGCTTTAAAAGTTGCGTATTCTTTTATATGAGTATTCACATCTGTTGACAAGACTTGATAAACAATGATTACTCCAATCACAAAGCCCATTGATACCCCAATACTAAAGATAAATCCGATAGGGGAATTAGTTCGCCAAAAGTTATTTTCAAATTCAATAAATTCTGCATGAGTTAATACTTTAACATCATTTGATAGTCTTGCTTGTAATGCCGCTACTGCTTGTTGACGATTAACATTGGGTTGCAACTGAATCAAACCAATACTGACACTAGCGGCTGGTTGTCGAGGAAATAGCCGCAAGAAGTTTTGATCACTGGTAATGAGAGTACCATCAGCACTAAAAGAAGCGCCTAATTTAAATAGACCACTAATAGTTACTTTGCGTCTTTCTAGCTCAGTTTTAACAGTTTTACCTTGTTCTAATTGAGCGATGGTTTGTTCATAATCTCCTCTTGCTGCACGATCAAATAAAACTGTATCTGGCAGCTTAATTTCTGATATTTTTTGGTTAACTTCTGGGAAATTCACAGCCGGCCTATCTGGATTAATCCCAATCACGAGAATTTCTGTATCTCGCCGTGTTTGGGGATTTTTCCACACCATATTACTGACATACATCGCCTCAGCTGATTTCACTCCCGGTATATCCATTGCTTGATACAACCGCCGTCGAGAAAAAGTAGAGATGCGTTGTAAGTTACGAGTTTGTGAACCAATGAGAATCACATCTGCTTGTAAACTGCAATGTAATCTAGTGTTACTGTCGTATAGCGCTGCTTGAAACCCCAACTGCATAAACATCAGCAAGTCAGCAAACGCAATACCCGACAATGCTACCAAAAGACGGCTTTTTTCATGACTCAGTTGCAGCCATCCTAGAGGTGTTCTGCGCCTAAATTGCTCAAAGATTTGCATAATTGGTCAATGGTCAATAGTCAATGGTCAATAGTTAATAGTCATTGGTTATTATTCTTCTCCCCAGTTCCCAGTCCCCAGTCCCCAATCCTCTTACTTCACAGTTCAATGACGGCTTTAACTTGCATATTTGTTAAATCGGCTGCTTGTTGACTGGAGGGATGATTGAGGCGGATTTGGACTTCTATGACTCTGTTGTCAATGTTGCTGGTGGGGTCAGTATTTACTACATTTTGCCGACGAACTTGTAAACCTTTGCGTTCTACTATTCCCTGCAATTCAATGGGTAGATAGTCACCAATAATCCGGACTTGTTGACCTGGTTTGATTTTGCTGATATCACTTTCGTATACTTCAGCTACTACGTACATCTGATTGGTTTGTCCGATATCGGCTATGCCATCATTTGATACTAGTTCCCCAGGACGAGTATGAATTTCAAATACTTGAGCGTCTGGAGAAGATGTCTGTGTGGAGTCTTTCGGCCAGCGTACGTAGGCTTGTTGTAAATCCACTTCAGCTTGATTCCTGGCAGCGATCGCTCGATTTACTTCGGCTTTGGCTGCGGCTACGTCTACCCCACGCACGTCGGTGATTTGTGCTAGGGTGGCTTTGGCTTGTTGGAGTTGTTGCCAACTGCTAGCTTGGATGCGCTGCAACTGAGCTTGTGCTTCTTGGAGGGTTTTTTGGGCTGTTTCCAGATTTAACCGCTTATTATCTCGTTGGGAAGCAGCAATCGCACCTTGTTCGTACAGGGTTTGGTAGCGTTGGTTTTCTGCTTGAGCATTTTGCACTTCGGCTTGTAGTCGCGCTACGGTTGCTAATTGAGCCGCTACGTTACCTTGACTTTCTGCTTCTAGCCTAGCAATGGTGGCTTGTTGAGCCGCAATTTCTCCTGGTTTAGCTCCTGCTTGAGTGCGGCTGAGATTTGCTTGCGCTACTTTTACCTGTGCTTGTGCTTCCTTAAACGCCGCCTCCAAGCGATCGCGACTATCCAACACCGCAATTAATTGTCCTGGTTTTACTCTATCCCCCTCTTTGACTAGTAGTTGTTCTACCCGACTTCCCTCACTGGATGTAGTCGCAGAGAGTTTAATCACTGTCCCCTTTGGTTCAATCCGTCCTAAAGCTGTGACCGTTTTTAGCTCTGGTATTAATGCTGTTGGTGCTTGTACCTTTTGATTAGATGCTTCCCGAAATTTGATTCCTATAAAAACACTGATACCGATGACAACACAAGATACAAAAAAAGCTAAAAAAATGGATGGACGTAAAATCGACTGAGGAGCAATTGAACGGTCTAGCTTTGAATTTTGCACAATCGCATACCTTTGTAGCAATTTCAACTTCGCTGACTCAAATCGAATTTTGGTAAATGTCCCCACCGACTTTACAATTTAACTCTTACAGCTACTCTTATATGCTCAATCCCTACCTAATATCTGATTTGAGCTATACAAAACTAAACTGTATAGTTATATAATATGATTATACTAAACGGACTAGTTTAGGTTAGTCAATAGTCATTGGTCATTAGTCATTAGTCAAAACTCAGCACTCCCTCACTCCCTCACTCAGCACTCTCTCACTCCCCTCTTAAAATAAGGATTAAAAAATGGCACGCGCAAAAGCTGGGGAAACAGAACGCTCTAATTCTACAGATAAAGTTGAAAAAATTCTGCAAGGAGCGATGCAAGAATTTTTAGCTCATGGCTATGCTGCTACTAGCATGGACAAGGTAGCAGAGGCGGCTGGTGTTTCTAAAGCCACAGTGTATAGTCACTTTCAGGATAAAGAAGGACTTTTTAGAGCCTTAATAGAAAAACTGGCAAGAAAGCGGTTTCAATTAATCTTAGGCACACAACCTTTACGGGGTGAACCATATATAGTGTTGCGTCGGCTAGCTAAAACAGCCTTAAATCAGATGGAAGATGATCCAGAATATCAGTCATTTGAACGATTGTTGATCGGAGAATCAGCACGTTTTCCAGAACTAGCGCAAATTTTCATTGGTAGCATTGCCAAACCAGCACTAGAAACTATTAGTAAATACTTAGCTTCCCGTCCTGAACTCAACATCCCCGATCCCGAAGCTACAGCCAGAATACTCATTGGCTCACTAGTGCATTTTGTCATGACCCAAGAGATTATGCACGGTAAAGAGATTATGCCAATGGAAAGCGATCGCCTAATTGATGCTTTAACACATCTAATTATTAACTGTGCTGAATAATATATGAATGAAATTACACTAATAAAGACGTAGCATTGCTACGTCTCTACAGATATATTTCTCACATATATTTTAGAGAGAATCACTCTATCTGCCGTTAGATGAACGGATGATGGGGTTTTCTACAGAATCCCGATATTGTTGAACTGCTTCTGTATAGCCTATAGGTAACACAGCTTCTACGTTTTCGTGGGGACGAGGAATAATTACCCAAGATTCTAATGTGCCACCGTAAACATTCTGTGCCGCTTCCACACCAGCCGCCATAGCCGTTTTGACTTCCGAAACATCTCCACGAATATTCACTGTAAACCGAGCGCTACCGACTCTAATATAACCAACCAAGGTAACACGACCGGCTTTAACCATCGCATCAGCTGCGGCTAACACAGCCGGAAAACCCTTAGTTTCTAGCGCTCCAACTGCTTGTAGTGATGACATTAATTAATCTCCTGTATGAATAACAAATCTATGTAAGAGAGTGGTGAGTGGTGAGTGCTGAGTGCTGAGTAATGAGTGCTGTTAGCGGAAGCGGGGCGTTTAGCCCGTGCTGAGTGCTGAGTAATTAATTATTCTCCTCTGCTCCCAATCCCCAATCCCCAATCCCCAATCCCCAATCCCTAAAACATCCGAAAAGGCTCAGATTTTTCAGTAAAGTGGATAGGCAGAATTGCTTCCACATTGTCTGGGGGGTTGGGAACTATGTAATGGGTAATGACTTCACCCCCATGTGCTTGTTCACCAGCCGCGATCCCGGCTTCAACTGCTCTTTTGACTTCTGCAACTTGTCCCCTAACTGCTACTAATAAGCGAGCGCTTTCTGCTTGACCATAATACACAAGTGTCACTGCGGCAGATTTTACCATTGCATCAGCTGCCGCCAACACAGCTGGAAAACCTAAAGTTTCGATTACGCCAACCGCCATTGGCATGGCATTAGCTCCTGATTAAAAAGTTAAGTGATACTAATTGTACGAGGCTTTAGATGTCATTGCGATACTGAGGGAGAAATTTCTTTAGTGAGTCGTGAGTGAAGGAGAGAAAGATTAATATGTTGTTTCCTTGTCACGCCAGTCACCTCAACGGGGGAAACCCCCGCACGGTGCTGGCTCCCCTTGTCTCCTCCATCCTCTTAAATATGCGATCGCCTAGAAAATACTCACATTGTCAATAAGTATTTTTACTCAAGTAATCCGTGAAATTCCCAGGAATTTTAGTGAAAATGTATCTTTAGTTTAGGTGAAATATTTTACAAACAATGTTACATTGAGAAATGTAAAGACAATATTAAGCTGTTTGAGCATCAAAATTACTGCTCTGGCTGGCAAACTACTGCCTAAGTCCAAGAAATCTATCATCTCCTGAGATTTCCTTTGGTGTCAACAGATTAAAAATGAGAGTAATTTTATGTATTTTTGTTGCAATAGTTGGTAGGTTATTGAAGGTTCAACAAAGATAAATCACTCTTCTGCTGTTCCTAAAAAGTTAGATATGTTTACTAGTTTAGTAGTCAGAAGTTGCCTAATTATTAGGTAATTTTCATGTCTACTTTCTCAAACGCCTCTTGATTTTTTGAAAATTTGGAGGCAATTCAATCATGTCAATTCTAAGGATATTAGGCATTGAGGGAAAATTATGTTTGCTGGTTGGCTGAATATAATTGCTCAAGTTCAATCTAGAAAAATCGTGTCAAAAGTATTGATTATGGGATATCAATAAATTTTTCTAAAAAATTTTTATGGATAATGTGCAACAACTAGCAAATAGTGATATGTTTAGAAATGTGAAGTTAATCTAAAGCACCTTCGTCAACAACAACTACTACTAATCAGGTGCGGTTTCTTTGATTAATGATTAATCCTAGAATTTTTGAACATATCTAGACTCATCTGTTAAGCAACAGGGAAGTAGGATACTTTTTTTCTGCTTATATGGTGTTTCTGAGGTTTAATGGCACTGTTTATTCTCTAGTGCTTTACCTTGATATGACAGAGTTTTCGTAACTGCCAAAATCTGCTGTAGGCTAGCTCTTATTTCTCATGAGAAATTAGGGAAGATACTGCTGCAAAAACATTAATATCTTGGCGAGAACGTCTAAAAATTTCAGCCAGATATTGATAATTATGTATTGCAATCAGAGGTCAAAAATATGAGTATCGTCCAAACAAAGTTTGAAGCACAAGCAACATCTTTTCATGTAGAGGGATACGAAAAAATTGCATACGATTTAGTTTATGTAGATGGAGTTTTTGAGATTACAAATCCAGAGTTAGCAGATACATACAGTAACTTTGGTAGATGCTTGGCAATTGTAGATGCTAATGTCAGTCAGCTATATAGTCAGCAAATTCAGAAATACTTCCAGTATTACAATATTGACTTGACACTGTTTCCCATTACTATTACCGAACCAAATAAGACTATCCAAACATTTGAGAAAGTTGTAGATGTCTTTGCAGATTTCCGATTAGTCCGCAAAGAACCAGTCTTAGTCATAGGTGGTGGTTTAATTACAGATGTTGTAGGTTTTGCTTGCTCTGCATATCGTCGTAGCAGCAATTATATCCGTATTCCTACCACCCTGATAGGATTAATCGATGCTAGTGTGGCGATTAAAGTAGCCGTGAATCACAAGAAGCTGAAAAATCGTTTAGGTGCTTATCATGCTTCACAAAAAGTGTTCTTAGATTTTTCCTTACTGCGTACTTTACCAATAGACCAAGTGCGTAACGGTATGGCGGAGTTAGTCAAAATCGCCGTAGTCGCACACCAAGAAGTGTTTGAGTTATTGGAAAAGTACGGTGAAGAATTGCTGTACACTCACTTTGGTAATGTAGATGCCACACCAGAGATCAAAGAAATAGCTCATCGTCTGACATACAAAGCTATCCACAAGATGTTGGAGTTGGAAGTACCCAACTTACACGAGTTAGACCTAGATAGGGTGATTGCTTATGGTCACACTTGGAGTCCGACTTTAGAACTTGCACCTCATATTCCCATGTTCCACGGTCACGCAGTCAATATTGATATGGCATTGTCAGCAACGATCGCAGCTCGCAGAAACTACATTACCACACAAGAGCGCGATCGCATCTTAGGCTTAATGAGTCGGATTGGTTTATCACTGGATCATCCTTTGTTGGATGCAGAACTGCTATGGCGTGCTACTGAGTCTATCACCTTAACCCGTGATGGTTTACAAAGAGCTGCCATGCCCAGACCTATTGGTAGTTGCTTCTTTGCCAATGACTTAACAAAAGAAGAATTAACCGCAGCTTTAGCAGAACATAAAGAACTCTGCACTCGTTATCCTCGTGGTGGTGAAGGTGTAGATGTGTACCCCAACTATCAAAAAGAATTAATTGGGAGTAGCAAATCATGACGAATGTGATTGTCAAATCTACAGCCAGGCCTGTGACACCACTGGGAATTTTAACCGAGAAATTAGCAGTAGTTGTGCAAGAAGTCAAGCAACACTCAGATTTACCAGAGTCGTTGGTTACTGAAATTCATCAAGCCTGGAGTTTAGCTGCTGGTTTAGATTCCTATCTAGAAGAATGCACTACTCCAGAATCGCCGGCTTTGGCTACATTAGCCAAAACAACAGCCCAAGAAGCCTGGGGAGAACACTTTAGCGGTGGTACAACCGTCCGTCCCTTGGAACAGGAGATGTTATCTGGTCACATAGAAGGGCAAACACTGAAGATGTTTGTCCATATGACTAAGGCGAAAAAAGTCTTAGAAATCGGGATGTTTACAGGTTATTCAGCCCTAGCAATGGCGGAAGCTTTACCAGAGGACGGATTGCTGGTAGCTTGTGAAGTAGACCCATATGCAGCCGAAATTGGTCAAAAGGCTTTTGCACAATCTCCCCACGGTACGAAAATTCGGGTGGAATTGGGTGCAGCATTGGCAACTTTGCACAGGTTAGCAGAGGCGGGAGAATCCTTTGACTTAGTGTTTATCGATGCGGATAAAAAGGAGTACACAGAGTATTTTCAGCTATTGCTAGATACAAATTTGCTAGCTGCTAATGGCTTTATCTGTGTAGATAACACATTATTGCAAGGGGAAGTATATCTAGCACCAGAAAAACGGAGTGTGAACGGTGAAGCGATCGCTCAATTTAATCATACTGTCAGCCGTGACCCCCGTGTGGAACAAGTACTGTTGCCATTGCGTGATGGTTTGACGATTATCCGCAGAACAACACCTTAATTGTCCAATTGAGTATGGCACAATCTCTTCCCTTGACTTCTGTTTTTGCTACACCGTCTGTTCCCTCCCAGACGAAAATAGCCGCAATTATCCAAAACATCGGTACTTTGGCTTTGCTGTTGCTAGCATTACCCATCAATGCCATCATTGTTTTCTTATCCCTACTAGCTTTCCGTCCTGTAAAAACCAAAGCAGCAAACCCCAAAAACATTTTGATTAGTGGTGGGAAAATGACCAAAGCTTTGCAACTAGCAAGGTCATTTCATGCTGCTGGACACCGAGTAGTTTTGCTAGAAACCCATAAATACTGGCTGACTGGACATCGTTTTTCGCAAGCGGTAGATAAGTTTTATACAGTTCCCGCACCCCAGGAAAACCCACAAGCCTATACTCAGGCTTTAGTAGATATCATCAAACAAGAAAATATTGATATCTATATTCCCGTCACCAGTCCGGTGGGTAGCTACTACGACTCCTTAGCCAAACCAGCCTTATCGCCTCATTGCGAAGTATTGCATTTTGATGCAGAGATTACGCAAATGCTAGATGATAAATTTGCCTTTGCCGAGAAAGGGCGATCGCTTGGTTTATCAGTCCCCAAATCCTTTAAAATTACATCAGCCGAACAAGTCCTCAATTTCGACTTCTCTGGTGAATCTCATCCATACATCCTCAAAAGCATCCCTTACGACTCAGTCCGCCGCTTAGATTTAACCAAACTTCCCTGTCCGACACCAGAAGCAACAGCCGCCTTCGTCAACAGCTTACCCATCAGTCCCGAAACACCGTGGATTATGCAAGAATTCATCCCAGGTAAAGAATTCTGCACCCACAGCACCGTCAGAGACGGCGAACTACGACTACATTGCTGCTGCGAATCATCAGCATTCCAAGTCAACTATGAGAACGTCGAAAACCCACAAATCATCGACTGGGTGAAACATTTTGTCCAAGAACTCAAACTGACTGGACAGATTTCCTTCGACTTCATCCAAACTGAAGACGGTAAAATCTACGCCATCGAGTGTAACCCCCGCACTCACTCAGCCATCACCACATTTTACAACCATCCCCTAGTCGCCCAAGCCTACCTAGACACAGAACCATTAGCCACAACCCTACAACCACTCAAAACCAGCAAACCTACTTACTGGACATATCACGAAGCTTGGCGCGTAACCGGTATCCGTTCCTTCACCCAGTTACGCAAATGGCTGCAAAATATTTGGCGAGGAACCGACGCAATTTATCAACCACATGACCCCCTACCATTCCTCATGGTACATCATTGGCAAATTCCCCTACTCCTCCTCAAAAACCTTAGCCACCTCAAAGGCTGGACAAGAATAGATTTCAACATCGGTAAATTAGTAGAACCCAACGGAGATTAACCCACCCCAAAGCGCAGAGAAAAAACCAACTCCGCGTACCTCTGTCTTGAAAAGTTTCCTACGGCGGGAAACCCGCCTACAGAACTTTTCGCTGCGCTGACCTCCCCATACCTCTGCGTTTAAAAACCCTCTCCCCTCCCCCTCCAAAAATGTCAACCACACAAATAAAAACTTACCTAAACACCCAAAAAGACTATGATCTTTCCCAAAGTTTACATGATTTATTCGCCGCCCAAGCAGAAAAAACCCCCCAAGCGATCGCCTTAACTTTTGAACAGCAACAACTCACCTATCAAGAATTAAACACCAAAGCCAACCAACTAGCCCATTATTTACAAAAACTAGGAGTACAACCAGAAACATTAGTCGGTGTTTGTGCAGAACGTTCCCTAGAAATGGTCATTTGTTTACTCGGAATTCTCAAAGCTGGCGGGGCTTACATTCCCATTGATCCCGAATATCCCCAAGAACGCTTGAGATTTATGGTAGAAGATTCTCAAGTACAAATATTACTAACGCAAGCAAAATTACTATCACAAATTCCCCAAAATCCAGCACAAACTATCTGTATTGATACAGCCTGGCCAGAAATTTCTCTACAACCAAATACCAATCCCACCAGCAACACTCAACCAGAAAATCTGGCTTACGTCATCTACACCTCTGGTTCCACTGGCAAACCCAAAGGTGCAATGAACACCCACAAAGGGATATGTAATCGGTTGCTATGGATGCAGGAAACTTATCAAATCAATTCCACAGATAGCATCTTACAAAAAACACCTTTTAGTTTTGATGTCTCTGTCTGGGAATTTTTCTGGACGCTATTAACTGGCGCTCGTTTAGTCATAGCCAAACCAGGTGGACATAAAGATAGTGCATATCTAATAGATTTAATCATTCAAGAAAAAATCACCACCTTACATTTCGTTCCCTCCATGCTACAAGTGTTTTTAGAAAATTCTGTCGTGGAGAAATGTACCTCAATTAAAAGAGTGATTTGTAGCGGTGAAGCTTTGCCACTCAGCTTACAAAATAGATTTTTCCAACGTTTAAAATGCGAGTTACACAATCTCTATGGCCCTACAGAAGCAGCCATTGATGTGACTTTCTGGCAATGTCAAAAAAATAGTAATTTAAAAACTGTACCTATCGGTCGTCCCATTGCCAATACCCAAATTTATATTCTTGATCCCGATTTACAACCAGTTCCCATAGGTGTTACAGGGGAAATTTATATTGGTGGTGTTGGGGTAGGACGTGGTTATTTAAACCGGGAAGAATTAACTAATGAAAGATTTATCTTGAATCCTTTTAACAAAGAACGACTTTATAAAACTGGTGATTTAGGACGTTATTTACCAGATGGCAATATTGAATATGTTGGCAGAATAGACTATCAAGTCAAAATTCGTGGACATCGGATTGAAATTGGCGAGATTGAAAACACCCTATCTTCACATCCACAAGTCAGAGAAGCTGTAGTGATTGCTGATGGTGAAGCTAACCAAGAAAAGCAACTAATTGCTTATCTTACTTCTCATTTAGAGCCACCAACACTTCATAGTTTACGCGAATTTTTACATTCCAAGTTACCAAATTTCATGATTCCTTCTGCTTATGTGATGCTGGAAAATCTTCCCTTAAATCCTAGTGGTAAAGTAGACCGTCAAGCTTTACCAAAACCAGATAGATTTAATTTTACAGCTAGTAATACCTTTGTAGCCCCGCGTAACCAAATAGAAGCACAACTAGTCCAAATATGGACAGAAATTTTGCATTTACCCCACATAGGTGTGCAAGACAACTTTTTAGCGATCGGTGGTGATTCACTCAAAGCGTTACATTTAATTGCTAAAATTGAGCAGTTGTTTGGCAGAGAAATACCATTAGCAACACTTTTAACTAATCCCGTCATTGAAGATTTAGCAAAAGTTCTCCAAGACAATAATTACTCAATTAGTAATTCACCTCTAGTTCCCATCCAAACAAAAGGAAATCAACCACCTTTTTTCTGTATACATCCGGCTGGTGGTCATGTTTTATGCTATTTTCAACTAGCCAATTATCTGGGAACTGATCAACCATTTTACGGCTTACAAGCTCAAGGTTTTTATGGAGATGCTGAACCTTTGACAAGTGTCGAAGATATGGCAAGTCTCTATGTACAAACTATCAGAGAATTTCAACCCCAAGGGCCTTATCATGTTGGTGGTTGGTCTTTTGGTGGAGTCGTGGCTTATGAAGTAGCACAACAATTATCTAGACAAGGACAGGAAGTTGCGTTACTGGCAATATTAGATTCTTATGTGCCAATTTTATTGGATAAACAAAAACCAATTGATGATGTTTATTTAGTTGGTGTGCTTTCTAGAGTATTTGGAGGGATGTTTGGCCAAGATAATCTAGTGACACCAGAAGAAATAGAGTATCTTAGTGTAGAAGCAAAAATTGACTATATTATCGATAAAGCTAGGAAAGCACAAATCTTTCCGCCTGGTGTAGAACGTCAAAATAATCGCCGGATTCTTGATGTTTTAGTCGGTACTCTCAAAGCAACTTATGCTTATGTGCGACAACCGTATCCAGGTAAAGTCACTATTTTTAGAGCTAAAGAAAAGCATATCATGGCTCCTGACCCAACTTTAGTTTGGGTAGAGTTATTTTCTGTGATGGCAGCGAAGGATATCAGGATTATAGACGTACCGGGCAATCATTATTCGTTTGTTTTGCAGCCTCATGTCCAGGTTTTAGCACAACGCCTGAAAGCTTGTCTTGAGGGTGTCGAATAAAGAGTTTTTTTGCGTGTATGTTTAATAGACATCTCCAAAAATTAATTCTGCGTTGCCCAAAATCCTTGTAGAGACGTTGCAGTGCAACATCTCTACATTCATTTTCGCATATACTTAATGAGTCAGTATTCATTTGGGAACACTAAATGCAGAAATTGTCAGATTTAGTGTTATGAATCCGAATACGGTGAGTATCTCTGGGTATCAAGTCAACGAAGAAATTTACAATGGTTCTAGAACCGTTGTTTATCGAGGGTATCGAGAAAGCGATCGCTTAAAAGTAGTTATTAAACTATTAAAAAACCATTATCCCAGTTTTAGTGAACTTTTGGCCTTTCGCAACCAGTATACTATTGCTAAAAATCTCAACTCTCCTTTAATTATCCAAACTTATAGTCTAGAACCATACCAAAATGGCTATGGGTTAATTATGGAGGATTTTGGCGGCATTTCCCTAAGAACATGGGGAATTGAAGGAAAACTAAGATCGCTAGCAGAATTTTTACCTGTGGCGATCGCTCTCTGCGATGCCTTAAATATACTATATCACAATCGGATTATTCATAAAGATATTAAACCCGTCAATATTTTAATTAATCCCGACACTCAACAAGTTAAATTAATAGACTTTAGTATTGCTTCTTTACTTGCTAAAGAAACACAAACATTTATCAATCCCCATATCTTAGAAGGCACACTGGCTTATATATCTCCAGAACAAACTGGTAGAATGAATCGCTCAATTGATTATCGGACTGATTTCTATTCTTTAGGTGTAACGTTCTATGAATTATTGACTGGTGAATTACCTTTTATATCTGATGATCCAATGGAGTTAGTGCATTGTCATCTGGCGAAAATACCGACTGTCTTAGGGAATAGGGAACAGGTAACAGGGGACAGGGAACAGGTGACAGGGGACAGGGGACAGGGAATAGGGAATAGGGAAGAGATTCCCCAGGTACTGTCAGATATTGTCATGAAATTGATGGCAAAGAATGCGGAGGATCGATATCAAACTGCTTTAGGTTTGAAGTTTGATTTGGAAAATTGTTTACATCAACTCACAACAACTGGACAAATTCAACACTTTGCCATTGCTCAACGAGATGTAGGCGATCGCTTCATCATTCCTGATCAACTCTATGGTAGAGAAACCCCTGTCAAAACTCTACTAGCAGCATTTGAGCGAGTTAGTTTGGGTGCAACAGAAATGATGTTGGTGGCTGGGTTTTCCGGCATTGGTAAAACAGCAGTAGTCAATGAAGTTCATAAACCGATTGTGCGGCAACGGGGCTATTTTATCAAAGGCAAATATGACCAATTTCAACGGAATATCCCCTTCAGTGCTTTTTTGCAAGCATTTCGAGATTTAATCAAGCAATTGTTAACAGAAACTGATGCACAAATTCAGCAATGGAGAAATCAGATATTAGCAGCCTTGGGAGATAATGCACAGGTAATCATTCAAGTTATTCCTGAGTTATCACAAATTATTGGGACACAACCACCTGTACCAGAATTATCAGGAACGGCTGCCCAAAATAGATTTAATTTATTATTCCCAAAATTTACGCAAGTTTTTACCAGTGCCGAACATCCGTTAGTGATCTTCATTGATGATTTGCAATGGGCTGATACTGCGTCTTTGAACTTAATTCAATTATTCATGACAGATACAAAATATCTGTTGTTAATTGGTGCTTATCGTGATAATGAAGTCACTCCAGGACATCCATTAATATCAACTTTAAGTGATCTGGCAAAAACAGGAGTCACTATTAATAAAATTACCTTAGCACCACTAAGCCAACTTCAGGTAAATAAATTAGTTGCTGACACACTCAAATGTACAGAATCCTATGTCTATCATCTTTCTGGCTTAATTTATCAGAAAACCAAAGGTAATCCGTTTTTTACAACCCAATTTCTCAAAGCATTACATCAAGAAAACTGCATTCAATTTGATTTTGAATTAGGCTGTTGGCAATGTGATATTACACAAGTGAATCAGCAAACGCTGACAGATGATGTCGTCGCTTTTATGGCATGGCAATTAGGCAAACTACCTCCATCAATTCAACGAGTTTTGCAGTTAGCTGCCTGTATCGGCAATCAGTTTGATTTAGCAACTTTGGTAATTGTGTCCGAACAATCAGAAATTGTATTGGCAACTGAGTTATGGCAAGCCTTACAAGCGGGATTAATTTTACCAATTAGTGATGTTTATAAGTTCTATCAGGGAGAACATCATGATAAATTAGAGCTAGCAAAAGCCAATACTACTCAACAATTAGCACAATATAAATTTTTGCACGACCGAGTACAGCAAGCAGCTTATTCCCTAATTCCTACTCACCAAAAACAAGCCACTCATCTGAAAATTGGACAATTACTCCAGCAAAATTTATCGGAAATAGAGCAAGCAGAAAAACTGTTTGATATTGTCGGGCATTTGAACAAAGCCAGAGACTTAATCAGTCAACCACAAGCACAGGAAACCTTAGCTCAACTCAATTTAAAAGCTGGCATTAAGTCCAGAAAATCTACAGCCTACGCCGCAGCCAGAGAGTATTTACAAACAGGTATAGAATTGCTACAGCCAAACTCGTGGCAGCATCAATATGAATTGACTTTACACCTGCATATTGCAGCTGCGGAAGTGAGTTATTTACATGGTGACTTTGATAGTCTAGAACAGATCGGAACATTAGTTTTGCAAAAATCTCAGACAATTTTAGATAAAGTTAAAATTTACGAAATTCAAATTGCAGCACAAACTTTACAAAGTAATGTATTACAAGCGATCGCTATTGGTAGAAAAGCCTTATCTGAATTTGGGATTGAACTACCTTTAGAAGCTGATGAAGCCAAAATTAGCCAAGCATTACAAGCCCTAGCTACCCAACTCGCAGGCAGACAAGTTGCAGACTTAATCGATTTACCACTAACAACTGATACTAACACTCAAGCTGCCATGCAAGTGATGGGAATGTTGTTTGCCCCAATTATCCAAGGAATGCCGAGTTTGTTACCATTGCTCAGTTCCACGATGGTGAGTTTATCTCTTCAATCTGGCAATAGTGTCGCATCAACAACTGGGTATGCTATTCATGGGATGGTGATGTCTGCTTTCTTGGGAGATGTTATTACAGGCTATGCTTTTGGTAAATTGGCGCTAAATTTACTAGAAAAATTGCTAATACAAGAGCTGAAAACTATCGTGATGTTTCTGTTTGGCTGCTTTATTCAGCACCATCAAGAGGAATTAAGTGCCACAGTCCCTATTTTGAAAGCAGCTTACCATGCAGGAATAGAAACAGGTAACTTCGTTCACGCTGGTTATGCCCTAGCAACGCACAGTAATGCCAGATTTTTTAGTGGTGCAGAACTAGATAGTTTTGTGCAAGACATGACAGATTATAGTGTGGCATTGGCTCAGGTGAAACAATATTCGGCTCAAGCGTATGTAGATATGGGAAGGCAAATAGCCGAAAACTTGATGCAACCAGTCATGCAACCACATTGCTTAATCGGCAATGCTTACAATGAAACAGTCATGCTGCCTAAGCATCAGCAGGATCATGATCTTACAGCGATCGCTGAACTTTATATCTACAAACTGCTACTTGCTTACTGTTTTGGTAATTATACAGATGCTAGCAACTACATTGCCCAAGCTCAGTTATATTTTATGGCACTATCGGGAACGGTTTATATTCCCGTTTTCCACTTTTATGCAGCTCTAACATATCTAGCACTTTTCCCCACTCAGCCAGAAATCGAGTCAGCCGAAAGTTTAGCTCTAGCTCAAACTCATCAAACCATACTGCATCAATGGGCGCAAAATAACCCCATGAATCATTTACACAAATGGTATTTAGTTGCAGCTGAACATCACAGAGTTTTGGGTGAAAAAATTGCTGCCATTGAATGTTATGACAAAGCCATCACCCTGGCAAAAGCACATCAATTCATTCACGAAGAAGCCTTAGCCAACGAACTGGCAGCAAAATTCTATCTCGACTGGAGTAAAGAGCGCCTTGCCAGAGAACACATAATCCAAGCTTATTATGGCTATGCTCACTGGGGTGCAAAAGCCAAAGTTGCCCATCTAGAAGAATCTTACCCACAACTCCTAGCTCCCATCCTCAAACAAACTCGGACGACGCTCTCAGTTAACGAAACTCTATTCACTTTTGCCAATGTCACCTGTACCAGTTCAGCCACTGCCACCAATCACAGTATTGCTGTAGCCTTAGACTTAGCAGCGATTCTTCAAGCTTCCCAAACCATCTCCAGTGAAATCGAACTGGAAAAACTACTGGTATCTTTGCTAGATATTGTCATCGAAAATGCCGGAGCTGATAAGTGTGTATTCATGCTAATGGAGTCAGATCAATTATTGATTCGGGCATTAGCAAAGCTGGATAGCAATACCCAAATACTCACCCATTCACAGCCTGTAGAAGACTCCTTAGATGTGCCAGTTGGCTTAATTCATACCGTCAAGCGCAGTTTAGAACATGTGGTAATTACTGATGCCACAGTGCATATATCATTAATTAATGACTCTTACATTCAGCAACGACAGCCGAAAAGTATCTTGTGTAGCCCCATTTTGCATCAGGGTAAGTTGCTAGCTGTATTGTACTTAGAAAACAATGTTACTACTGGAGCCTTTACCAGCGATCGCGTCGAACTCCTCAACTTACTTTGCACTCAAACAGCAATTTCTCTAGAAAATGCCCGACTTTATCGCCATTCCCAAAATTATGCCCAACAGTTAGAGCAATCTGTAGCGAAATTACAAGCCAATGAAATCCGGTTTCACAATTTGGCAAATAATATTCCTGGGATGGTATACCAATTCCGTCTAGCCCCAGATGGTTCAACTTCTACACCCTACGTTAGTTCTGGCTGTTGGGACTTATACGGGTTAGATCCAGACGAGGTAATGGCAGGAAAGCAAAGCCTTTACACCTTACACCATCCTGACGATCATCCAGCCATTTATCAGGCGATCGCCTACTCTGCCCAAAATCTGACCCCATTTGAGCAAGAATGGCGGATTATCCTGCCGTCAGGAACGGTGAAATGGGTACAATCGGCGGCTCGCCCACAACGCGAAGACGATGGCGCTATCCTGTGGGATGGGGTGGTAATTGATATTAGCGATGTTCATAAAGAACTACACTTACGCAAACAGGCAGAAATTTCTCTACAACAAGCCCAATTACAAATTATCCAAAGTGAAAAGATGTCAGCATTGGGTAATTTAGTTGCTGGTGTTGCTCACGAAATGAATAATCCCCTCGGTTTTATGGCTGCAAGTCTTAAACAAGCCAAACCAGCGATCGCTGATATTGTAGAACATTTAAAACTCTATCAAGCAAAACTGCCTCATGGCAGTGATGAAATTAACGATCATGCCAGAGAAATCGACCTAGATTACAGTTTAGAAGACTTACCAAAAATGCTGGATGCCATGACAATGGCTTGTGACAGACTCAAAAATATTAGCACCAGTTTGAGAACATTTTCTCGTGCTGATAAAGATTACAAAGTCCTATTTAATATCCATGAAGGTATAGATAGCACAATTTTAATTTTAAAACATCGTCTCAAAGCTAACGAACAACATCCCCTCATTGAAGTGATCAAAAATTACGGTAATTTACCTAAAATTGAATGCTTTCCTGGGCAACTAAATCAAGTATTTATGAATATTATTGCTAATGCCATTGATGCCTTAGAAGAATCAAATCATGGACGTAGATTTGAGGAAATTAAAGATAATCCCAACTGCATTACAATCACAACTTCAGCCCAAGAGCAGCAAATTCAAATTGTCATTGCTGATAACGGCATCGGCATGACAGAACAAGTCAAACAGAAGATTTTTGACCACTTATTTACTACCAAAGCTGTCGGTAAAGGTACAGGCTTAGGACTTGCGATCGCTCGGCAAATTGTCGAAGAAACTCACACTGGCACGCTGAACTGTATTTCTGTTTTAGCAAAAGGTACAGAATTTGTGATTACCTTACCAGTGTCAACAAAATCAGAACGGATGTAGTTGCACACACATTAAAATCAGCGAGATTTTATGTGCGATCGCTACAACTTATATCATTTCACGTTAATCATGATACACATAAATTATGTAAAGACGTTGCAATGCCACGTCTCTACTATTTAACGCTACAAAATGCACAAACGCCCCAGCGTTGGAGTTCACCGGGAGGTGTCGGGCATTGGCAATGAGGGCAGAGGGGTAAATCTTGCGATCGCTCTTGTCTCATCTTGGCCCAATTCTGGAACACCTGATTAACATCTTGATTTATAGGTGCAACTTTACCATCATAGACATCATCAGCCAAATCACCCAAAAAACTGGGATGTTGATTCACCGTTGATTCTGACTCAACCACAGGTGGATGATATTGCCAACCAGCCGTAGCAAAACGAATATCTACTAAAGGCTGAGATAGCTTTTCATTTAACTTCAAAAGTAATTTTTGGCGGCTAAATGTCAAATTCTGCGCCCAAGCAGCACTAGAAGTTGCCACTCGTAAGACATCACGTTGCACTGATAAAGGTTGAGTTTCGGCAGCAATTATCACCCCCACAACTTCCGCCCAATATTGACACACTTGCTGAAATGGTTGTTCTTGCCATTTAGCTTGCTTTTGCAAAACACTTAAAATATCATTGACAGATTTTAAAGACATTGAAAAGCAGGTATTGAGGTAATGAGTCAAAATCATCTCACAGATGCCGACACTGGATTAAAACCAGGATTAGCAGCAGCATTAGCAAGTTTAGAAGTGCAGTTAGAACAAGAGTTAACCCGTTACCGACGCACTCGCATGGGCGTGAAAGCAGCTAACCAGCCCCGTGTAAATAGTTATGCTAACAATTATCCTCAAGAATCGCCTACTAGAAATGCCACAGTAGCAGATACCCCACCAGCAGAAATCAAACTTCCTATCAATGCCATTGTGGAAACTCCGCCAGAAATACCAGTAGCCACTATCACCACAGCCATAACTGATACACCGCAAATACCCCCTAAACCTGAAGCCAACACACAAATTCCCCTACCTGCGGCTAGTGTTAACGATAGTAGTATGGTGTCAGCGATCGCTCAATCTTATCCAGGTGAAAAACTGTTAGCAGAAGAAACTCCCAGCCAACCCGATGACTATTTAGAATCCAGTGAAGCCCTATTACGTAGTTTGACAGATGAACAACCCGAAACCACTCAACCCAATAATTCTAGTGATAGTCTATTATCTCCTCTGGGTATAGGTTCCATGCTGCTGTTATTGGTAGCCAGCCTGACATTAGGTTACGTAGTTTTTAACCCCAAAAGTTTACCTCAGCTAAATTTTAGTAAATTATTCAACAGCAACTCATCTCCCAAGGCAGAAAATCCCCAAACAGTTGCTGATCAATCCCAACCCCAGTTACAGCCAGAACCTACACTCATACCTAAATATCCCAATCTAGCCGCCAAAGAGTTTCCCGAAGTCCGCAACCCTAATGATGTAGTCGGCTTACAACCCAAAGTCCAACCAACGCCTACAGCACTACCAGTCAACCCCGTTCCCATTCAACCCCTAGTTATTCCTCCAGTTGCCAGCCCAGTACCACAACTACAGCCTTTACCATCCCTGAATGTATCACCAAAGCCTCAAGCAACTGCAACACCATCCCCAGCCAATGCAGAAATCAAACCGTCAGCAGACGGAGTGTTTCATATCGTGGTAGATAATCAAGGTAATAATGCTCTGACAAATGCCAGAAAAATAGTTCCCGATGCCTACTTGTCACGCAACAGCACATTAATTTATCTGGCTACACTCAAGACAAAAGAAGAAGCGCAACAAAGGTTAAAACAGCTACAAGCTAAAGGGATTAAAGCCAGAGTGCAGCAACCGTGACTTGTAAAAATTTACGATACCATAGGGGAAACAAGAGATCAAATCAAAAAAATTAATTTTGAATTTTGCATTCCCTCTGGGGCTGACTGGCGGAAAATGAATGGAGAGCCGAGACTATGGAATTAATCAAGCGTATCCAACGGGTGATTCGCGCTAACCTCAACAGTGTGCTAGCCAGTACAGAAGATCCAGAAAAAATTCTGGAACAAACCGTCATGGAAATGCAAGAAAATTTACTGCGACTGCGACAGGGAGTAGCACAAGCGATCGCCACCCAAAAACGCACAGAACGCCAAGCAGCATCGGCTCAATCCACAGCAGAAGAATGGTATCGTCGCGCCCAATTAGCCATCCAACAAGGTAATGAACCTTTAGCCAGAGAAGCCTTGACAAAACGCCAAGCTTATGTACAAACTGCCACCACCCTGACTCAACAAAGAGGAGAGCAAGTAGAAATAGTAGATAGACTCAAAAAAGATATGCGGACACTGGAGTTAAAAATTGCCGAAGCAAAAACCAAAAAGGATATGTACATTGCTCGCGCTCGTTCAGCCGAAGCATCGTATAAACTCCAAGAAATGTTAAGCGGTACATCTGCAACTAGCAGCTTGAGTGCTTTTGAGCGCATGGAAGAAAAAGTTTTGCAAATAGAAGCCAAATCAGAACTCATCAATCAACTCGGCAGTGACGACTTACAAAAAAAATTCGCTACTCTAGAAGCTGCCCAAGACATTGACACCGAAATAGCAGCCATGAAAACCCAAGCCCTACACGAAGCTGAAAAGCCTCCGCAACTGCCATCTGGGAGTGGGGAGTGAGGGAGTGCTGAGTGCTGTTAGCGGTAGCGGGGCGTTTAGCCCGTGCTGAGTGCTGAGTGGGGAGTGTACTTCGACTGCGCTCAGTAACCGGGAGTGAGGGAGTGATGAGTGTTGAGTGGTTAAACTGTAAGATATATTTTAAAAATTAGCGGGTATTGAAACGTACTGAACCCAACCGGAAAGATTACATTGAGAGTGGAAGCTATTAAATAATGAAGAGTGATGAGTTAAAAGTGCTGAGTGAAAATTGAGGAGTGAGAGAAAATTAAGACAGAGGAGCAGAGGAGCAGAGGAGAATAATTAATTACTCTAACTACTCAGCACTCAGCACTCAGCACTCCCTCACTCCCTCATCACTGAGTAACTTAAAAAGCAAACTGTTCAACCAAGCGCGTAAACTCCAAAGGAAAAATAAAGTTATGGGATTATTTGATCGCATTAAGCGAGTAGTCAGTGCCAACCTCAACGACTTAGTTAATAAAGCTGAAGATCCAGAAAAAATGCTGGAGCAAGCCATCCTGGAGATGCAGGAAGACTTGGTACAGTTACGCCAAGGTGTAGCCCAAACCATCGCGGCGCAAAAACGTACAGAGAAACAATATACTGATGCCCAAAATGAAATTAATAAGTGGCAACGTAATGCTCAATTGGCATTGCAAAAAGGTGATGAGAACCTAGCACGACAAGCCCTTGAACGGAAAAAAACTTATACCGAAACCAGTACATCTCTCAAAGCTAGTCTAGATCAACAAGTCACTCAAGTAGACACCCTCAAGCGTAACCTCATCCAGCTAGAAAGCAAAATTTCTGAAGCCAAAACCAAGAAAGAAATGCTCAAAGCCCGGATTACCACCGCCAAAGCCCAAGAACAACTTCAAGGGATGGTGCGCGGGATGAATACCAGCAGTGCTATGGCTGCTTTTGAGCGCATGGAAGAAAAAGTCCTGATGCAAGAAGCCCGCGCCCAATCAGCCGCAGAATTGGCAGGCGCAGACTTAGAAACCCAATTTGCTCAACTAGAAGCTGGTAGCGATGTAGATGATGAATTAGCAGCCTTGAAAGCCTCCTTGGCTCCTGCACCCGAACAGAATCTACTACCCCCACAACAACAACAGCAACAAGCATCCACTCCTCCCAAATCGAACGAAGTGGTTGATTCTGAGTTAGATGCCCTCCGCAAACAATTGGATCAATTGTAAATTTGCCGATAACCATGACATATAGTCCCACACCTCTTGGTTGTGGGATTTTGTTTAGTTAGTCAATAGTCAATGGTCAATAGTCATTAGTCATTAGTCATTAGTCATTAGTCAATGGTCAATAGTCATTAGTCATTAGTCATTAGTCATTAGCTATCCTCTATACTCCCCTTGTCCCCTTGTCCCCCTGTCCCCTGTCGCCTTCCAATTTCCCTAAACTGACTACTTTGGTATAGAGTATTCTGTGTATCAACATTGTATTGATGTCAACTAATGGAGACTGCAATGAGTAAGGGTGTAATCACCATCACTGATGCTGAGTTTGAAACCGAAGTGTTGAAAGCCAAGCAGCCTGTATTAGTTTACTTTTGGGCTTCTTGGTGTGGGCCTTGTCAGCTAATGTCGCCGTTAATTAATCTGGCTGCTAATACCTACAGCGATCGCCTCAAGGTGGTCAAACTAGAAATCGATCCTAATCCTGTTACAGTCAAACAATACCAAGTAGAAGGTGTTCCAGCTCTGAGACTATTTAAAGGACAAGAACTATTAGACTCTACCGAAGGAGTGATTGGCAAAGACAAATTACTCAATTTCCTAGATTCGCATTTAAATAATAATTAGTCCATAGTCAATAGTCCATAGCCATGACTAATGACTGTTGACTGTTGACTAATGACTAATGACCAATGACTAATATGCAATTTGCTAGCCGTATACAACCCCTAAAATCTAATGTATTTGCTGATATGGATAGGGCTAAGGCAATCGCCCTAGCAGCAGGTAGAGATTTAATTGATTTGTCTCTAGGATCTTCTGATTTGCCAGCTGAAGCTCATGTTTTGGAGGCGATCGCCAAATCCCTTTATGATCCTAGTACCCACGGTTATTTGTTATTTAATGGTACAAGGGAGTTTCGCCAAGCCGCAGCTGATTGGTACGCACAAAAATTTGGTGTCACAGTTGATCCGGAAACCGAAGTACTACCTTTGATTGGTTCCCAAGAAGGTACAGCGCATTTACCTTTAGCCTTGCTCAATCCTGGTGATTTTGCTCTCCTTCTCGATCCTGGCTATCCTTCTCATGCTGGGGGAGTCTACTTAGCTAGTGGGCAAATCTACCCGATGCCATTGCAGGCAGAAAATGACTTTTTACCAGTATTTACAGATATCCCAACTAGCGTCTTGGCTCAGTCGCGGATGATGGTGTTGAGCTATCCTCATAATCCTACAGCTGCGATCGCTCCTCTGTCTTTCTTCAAGGAAGCCGTCGCTTTCTGTCAACAGCACAATATTGCGCTAGTTCACGATTTCCCTTATGTAGATTTGGTGTTTGCTGGAAATGGGGACTGGGAAAAGCCCTCATCCCTTGTGCCTTCAATTCTCCAAGCTGACCTAGATAAGAGTGTATCTATTGAATTTTTCACTCTTTCCAAGTCTTACAATATGGGTGGATTCCGCATTGGCTACGCTATCGGTAATGCCCAGTTGATTCAGGCTCTGCGACAAATCAAGGCCGCCGTCGATTTTAATCAGTATCGGGGAATTCTGCACGGAGCGATCGCAGCTCTCTCTGGCCCTCAAACAGGAGTGCAAACTGCTGTTGCTACCTTCCGTCAACGGCGTGATACTTTTATTGATGCTTTGCACCGCATCGGTTGGTATGTCCCCACCCCCAAAGCTACAATGTACATCTGGGCAAAGTTACCTCCACATTGGCATCAAAACTCTATAGAATTTTGTACCCAATTAGTGAAACAAACAGGTGTAGCGGCTTCTCCTGGTGCTGGTTTCGGCAAATCTGGCGAAGGATACGTGCGTTTTGCTCTAGTTCACGAGCCATCTATCCTAGAAACTGCTGTTGAGAGAATCGCAGAATTTCTCTAGTCAAGAAAAATTTAGGTTGGGTAGAGGCTTTGCGTCACCCAACACTATCTGAAAAACCTCATATCTTGCACCAGGCGACTAGAAGTCGCAGCTACACAGACAAAACCCGCCTACGCGGGTTAAAAGCTTGATTTTATGTTAGTCCGCGCAGGCGGTGATACCATTTCACGTTAATCATGATACACATGAATTATGTAGAGACGTTGCATTGCAACGTCTCTACTGTTTCACATTTAAAGGAAATTGGTATGAGACCAGTCCTGTAGGCGGGTTTCCCGCCGTAGGGAACTGGCGTTAGCGTAGCGGTAGCGAGCTTGCGAGCGTCACCCGAAGGGACTTGGTTAGCAACTTTCACACTTGTTGATTATTACTATCTATGGAAAGAGAGAATTTATTGAGAACTGATGACAAGAAAACCTCAGTCTCAAGAATGATTTGGTCAATGAACCAAATAAAGTAAATATGAGAATGCCAAATCTCATGAAGATTGTATTCTATGAAATTGAATTATTTAAGCAACCGGCTTTCAACTGTAGGACGTTGTCTAGCTACTGCTTTGCTTTGTGTATCAGTTTTCGCTTTTACTTGGCATGGGGCATATTTCGCCAATAATATAGCGATCGCTAGTTCTACAGACGCAGGTAATGTGATTCAAAATAAAGCCAGTAAAGACGCAGGACAAACCAAGAATTTCATTCGTGACACTGCCAATAAAGTTGAGGAAACAGCCCAGAAGAATGCTAAACGGGTTGAGGAAGCAACAAATAACAACGGTAGTTTTGTTGAGCGCAAAGCCAAAAGAGACGTAGCCCGAATTGAGCAAAGAGCAGAACAAGATGCAAGTCGGACACAAAAAGCAGTAGATAAAACCAAGAATGCTGTTGAACGCACTGTTGATAATATCAAAGATGCTTTTAGCAAGTAGAACAGAGAACTAATGTGAGTCTTAATCTACCTTTTTTTAGGTAAATGAGAAACTCAAACAAAAAAGCGCCCCCCGCAAGGGAGACGCTTTTTCGAGCTAGATTAAGCTGAGAAATTAACCGTGGATAGCAGGAGCGCTGATAGCCACAGGAGCAGACTCAGCAGCAGCCAAATCTAAGGGGAAGTTGTGAGCATTGCGCTCGTGCATGACTTCCATACCCAAGTTAGCGCGGTTGATGATGTCAGCCCAGGTATTGATTACACGACCTTGTGAGTCGATGATGGATTGGTTGAAGTTGAATCCGTTCAAGTTGAACGCCATTGTGCTTACGCCTAGGGCGGTGAACCAGATACCAATCACTGGCCATGCTGCTAGGAAGAAGTGCAAGGAACGGCTGTTGTTGAAGGATGCGTATTGGAAGATGAGACGACCGAAGTAGCCGTGGGCTGCCACGATGTTGTAGGTTTCTTCTTCTTGTCCGAATTTGTAGCCGTAGTTCTGTGATTCGTTTTCGCTGGTTTCACGAACTAAGGAAGATGTTACTAAGCTTCCGTGCATTGCACTGAATAAGCTTCCACCGAATACTCCTGCTACTCCTAACATATGGAAGGGGTGCATCAGGATGTTATGCTCTGCTTGGAACACGATCATGAAGTTGAAGGTTCCAGAGATACCCAAGGGCATTCCGTCTGAGAATGATCCTTGTCCGATTGGGTATACCAAGAATACTGCTGTTGCTGCTGCTACGGGGGCGGAGAAGGCTAGGCAGATCCATGGACGCATTCCTAGGCGGTATGATAGTTCCCATTCACGTCCTAGGTAGCAGAATACTCCGATTAAGAAGTGGAATACTACTAGTTGGTATGGACCTCCGTTGTATAACCACTCGTCTAATGATGCTGCTTCCCATATTGGGTAGAAGTGTAGTCCAATTGCGTTGGATGATGGTACTACTGCTCCGGAGATGATGTTGTTTCCGTACATTAATGAACCTGCTACTGGTTCACGGATGCCGTCGATGTCTACGGGGGGGGCGGCGATGAAGGCGATGATGAAGCAGGTGGTTGCAGCTAGCAAGGTGGGGATCATTAATACGCCGAACCAGCCGATGTATATGCGGTTGTTGGTGCTGGTGATCCAGTTGCAGAACTGTTCCCATACGTTGGCGCTTTGGCGCTGTTGTAAGGTTGCGGTCATTGCTTTATGATTGCGGTTTTATGTATGTTTTTGGTAGGTGTTTCTACCTTGCTTACTACATTAATCTTAATATTTAGTTTTGTAAAGCAAAATTAATTAGCCATATCTTATGTCTCTCATTTGTTTTACTGATGAATCACGTCTAAGACGCGATTCATCAAGCAGGATCAACCGGGAGGCCAAGCCATCTGCCGACCACCTAAAATATGTAAATGTAAGTGGTAGACTGTTTGACCTCCATCAACACCGTTATTTATGACCACGCGATAGCCATTGTCTAATCCAGCTGCTTCAGCAACACGCTTGACTGTTAACAAAAGATGTCCCAAGAGAGCATGATCTTGAGATTCAGCATCAGCTAGCTTTGCCAAGGGTTTTTTAGGAATGACCAGGATATGTACTGGTGCTTGGGGATTGACATCTGTAAATGCTAAAGCTAAGTCATCCTCATAAACGATGTTGGCGGGAATTTCCCGACGAATAATTTTGCTAAAAATTGTCTCTGTGGTTTCACTCATGCCGTTTTTATTACTCATCTGCTAGAGATTCTAAAGGGTTACTGTTTATAGAAGAAATATTTAGCCAATGCTTGCTAGAGTCTGGAGTGCGTCAATTGTCGGTATCGATGCCGTGAAAGTAGGTGTAGAGGTCGATATATCGGGGGGTTTGCCAGGAATTGTTGTTTTAGGATTACCAGATAGCGCGGTTCAGGAGTCGAGAGAGAGAGTTAAAGCCACATTAAAAAATGCTGGTTTTGCCTTTCCGATGCGAAAAATTGTCATCAATTTAACTCCAGCTGACTTACGCAAAGAAGGCCCTTGTTTTGATTTGCCGATTAGTGTGGGAATTTTGGCTGCTTCTGAACAAGTCAGTGCTGATTTGTTGGGGGATTATCTTTTCTTGGGTGAAGTTTCCTTGGATGGTAGTTTGCGCCCGGTAGCGGGTGTTTTACCAATTGCGGCTACTGCTAAAAAAATGGGAATTGCTGGTTTAGTTGTACCAACTGATAATGCTCAAGAAGCCTCGGTGGTGCAGGGATTATCTGTGTATGGCTGTAAAAATATATGTGAAGTCGTGGATTTGTTAAATAATCCTGGAAAGCACCAGCTTGTAAAGTTAGATGAGATGGAGGTTCTGCCAGCAGCATCTTACCAAGGTGCAGATTTAAAAGAAGTCAAAGCTCAAGCTCATGGTCGCCGGGCTTTAGAAATTGCGGCGGCTGGCGGACACAACCTCATTTTTGTCGGGCCTCCTGGCAGTGGTAAAACCATGCTAGCCAGACGTTTATCAGGTATTTTACCACCATTGAGTTTTAGTGAAGCTTTAGAAGTGACCCGCATTCACTCAGTCGCTGGGTTATTAAAAAATCGTGGTTCTTTAGTACGCGATCGCCCGTTTCGCAGTCCCCACCACTCAGCATCTGGCCCTTCTCTCGTCGGTGGTGGTAGTTTCCCTCGTCCTGGAGAAATTTCTTTATCACATAGAGGTATACTTTTCCTCGATGAACTTACGGAATTTAAGCGAGATGTGTTGGAATTTTTGCGACAACCTTTAGAGGATGGTTACGTAACTATTTCTCGGACAAGACAATCGGTAATGTTTCCAGCACAGTTTACTTTGGTAGCAAGTACTAATCCTTGCCCTTGTGGTTACTATGGCGATACCATCCAACAGTGTACTTGTTCACCCAGACAAAGAGAGCAGTATTGGGCAAAACTTTCTGGCCCTTTAATGGATAGAATTGATTTGCAAGTGGCTGTCAATCGCTTAAAACCAGAAGAAATTACTCAACAGCCCACAGGAGAAGCGTCTGTGTCTGTACGCGCAAGGGTACAACAAGCACGCGATCGCGCTATTAATCGTTTTCAAGAAGAACCCAGTCTATGTTGTAATGCGCAAATGCAAAGTCGCCATCTGCAAAAATGGTGTAAATTAGACGATGCTAGCCGCAATTTGTTAGAAGCCGCAATTAAAAAGTTAGGTTTATCAGCCAGAGCTAGCGATCGCATTCTCAAAGTAGCCCGGACTATTGCAGATTTAGCCGGTGACGATGAACTAAAACCGCATCATGTGGCGGAAGCTATTCAATATCGGACGATAGATAGAATGCAGTGAGGTAATTTGTCATATTTTAGAAAAATAATTTAAACCTTGCTAGTTGGGTTTCGATGGCTTTTGTGAGGATTTTATTTAGTTCTTTACTGTCTCGAAATTGTAAGATTTGTTGTGTGGGTAAGTCGAAGGGGAATTGTCCGGTAAAGTCTGGGCGTTGTTGATGAGCTAGTAAAATTTGTTCTGATCGCTTGCTTTGAATAGCGTAGCCAATCTCCACACAAACATTGGGACTGGGAATCAATTGCGGAGATTCTTGACTATCAATGGTAGCAATGGGCGTGGTATCGGCAATAAACAACAAACTTTTACGGATTTTTCGCAAGATGGTGCGATTGAGGCGTAGGGGAGCATCGCTGGGGCGGTATGATTCTACTAATGTGAGTGGAAGACGCGATCGCACATTCAAAGTTTCTAAACTTTTTTGTAATCCTTCTTTGAGTGCATCACTGGCGGCGGCATACTCAGTTTGAGAGGAGAAAAAAATCGTTGGTTCTAACTGAGCTAGTAGTGCCTGCTTGGTAAAATAAATCTCATGGCTAATCAAGTCAATGTTAGCAACAGAGTAGCCCCCACTACCTTCAATGTAAAATTCTACATTTTCACCCTCCAGATAGCGTCCAAACCAAGTTGACTGCTTTACCTCGTCACTGTCTTCTAAAAAATCCGCACGCAATGCTGATCTCAGCAGACTCTTTTTACTCAGGCGGATGTCTGGTGGGCGTTTTTCTAGTTCAGCGATCGGTTCATAGTCCTGAAGATACCATGCTCTGAGCGCAATAATTGACATAAGGCGCTTTTTGATTATTTGTATTCTGTTCTCCTGCGTATAAGTTTACACGGGGTTGAGCAGATGTCAAAAAAATTCTCTTGTCTTTAAATCAAGCTTTTAATCCCCGTAGGTGGTCACTGAAGCTCAACGAAGTCTGGTCACTGCTTTGTTTCCAGACTTCTCTAATCCCTGCCTGCTCACGATGGATATTGCTGCAAAATGGCTGTTAAGGAATTGTGTTTACGCCAATCTAGCAAGTCTGCTAAAGACTCTTTGCTCTCATCAAAAGGATTTTTCGGTTCTGGTGGCAGAATTGTCACCAAGGGTTTTCTGATAGCCTGTAAGGGGGTGATTGGCTGTAATGGTGGTAATGATGCAAAAATTGGTTGAGTGTTGAGAGTCTGGGATGCCCGTTTTGGTTGGTGAGTTGATTTCAACGGGACTTTGTGAGAACTTGCTGGTGGTTGCTGGATTTTGGGACGGTGTGTTGATTGATTGAGTAAACGGAAAATCACCCAACAACCACTGGCACAACTGAGAGCGATCGCTGCTACCATCCACAAAGGCAGAGGATTGTTATTCTCAGATGTAGTTGTTATTGGACTTTCTACAATAGCTGGGACTTGTTCTGATTCCACCTGCTCGACATCACTAACATGGGTTAGGCTATACAAGGCAAGGGCAGTAGTTCCCAGAAGTGTTGTTAACAACCCAGTCAATAACAATAAAGGATGACGTGTCAGCAGATAGATAAATAATTTGGAACTGCTGATAACTACAGACTTACTGTTTTTTGGTTCGGCTACGGGTTTTTGTACCTGGGTTAGCTCATGCTGTGTACTCTGATTGTTTTCCATGATGACTTTCAGATTATTTCCCCTCTAGTCCATGATTGTACTAAAGGGTTGCCCCATCAGGTATCCGTAACGAATTTGGCGATTTTAGTAACTTTTTTGTGCCATTTTGGCTACAAAATCAGATTTTAAGAATTTCCACAGGCGAGACGCAGCATTGCCATTCCACAATAGACGTAACATTGCTACGTCTCTCTACAAACGAAACGCTCTCACCTTAATTTCATAATTACGAATTACGAATTACGAATTACGAGGATTGTGTCTTTCTATTGCCAACTGCACTAATCGGTCTACCAACTCTGGAAAGGGGATGCCGCTATTAGCCCAGAGTTGGGGATACATACTGGTAGCTGTAAAGCCTGGTAAGGTGTTGATCTCATTAATCAACACTTCTCCTGTAGCTTCCACGTAGAAAAAGTCTACCCTTGCTAACCCAGCAGCGTCAACAGCTGCAAAGGCTTGCAGAGCCATGTCCTGAATTTGACGGCTGATTTCATCGGGAATTTGAGCAGGGATCAGTAAATCTGCTTGACCTGCCGTATATTTAGTTTCATAATCATAAAAATCGCTATTAAAGGTAATCTCCCCAACGATAGAGGCTTGGGGTTGATCATTACCTAAAACGGCACATTCAACTTCCCTCGCTACTACTCCTGCCTCGACTAGTAAACGTCTATCATAAGTAGCAGCTTGATCTAAAGCATTCTCTAATTCTTGACGCGATCGCACTTTACTAATACCCACAGAAGAACCAAGATTTGCTGGTTTAACAAAACACGGATAACCCAAAGCCGCTTCGATTTCGTCGCACAATTTAGGAAACACACAAGGATTAGACCAAACTTGCGTTCTAGTTAAAGCCTTATATTTCACTTGAGGAAGTCCAGCTTGCTCAAAAGCCATCTTCATGGCTATTTTATCCATGCCCAAAGCCGAACCTAACACCCCAGAACCCACAAAAGGAACCTGCATTAAAGTCAGCAAGCCTTGAATTGTCCCATCTTCCCCATTCGGCCCGTGGAGAATGGGAAACCAAACATCTACTTCTGCCACTTGGGAGGGTGATTGCCAACGATCAATTGTTTGTTGCTGCTGGGATACTAAATCATGTTGGGTTGCAGATGCGGCATTTTCAGATGCTATTAGAGGGACACCAGACTGAAGAACCTGTTGTGGGGCTTCGCCTGCTAGCCAACGTCCATCCTTTTGGATATAAAAAGGCAAGATTTCGTACTTGTTGGCATTCTCCTCAGCACTTAAGGCTGTAGCGATCGCCCGTGCTGAATTTATGGAAACCTCATGCTCCCCAGAACGACCACCAAATAACAATCCTACCCGCAACTTAGTCATCTTCAATACCTCTACACTGCCAACGCTGATAGCCTATCATCGAACTAGGGAATAGGGAATAGTCATTAGTCATTAGTCATTAGTCATTAATCTCTACTCCCCAATCGCCGATCCCCAATTCCCTATTCCCTTTCTACTTTCAACTTTGTTAATATGCCTGAATGTTACACAAGCAATCTACCCACAACACACAACTGGGATGGTCTCTAGCAGAACGAGATCCCCAATTTATCAAATCGATCATGCCCTTATTGGGGTTTTTCTACCATTATTATTTTCGAGTCCAAACTAGTGGTTGGCATCACATCCCGCCGCAAGGAAAAGCTTTAATTGTCGGTTCCCATAATGGGGGATTGTCGGCTCCTGATATGTTGATGATGATGTATGACTGGTTTCGCCAGTTTGGCGTAGAACGTCCAGCTTACGGACTCATGCACCCTACAGTTTGGCAAGTTGCGCCGCCGTTAGCGCAGATGGTGGCTAAGACTGGGGCAATTATGGCTCACCCCAAAATGGCTTATGCGGCTTTGCGTTCCGGTGCTACCGTACTTGTGTATCCAGGAGGGGCGGAAGATGTGTTTAGACCTCATCATTTACGTAATAAAATATATTTTGCTGATCGGCAAGGATTTATCAAGCTAGCACTGCGGGAAAAAGTGCCGATTATTCCGGCAATTTCTTGTGGCGCTCACGATACTTTAATTGTGCTAGCTGATTTATACAATGTTGTTAAGCAATTCCACGACTGGGGAATGCCTTGGTTATTTGATGTTGATCCGGTGGTATTTCCCATTTATCTGGGTTTGCCTTGGGGATTAGCTATTGGCCCTTTACCAAATATTCCTTTCCCTGTGTCTATACATACGCGAATTTGTCCGCAGATTATTTTTGAACGCTACGGTAGAGAAGCTGCCAGCGATCGCCATTATGTGAATGAATGTTATGAGTTAGTTGTGAGCAAGATGCAGCAAGAGTTGGACGATCTGGTATTACTTAGTCAGAAAAAATATCAGACTTGATCACGGAAAAATTCAGAAGTAGTGGGTAAGTGGATAGGCGATCGCTCGACTTCTCACCTCTCAACTACAATATAGATAGACTTTGTTGAGAATTGTATAGTTAGGGTCTAGCTGTCATGGCTCCCGCCGTTTTAATTCAAAATCTGCAAAAGCGCTACGGTACTGTTGAAGCTGTCAAGGATGTTTCCTTTTTGGTAGAACCAGGGGAAATCTTTGGTTTACTCGGCCCCAACGGTGCAGGCAAAACCACCACTTTGCGTGCCTTGTGTACCCTCACCACACCGGATGCTGGCAAAATCGAAGTATCTGGCGTTTCTGTCGTGGATAACCCCAGAGTGGCCAGACAACGGCTAGGCTATGTAGCCCAAGAAGTCGCTTTGGATAAAGTGCTGACTGGACGAGAACTGCTGCAATTGCAAGCCGCACTTTATCACCTCCCCGGCAAAGTAGCGAAACAACGCATCGAGACAGTTTTAGATTTACTCGGTTTACAAGAATACGCCGATAAGAAAACTGGCACTTATTCCGGTGGCTTACGCAAGCGTCTAGACTTGGCTGCTGGGTTACTCCACGCCCCAGATGTTTTAGTATTGGATGAGCCGACTGTAGGACTTGACATTGAAAGCCGTTTTGTGGTGTGGGATTTCCTGCGGAAGTTGCGGGCATCAGGGACAACAGTTGTGATTACCAGCCACTATTTAGAAGAGATTGACGCTCTAGCCGATCGCGTGGCAATTATTGATCGTGGTGTGATCATTGCTGTGGGTACACCCTCAGAATTGAAAGATCGCTTAGGTGGCGATCGCATCACTTTACGCATCCGCGAATTCTCCCCCACATCTGAAGCCGAACAAGCCAAGAACCTGCTGCAAGAATTACCCTTTGTCAAAGAAGTCATCATCAACAGCGCTCAAGGTAATTCCCTCAACTTGGTAGTCACACCCCAAAACGATGTGTTAATTACCATCCAACAATCCCTCAACCACGCAGGCTTACCGATTTTTGGCATAGCCCAATCTCGTCCCAGCCTAGATGATGTCTACCTCGCCGCCACCGGACGCACTCTCTTAGATGCAGAATTGGCAGCAGCAGCCAATCGTGATCCCAAAGCTGAGAAAAAGCAGAATATGAGATAGGGACTGGGGACTAGGGACTAGCGACTGGGAAGAAGATGAGGATGAAGATGAGAGAGAGCAGGGAGATGAGAGAGTCAGTATTTACTTGTCCCAATCCCCAATCCCCAATCCCCAATCCCCAATCCCCAATCCCCAATCCCCAATCCCCAATCCCCAATCCCCACTACCCCAAAATTCTTATGAGCGTAACCCCAAAACCTGATATCAACTGGCAACCAGCCACGTCACCCCAAGCCTATGCTGATAGTGCGCCGAATTTTTTTGGTGAACTAGTACAAGAGACACTAGCTTTAACTCGTCGCTTGTTTATTCAATTACAACGTCGTCCTTCAACCTTACTTGCAGGGATTATTCAACCTGTAATGTGGTTGGTGTTATTTGGGGCTTTGTTCCAGAATGCACCCAAAGGTTTATTTGGTACTACGACAAATTACGGACAATTTTTATCTGCGGGTGTTATCGTCTTTACCGCCTTTGCGGGAGCATTAAACGCTGGCTTACCCGTCATGTTTGATCGGGAATTTGGCTTTTTGAATCGTTTATTAGTTGCACCCTTAGCCTCGCGCTTCTCCATTGTCTTTGCTTCAGCCATATTTATTATCAGTCAAAGTTTGTTGCAAGCAGCCGTAATTGTAGCTGCGGCGGCATTTTTGGGTGCTGGCTTACCAGATGTGACCGGGTTGATAGCGATCGCTCTTATAGTCTTCCTCTTAGCTCTGGGTGTCACAGCCATCTCTCTCGGTTTGGCTTTTGCTTTACCTGGACATATTGAGTTAATCGCTGTCATATTCGTTACCAACCTGCCCTTACTGTTTGCCAGTACAGCTTTAGCGCCTTTATCCTTCATGCCCAAGTGGTTACAGGTTATTGCCACTTTAAACCCTCTCAGTTATGCTATTGAACCCATTCGCTATCTTTATCTCCATAGTGATTGGGGATTGGCTAGTGTAGTTATGCAGGCTCCTTGGGGTGATGTTACCTTTGGGGGCGCTTTACTCGTCTTGTTTGGTTTTGCCCTTGTGGCATTATTGAGTATTCAGCCCCAACTACGACGAACTCTTGCTTAAGATAAAAGCAGGATGGTGTTAGAGGAATTTTAGAGTCAAAATCATGAAAACAACTTTTTTATTCGTTACCAGACTCTTAGTAGCAACAGTGGCAAGCATCAGCTTTGCTTCCTTGCTCACAGACCAGCCCAGTTTAGCTCAACTCGGTACAACTGATACGCCCAGTGGTAGTTTCGACGAAAACCAAAATAATCTTGACTTCAACTCTGGTAACTTTAATATGTTTGACCTAATTCATCGGGCAAACTTTGGTACTGGCACATTTAACCTGAATCAAATAGATGAAGCAGCCAAAGCTTACAGAGACAGGTTAAATCAATCCAATACCAATCAACAAGGGGGGCAAGTTGTCCCAGGCTTGCCAGGAATTACCAATCCTAGCGTTACACAGCCTATAGTTACCCCTCCATCTTTAATACTGCCACCTCAAAACTAAACAATCCAGCAGGGTGTAAAGAAATAAAACAGTGAGGCCTTGTGTCTGACTGAATGAAAAAAATATTGCGTAATACTTTCCCTTAACGTGTGCTTTCCAGAGAAGCGCACGTTAACCTTTTCTTGGAACTAGGAAGAAAGAAAAATAAATATGGGGACTTATACTAATAGGACTATTGACTATTGACTATAGTCCCCTACGGCTGGTTTCCCGCCTACAGGGCTGGATTCACCGCACGCAACTTTCCACAAAATTCAAAATTAAGAAAGCACTCAGTTGCTAGTCTGGATTATAAACTCTGGATAATGCCGAGTTGATTTAAAACTTCCTGATCGAATTCTTTGATTCCACCTTCCTCAGTATTGTGAAAAAGGACTGTAAATGCACCAGCGCCTAATTTATCTTGAGGGAAGAGACGATAACAAGGCAGAGTCGTTAAATGTGATTGATAATTTTGTAAATGAGTAATTGTTACTGCTTGGAATTGGGGAAAGCGTGACAAGAACCATTCACAAACTTGCTCATTTTCTTCTTGTGAATAGGTGCAAGTCATATAGGCAAGATAGCCTTGTGGAGCAACAATTTTGGCGGAATTAGCAATAATTCTTTTTTGACGATTAGCACTCTTATTAATAGCAGTTGGATGGAAACATCCTGGTGCTTTTTCACCTTTTGCCAGTAGAGATTGTCCAGTACAAGGAGCATCTACTAACACTAAATTACTTGTGAAAGGCATAGTTTCGGCAAAAATACTAGAATCTCTATTAACCACAATAGATGGGCTAATTTGACAACGTTTTAGGTTAGAAATTAGCATTCCTAAACGTTTACCAATCACTTCATTGCTTAACAGTAATTTGGGTTGCAAAGCTTGCCAAGCAAAAATACTTTTACCACCAGGGGCAGCACATATATCAACAATTAACGGTGCTGGTTGGGTAAGTGTTAGTAAAGTAGATGCGGCGAATACTGAAGAAAAATCTAAACAATAGAAATAGCCTTGATGATGTAGAGGATGCTGTCCGGGTTTTTGTCCTAACTGCAATCGATCTACAAACTTAGGTTGCCAACTTAATGGGGATTCGATTACAAAAGGTGAAATATCTGGTTGATTTTGACACCAAAGAATACAAGGGTTAAAAGGTTGGGGCGCAATTAATGTGGCAATAAATTGTTCTTGTTTATCAGGGTTTTCAAACAAACGCCGGGCAAGTTTAAGTAATAAATTTGATGGTTTTTCCATTAATGAAATTGTTAGAGAAGAACAATGCTGGATAGCGGCTTGGCTTCATAATACTGGGAAATGGGGAATGGGTAATGGGGAACTCGGGGCCCCCTCTGGGGATAAGGGGTAATGGGGAGTGGGAGTAGTAATTAATTTTTCTATTATTAAATACCGCAAACCAAATACCTAATCCTTGATACCCAATACCCAGTATTCAATGCCCAAATTCAGCGTACTGGCAAGGGTCATGATTTTTGATAATTTTCAACGAAAATTGCAGAAAGAAGCGCAATTATGGCGTGATGAAGGTATGCTTAGTCCTTCTCAGTATCAACAAATTGCCGATCGCTATCAATTTAATAAGCTGGAAGCTGCTGCACGCGATCGCTTTATGATGATAGCGATCGCTGTAGGTGGTATCCTCCTCGTCATAGGTGTATTTACCTTTGCGGCTGCCAATTGGCTAGCATGGTCGCGTGAGGTCAAATTCATCTTGATGATGAGTCTGTTTTTCACTATTAGTATCACAGGTTTTTACACCTGGAGAGAACCGACACTCGCCAAAAAAGACGGCAAAAAACCGCCACGGAGTAAGCGCTTTTTAGGTGAAGCCTTACTGATTTTTGCTGCCTTTATTTTGGGTGCAAATTTAATCCTAATGGCACAAATTTTTAATATCAGTGGTTCGACTGCTGAACTATTCTTAGCTTGGGGATTTGGCGTTTCTTTCATGGCTTATGGTTTGTCGTTAAATTCCTTGGGAATTATGGCAATTATCTTAGTACAGATTGGGTATTGGGCTGGACTAGGGGATTTGTGGTATTCTTCAGGTGATGCGGGATGGGCAAGATTAGCAGTCAGACATATGCCATTAATCTCATGGCTATTGTTTGTCCCTCTCGCCTATTTTTGTCGTTCCCGGTGGATTTTTTTCTTAGCAGCGTTATTTTTTGCTGCTTCTTTACAATTCAATCTCAATCCTCTACCTCTGTTAAATTTCTCTGATGTGGCTCCTTGGGTGGCATCTTTTGCCTTAGCGCTGCCACCTGCGATATTCTGGAGCTACGACGATTTGTTATTTCCCACGATTAGTTACAGACTGTTTCAACCCTTAGCGCGGAATTTAGCTTTAATTGCTTTTGGTTTAGTATTTTATGCTCTTTCGTTTCGTTGGCAATGGCAAGGGTTTTCTTCCAACTCCTTTGGCTCAACGAATAACGTCAACAATTACTTATCTCTGCCTATTATCGATTTGGGAATTCTGAGTGGTTTAGCAGTATTGCAATGGTTGTTTCTCTTACGTCAAAGAAATAACCCTCCTCGGCGGGAAGTTGTGTTTAATACTGGTCTAATTGCCACTTTTCTCGGTTTTATTGTTGTAGTGCCTTTTTGGCATCAAGCTATCAGTCGAATTGGCGATCTGGGAAGTTTTATTTTCAACATTCTTTTGGGTGTACTGTCTTGGGGACTAATTCAAGAAGGCATAAAACTGAGTGATAGAAAATCCTTTTGGGGGGGGATGTTATTACTAACTTTACTAGTTATTAGCCGGATGTTAGAATACAATACTGATCCACTTTTTCGGTCGATGGTTTTTTTAATGTGTGGTTCATTATTAATTAGTGCGGGACTCTGGTTTGAAGGTCGTTTAACTAGTTCGTCGGGAAAGAAGTCTAGTTGAGAGTGGGGAGTTAAGAGTGCTGAGTGGTGAGTGCTGAGTGGGGAGTTAAGAGTGGTGAGTGCTGAGTGCTGAGTTAAGAGTGGTGAGTGCTGAGTTAAGAGTGGTGAGTTGTGAGTTTACTCACATCTTGCACCTAGCCCTAGCGATTAGAAATCGCGGCTATACAAACAAAGTCCGCCTACGCGGACTAACACAAAATCAAGGGTTTGAAACCCGCGCAGGCGGGTTTTGCCTGTGTAGCAGCGACTTCCAGTCGCCTGGTGCAAGTTAGAAGTAAATCTATGTTGCGATTCTTTTGAGGGGAATTTATTTGCGTAAGTCTTGTTTTTGCTACCTCAAAGTTCGCTATTTTTAGGACTACGCTCATGAAAAGTGATTCATCTGAATCCAGTAAAAATTCTGAATCTAGTAAGAATAAAGTATCGTCTTCCGAATCTGACTCTTCTAAAAAGCAGACTTTTCGAGATTATCTCAAGTCTACTGACAAAAAATTTAACGAGCCTTTACCTTTTTGGCGGTTATTCTTGCCGTTAATGCTGCAAACTGGGCTAATTTTGTCAGTTCCTAGCCAAGCAATGCTGACTAGCTTCACAGGTAGGGAGGTAATTTTACAAACATTATCGGCTGACCCTGATAATGTTTTACAAGGTGACACTCTCAATCTGGACTACAATATATCTCGTTTATCTAGTTTGCGACGACTTCCTGGTTGGGAGGAGTTATTCAGAAGAAATCGGGGAAGAAACAGCAGACAACTCCTATCTGGAACCAATTTGTATGTGATTTTGCAAGAGCAGCAATCTTTTGGTCGTGGTACTCCTAGAGCTTGGCGACCTGTGAGAGTGACTAGCAACTTGCCTATGTCTCTCCCAGATAATCAAGTGGCTTTAAGAGGTGTCTATCAAAATGGTTTTGTTAACTACGGCGTGGAAACTTACAATGTTGCCAATGAACAGCGTCAGCAGTTGAATAATGATATTTTCCGCGCTGCTCGGCAAACACGCAATGGACAGTTACGACCGCTAGCAGTAAAAGTGAAAGTAGACCCCCAAGGTAATGCTATCCCAGTGAGTCTGTGGGTACGCGATCGCAATTATCGTTTTTAGTCTTGATGACGTAAATTCCAGGCTACACCCAAAGCTGCTCCGGCTCCGGCTACTAACCCTGTACTCATACCTTCGATGGTTTTTTGTATCGGGTCTTGAGTCACACAATCACTTGTCACCCTATCGGCTCGCAAGCAAAGATTGCTCTCAGCCCAACTGGCGGTTCCGCCTAAAATGACCCCAGTTAAGCTACAGGAAGCTATCAGCAGTAACAAGCGTTTGGTTTTTCTATCCATAGATGGATGCGTTAAAGATGAGAGGTGGTAAACATTCCTCAACTACTTTACACATCTATGCTATTTCTGTCAGCTGCTTTGGAAGAATTATAGCAGCAAGGAAAATTTTACTATAGGACTAGTATTTGATTATTGAAAAAAATCAGTACCCGTCAAGAAACTTCTTACCTATTGCCTATTGCCCATTCCCTATTGCCTATTGCCTACCTACGTAAATTATTAGGCGATCTGATCAGTTAAGTTTTTGTAATAAAATTGACAGCTTCCAGTAACATATTTTACTCTTAAAACTGGAGTGTTGAATTCATCGACGCAGCTCCACCGAACCTTGAAAACCCTATAACTTCGTTGACCTGTGTCGATTGCTTACACAGTCCAGGTTTCAGCCTACAAAATTCGCCAATTCTTAATTTTATTTCGTTGGATAAAAAAGGTGTGTCGAATTGGGGGTCTGAAACCCGCTTATAGTAAGGTTTCCAGAAGTGAACTCTTTACGATCACATCGCCCCGCAAGGGGATGGAAACATTTCTTCATCAGCCAGTACTGGGCTGGCGGAAACCACTTTACGATCACATCGCCCCGCAAGGGGATGGAAACACCATTTTCCCTATTTCTAGGGAAATGGTTAAATTAGACTTTACGATCACATCGCCCCGCAAGGGGATGGAAACTTGAGTGTGTTGAACCCCAAAATCTACGGCTTTGTTAGCTTTACGATCACATCGCCCCGCAAGGGGATGGAAACATAGTGGTTGCAGCAGAAAGACAGATTACTCGATGACTTTACGATCACATCGCCCCGCAAGGGGATGGAAACAATTTGGTGTTTGGGATTTGGAGGAAATTCTGCAAGTTTCTTTACGATCACATCGCCCCGCAAGGGGATGGAAACCTTAAATAAGAGATAAGAAAATATATCAGAAAAATTATTCTTTACGATCACATCGCCCCGCAAGGGGATGGAAACCTCCTAGTGGGAGGCGCTAACGGTGGAAGCTAAAGCCTTTTACGATCGCATCGCCCCGCAAGGGGATGGAAACAAGTTCAGATCATCGCTACTGCCATGAGCGAAGAAAAATTGCCTTTACGATCGCATCGCCCCGCAAGGGGATGGAAACTTCATCAAATGCCCGCTAGCGTAAAAGCCTTGGGCAATGCTTTACGATCGCATCACCCCGCAAGGGGATGGAAACGGGCAGGAGAAGACGGAATGCGGGATTCATTATATGATTCTTTACGATCGCATCACCCCGCAAGGGGATGGAAACGGTAGACTGTTGATTGTAAAAACAAAATCCGTTACACTTTAAGAGCGCATCTCCCCGCAAGGGGATGGAAACAGTAGTACCAAAGCACGCTTTCGATGTCGTTGTTGACTTTATGATCGCATCTCCCCGCAAGGGGATGGAAACTTCAAAGTGGCGCAGCTTGCATCGAGGTCAATTTGCTCTTTACGATCGCATTACCCCGCAAGGGGATAAAAACCTTGAGATATCGGTGTTGAGTTACGCGCAGATACAGTTCGTGATACCAATTCACAAAAATCCTGATACATATAGCTTACTCGTTGGGTATTGTCCGCCCACCGTTAAAACGGTGGTCTCATAGCTTAAGTCCATTAAAATGGACTCTGATATTCAGTCCTCTTGAGAGGACTTTAGCTATGAGACAGGGATTTACAATCCCTGTCGGACTCACGTATTTGTATCATTATTAAAGTGAAATGGTATGAAAGGCATCGAACCAGTCAAACTATAATTTTTTGCTTCCCCGCAAGGGGATGAAAAGATGGAGATGATAATGGTCAAATTTACTGGATTTTGAGAGCGATCGCCAAAATTAAACTTTAGTTGATAGAAGCGCCATTGCAGTATTTGTTACATTAGTTTTTTGTTGGCATGATAAGGAAATAAAGCAAATGACTAATCCACCGAAAATTCTGGCTTTTGCTGGTAGTTCACGCCAGGAATCCTTCAATAAAAAACTGGTAAAAATTGCGGCGGTAGGGGCAAAAAATGTAGGTGCAGAGGTTAACTACATTGATTTAATTGATTATCCCATGCCTCTATTCAATGAAGACTTAGAAGCAGAAACAGGGCTACCGGAATCAGTGCTGGAGTTCAAAGCACTGTTGAAAAGTCATCAGGGATTCTTGATTGCCTGTCCAGAGTATAACGGCTCGATCACACCACTATTGAAGAATGCTATTGATTGGGCTTCTCGACCAGAACCAGGAAACGAAGCAATGGCGCTCAGTGGTTTTACTGGTAAGGTTGCAGCGCTATTGGCAACTTCTCCTGGTGGATTAGGTGGGATGCGGGGACTAGTTCATGTCCGCGCAATTCTGGAAGGGATTGGTGTGTTGGTAATTCCCGATCAAAAGGCTATTCCCAACGCCTACCAAGCCTTTGATGAACAAGGACAACTCAAGGATGAAAAGCAGGTGCAAACAGTACAAGCGATCGCTCAGAAACTCGCCAAGGTGACATCTCAAATAAATGGGTAATGGGTAATGGGTAAGAATTTCCTCTCAATTACCAATTACCATTACTAGAAACCTACATCACTCGTAAATCTTGCTAGCTGCCAATACTTATGATACAATTGTACTATAATCAAAATCATTCAACTCTGGTTGATTCAGTTATCCACTGAATATGCACAATCGCAAGATAACTGGAAAAGATCAGTAGGTTGGGTTAAGCGCAGCGCAACCCAACATGGATCTCAAAAACCTAGTATGGATCTGATGTTGGGTTTCCCAAAGCCTCAACCCAACCTACTAATGCACTGTTACCTGTCACCTGTTACCTGTTCGGTTAACTTATTGATGGCATTGTTCATTTTTTGTTTTGAATTTGGAGCGCAGCAACGTGACAAATAATTGCCAAATTTCTCTGCTAGAACTCATCGATATTTTTACAGAATACCGTAACTACATTATTATCAATATCCAACATCTGCAAGAAAGTTATCAGAGGACTGGGGTTAAACGTATTGCTGGATGGAGAGATGAAAAAGGCGAAATTAATCAGCCTTGGTTGCGGACAGAATATGTCGATAATGCCCAATATATTCGCATGGGTACATTCGTATTTAATCGCAATACTGCTACCCTAAATATGCTGATTCAACGTCAAGTTAAGTTGGTGAAATTGGAGGATCAAACACCAGTACTTGAAGTTGCTGGTTTGCTTGTGAATCAGTTAAACAGCTTTAATAATTATACAATTGTCAGTGATGGTAAGCTCAATGTAAATGCCTTAAAAGTCAAAATTAGTAACAAAAAACTGTTTAGCTTACTCAAACTCAAAAATATCCTCAATGACGAGAAATTTGATTTTTGTCAGGAATATACTATTCGATTGGATAATTTACCAATAGTACCTAGTGAAGTAAATTATCCTAGCCTTGATGGTTTATTCTCAGAACTGGCAGAAATCAAAGTACTTTCTAGCATTATTTCTGCTTATCTTAAAGGAGAGTCTGATGTATTTGTCCCAAATCAATTAGCAGAGTTGAAAAATAACTATCTCTCCAAGAGTGTTTATGTGAATTTTCCCACCACTAACAAATATAGCGATCGCCAACAAGCCATAGCTAATAGCACGCTAGAATCAAAGTTTAGCTACAAGATTGATATTGGTAGTCCAGAAATTTTGAATCTGAGTAAGTTTTATTCTGCTAATAAATTTTTGGATAAAATGTATCGTGTTTATGATGCAGAAACTGGAGAAATATTTACTAAACCAAGTTTAGCGATCGCTTTCCAAAAAAATCTCGCTTTTCGGCATAAGTTACAATCAAATCGCATCAAAATTACCAAAGTTGATGAATTTATGCAGGCGATTTTTGATGATTTTTTGGGCTTGGCAAGTAACGGTATTGTGCAACAAATTCTTGGCAAAGTTGGTGCTGATAACTTAGTACAAATATTACAAGACAAAAATTCCGGCAAGAATATCGATAAAGATAACATGGTAGCAGCCTTGACAGATGCTAAAGCTAAGTTAGAAGATTGTGCAGAGAAAATTTATCAAACTAAAGTCTCTCCTTGGGTATTTTACATTGGTGTAACTGGCAGATTACCTAATGCCATTACTGCGCCAGCCATGATGGCTGAAGAACTTGCTGCTCAATATCCTAACTTGCAGTTTTCTAAACATGAGCAATCAGGGACATTTTTTGTAGTTGGCAATAGTCTGATCAGCGTATATCCCCAACTTGAGTACTATAGTAAGCAGGTCGCTGTGGCATAATATCAGCTAATAATTGTCTCAGACTCACTCTTGCTTTTTTGTCAGATATAACAATTCTCAATCGTTCATGAGCAACAAGATACCCGACTTCTTTGCGAAGTCGGGTATTTGAGTATCTAAATTCTCATACCATTTCCCGTTAATCATGATACACATAAATTATGTACAGACGTTGCATTGCAACGTCTCTACTGTTCATATTTAAAGGAAATTGGTATCACATATCAGATATGATTGCTATATTTATAGAACAATACAGTTTCAGGACTTACGCAGTGTCACCGATTTTCCGCACTTTTTGTCAATGGTCAATGGTCAATAGTCAATAGTCCAAAAAAACTTAATTTTGACCATTGACTATGGACTATTGACCACCCTCAGAAGGGTTTATTGGTTGAGTGCGTAAGTTCTAAGTTTATCTTGATGACCTCACGGTGATTGCTTTTATGAACAAAATTAATCGGGTTGCAATTGTTGGAGGAACTCATGGAAATGAATTTACTGGGGCATTCTTAATTAAAAAATTTGAACAATTTCCTCAGCTAATTCAAAAATCCAGCTTTGAAGTTTTAACATTATTGGCAAATCCCCAAGCTTTTGCCGCAGGTAAACGTTATATTGAAAAAGATTTGAACCGTTGTTTTTTAGAGCAGAATCTCCAAGATGAAACCCTAACTAGTTATGAAGATATTCAAGCAAAAACTATAGTAAAAATGTTAGGGAAAGATAGTAAATCTCCGGTAGATATGCTGGTAGATTTACACAGCACAACTACAAATATGCAGTTAAGCATTATTCTAGGTAATCAACATCCCTTTCTCTTAAAATTAGCCGCTTATCTTAGTTCTATTAATCCTTTAGTAAAAGTTTGCTACACCATACCTGAAAGAGGGAGTAATTTTCTCCGTTCTCTTTGTGAATTAGGTTTTGTAATTGAAGTTGGCCCTGTAGCGCAGGGTGTGTTAAATGCGGAATGGTTTCACAAGACTGAAGAATTAATCTACGCAATTTTAGATTATTTAGATAAATATAATCAAGGTCTGATACCCGAAATTAGTCATACACTAACACTATATAAATATGTAGGGTCGATAGATTATCCCAGAAATGAAAACGGGGAAATTCAAGCAATGATACATCCTGCATTGCAAAATCGAGACTATGAACCATTAAACCCAGGAGATGCTTTATTTCTAACATTAGATGGTCAAGCGATCGCCTACGCAGGCACATCAACAATTTATCCCATTTTTATTAACGAAGCCGCCTACTATGAAAAAGGTGTAGCTATGCTATTTACCGAAAAGCAAGAATTGATTATTAATGGTTAAAGAAGCCATCTAACTATTAAAAGAATATCGCACTGCCCTAATTACCAACGCCGTTACAGGTAAAATATATGTATGGCAAATCCTTATCCCCTAAGAGGACGTTTGAAAAGTCTGTTTCTTTGTCATGTTGAATGCAGCGTAGCGGAATGAAACATCTCGGTATATGCCACAAAACCTAGATTCTTCCTTACGCTCTGCTCCAGTCAGAATGACATTTTTATACCTACCGAAACTTTTCAAACACCCTCTAAGTCTAAAAACTAAGATGACACAAATTACCCTTTCAGACCTCCCCAAAACCGTCCAAAGCCTAATCAACCAAGCTCAAAAAACAGGCGAGCCACTAACCATTATTCAAAATGGTGTCCCCTTCGCCATCATTTCTCCTATTAAGAAAAAATCTCTCCTCCAAACCCTTTCTACCCTTGAACCATTGGACGAAGACTTTGCCGATTTAGACGAAGGATTATTACCTTTAGATGATATTAAGTTTTAAAAATGAGTTATTTGTTCTTGTTAGATACAAACATCATTTCCGATCTAATTAAAAATCCGAGGGGGGTGATATTTTCAAAAATTCAAAATGTTGGAGAAGACAAAATTTGTACAAGTATTATTGTAGCTTGTGAATCAAGATTTGGAGCTTAAAAAAAGAACTCTCAAAAGCTCATAGAAAAACTTGAAATAATCTTGGATAGTATCGAAATACTATCCCTAACTCATCCAGTAGAGCAATATTACGCAGAAATTCGCACGGATCTAGAACAGCAAGGTAGCCCGATAGGAGGTAATGACTTATTAATTGCTGCCCATGCTTTGACATTAAACCTAACAGTTATTACCGCCAATTTTCGTGAATTTTGTCGCATTCCCAATTTAAAAGTAGAAAATTGGCTCGAACCTGATTAAACAAGCTACAGTCTCATCTCTCCCCTAAATGAATTGCCTTCCTCAACAATGGGGGAATTAAAGAAGGACGTTCGGCTACGGGAACATCGGCGGCGGCGAAAGCGGCAATTTTGCTTTGAGCAGTGCCAAAATTAGGAGGACGACCGATAACAGTTGCTAATGTACCAGTTTGTCGCCAAGTTTTGCCTGGTGGTGCGTGTCTACCTGCGATGTAAGCAATGACTGGCTTATCAATGGCTTCAGCAATGTAACGTGCGGCGGTTTCTTCGCTATCACCACCTGGTTGTCCGACCAAAACGATCGCCTCAGTACTTTCATCTTCGTCTAAAATCTGCAACCATTGGAGAAAGGAAGATCCAACGATCGCATCACTACCAATACTCACACTAATCGATTGTCCTAAGCCTGCTTGAGTGAGTTCCCGCGCTACTTCATAGGTGAGGGTACTGCTACGACTGACAATACCAACTGACCCTGGAGTATAGAATTCTCTAGGCTGAGTCCCTAAGAGAATCTTGCCTGGGACAATAATACCAGGGCTATTGGGGCCGACTACCAAAGTTTCGCAGGCTTCAGCTTTACGGAGGAGTTGCACCATATCCAACGGCGGCACACCAGCAGTAATAATAATAATCTGACTAATCCCACAAGCGATCGCCTCTAATGCCGCATCTAGGACTTGATAGGGATGGACACAAAGAATAGTTGTGTCAATCGTGCCAAACTGTGATAATGTTTCCTCTACTAAATCAAAGACTGGCAAATCATAAAGTTGCTGTCCACCACATCCAGGCGCAACACCCGCAACCAAATTTGTCCCATAAGCTTTCATTTGAGCAATCTGAGTCGCTGAGATGAATTCATCAAAGCCTTGAATAATAATTTTGCTATCGGGGGTTAAGTTCATAAAATTAGTCAATGGTCAATGGTCAATAGTCATTAGTCAATGGTCATTAGTCAATGGTCAATGGTCAGCACTCTCCGACTTCCGACTTCCGACTTCCACTCAGCACTCATCACGGGCTAAACGCCCCGCTTCCGCTAACAGCACTCAACACTCCCTCACTCCCTCACTCCCTCACTCTCTCACTCCCTACTCAGCACTCATCACTGATTAAGAAACTTTCTTATAAGTTTGTGCTTTAGCCAAGCGAATTGATTCTGCTACGGCTTCATCTAAATTTTCTACCAGTGTTACGCCATGATGATGAGTAGCAAATGTTGCTAGGACATCCTTAGCTGTGTCTAACTCGGAACCGGCTAGACGGATAACTAAGTGGGGGAACTGTGACTGGCGACGGTTTTTATTGCCATTAGTACCGTTATCTCCATGATTTTGTTGCAGCGAGTTGACGATAACTTGTGCTGCTAATTCGGGTTGAGGGATACTACCCAGGAGATTAATTAAGATTACTTGAGTATTTTTGTCAGCTGCTAAAGTATCTAGACCTTGAGAGAGGCGATCGCTAAACGTAGTTGAAGATAAATCTCTAATTGCTGCGTGTCTGAGATTTAAGCATACTCCTATTTGACCACCGGCATCAGCAACTAAATCACTAGTTGCCATAATTGAACCAGTCCCATTACCTAAAATGCCGATTTTGTTGCGTGTTTTCAAACTCTCCAAATCAGCTATCTTGCCATTTGCGGGACTAATCCCCCGATGACGATAGCTGACTTTTGCTGCCATGGCCGCAATTTCTGGATGTCGCCCAATTGCCCGTTCATTGACTCTCACCTTACCATTAAGAGCCATTACCTCCCCAGAAATATTCACACCTAAAGGATTAATCTCTACTAAATCCAAGTCTTTCTGGACAAATAACTGGTACATTTTCTCTAAAACATTGCTGACAGACTGCATGAGAGTGCCTTGCAAACCCATCTTTAAAGCCAGTCTCCGCGCATAGAAAGGCGAGAATTCTTGTTCGACAACCACATACTGAATTTGCTCGTCTGTCAGTTCCCAATCAATATCTGCTGTGGTGGAACCCAACAATACAGGTCGGCAAACAGCCGTATCTAGGACTACTGCCAGATAAAATTCTTGGTGAGCATCATATTTAGATTCTGCCAGTAACACCTCTGGTAACTCGCCCCAGATAGATAAATTAAAGATATTTTGTGCTGCGGCGATCGCATCAATGGTAGTTTCTACCATCCTCACACCACCTGTTTTTTCCCGTTCTCCTGCGTGTACTTGAGATTTCAATACAATTGGATAGCGAATTTTGAGCCGCTTCAAATCTGTGGGATGGTCAATTCTTTGAGATGGTAATACAGGAATACCAATTTCTCCAAACCATTCTTTAACTTGATACTCTAATAAATCCATTGTTATGCACCTCTTAATTTACACTTTTAGAGAGTCTCTACGGTGCTACTTCCCAGGTTTTATCGCACCTTCATCATATAATCAGGCTGAGTCAACTATAAAAAACCTATTTTTTACGTATCAATTTTATCGAATCCAGTAAATATAGCAAATTAATTTCTAGCACTAACTCTAGAGATTTGCTCTATCTGGGGTAATTGATATTATCAGTAAATATACAGTTAGACAATAAGATGTAGGGGGAGTGAGAGAGTGAGAGAGTGCTGTTAGCGGAAGCGGGGCGTTTAGCCCGTGCTGAGTGCTGAGTGAGGGAGTGCTGAGTCGAAGTCGGAGAGTAGTGACTAATGACCATTGACTATTGACCATTGACTATTGACTATTGATTATTTTTATTTTGCTGAAATTTCAGAAGTTGTGTTAAAAAGTTGGTCTATCAAATTTTGTGGTTATGGTTGGTTACACTGTGCATCTGTATTCAACAAACGAACATCTTTCTTTTTCTTCTCCTACAGATAAAAAAAATAATATAGAAAACCAGCAGGAAAGCTCTATGAAAGTAGCAGTCCAGCAGGAGGATTTACAGCTTTTAGCGAGGACTTTACAAGAACAATTCCTGGCTGAAGTTCCTTCTGGCGAATTTTTTCAGATTAAATGTGCTGTCAATAAAGATGAGTTAATGATATTGACTCAACATCCCGTTAATGTCAAGGTTAATACGGAACAAATTTTTGTTGTATTGGAAGAAGCATTGCGATCGCTACCACCATATCGGGATCAGCAAGTCCAATGTTTTCTGAGAATTGTGGGTGAAAAACTCCCCTACGCTAAACGTTCTCTGATGATGCGGGGACATGGACAGGTAGAAAATCCAGCGATTCCTAAAGATGAGGTAGATGAGGAAGAGACATCTTTTTCATCCTTGGCACTACCTCTGAGTTATGATCCTGCATCTGATACCACCGATGATGAACCAGAAGAAGTCTTCGATCCTTTAGCTGGTACACCAGATTTATTAGTTACTCCACCCAAGCGCCAAATCCCACCAATTTTGTTGGGTGCTGTGGTGGGAATTGTGTTTTTAAGTGTTGGTGGTGCTTACCTGATTACTCTTCCTTGTGTCTTGTCTGTGTGTCAAGAGTTACAAACAGCTCAACAACTGAAAATTCAATCCACAAAACTGATAGGTCGTGCTAAATCAGAACAAGAATTAATCGCTATCCAAAAACAGTTAACACAAACCAGTACAGATTTAAATACAATACCCGGCTGGTCGCCGCATCACCAGCAAGCAGAAGACCTGAAGACCAATTTATCTGGACATTCCCAAAAAATCAATCAAGTCATCACAGCGTTACAGGCGGCGACGCAAGCAGAACAAAAAATGCAAACACCCGCCACTAGCCAAGCGGAGTTACAAGCCACACAACAACTGTGGCGACAAGCCATCACACAGTTAGAGTCCATCAATCCCAATAGTGAACTTTATAATTTAGTACAGCCCAGATTACTGAAATATCGGGTTAATTTGCAAACGGTGAATCAGCAGTTGCTATCTCAAGAAAAATGGGTGAAAAAACTAGCCGATGCCAAAGCTGTCGCCAGTGTAGCTAACAAGTGGGAAACCACTGCTAAATCCGTAAAAGATTGGCAAAAGGTACAATCTACTTGGCAAGTAGTAGTTAGTGCCTTAAGTGCGATTCCGCCATCGAATTCAGCATATCAGCCAGCACAAGAACTATTACTAGAATATAAACCCAAACTAGCTAGAGCGCGCGATCGCGTCACTACAGAACAATTAGCAGCTAAAAGTTACGAGCAGCTGATAAGTATTGCCAACCAAGCCAAAGCCTATGAGCAGAAACAGCAATGGCAAGCAGCCGTAATCTACTGGCAACAAGCTTTGCAGACTGCTAAACAAATTTCCAATAATAGCCCATATTACAATCAAGCCCAGAGTTTAATTACACCATATTCCGAGTCTCTCAAGCAAGCACAAGAAAAACTCCAACTAAATAACGGTCAGCAACAAACTCGTGCTGATTTAGATAGAATTTGTTCTGGGGAAATGAGAATCTGCAACTTTACCCTAGACGATAAAGGAATTGTGGTCAGAATTACACCTGAGTATGAACAAGTTCTCCAAAGTAGTACTGACGATACCAAAGCTCAAGATGTCAATTCTGTGGTTGATGTTGCTAATCACTGGCAAAGTTTACAAGAAGCCTTAAAAGTAATTAGTGAAAACGCTAATTTACCTTTGTTTATCTACAATGCTCAAGGTCAGGCAATTTATATGCAAACACCAGGAGGTTAGATATACTAATTTTCTATCCCACATTCTGAACTTCAATAAGTAGCATAGATGAAGAGTACTAAATCAAAATAGAGACGTTGCATTGTAAGAGGACGTTTGAAAAGTCTGTTTCTTTGTCATGTTGAATGCAGCGTAGCGGAATGAAACATCTCGGTATGTGCCACAAAACCTAGATTCTTCCTTACGCTCCAGTCAGAATGACATTTTTATACCTACTGAAACTTTTCCAACACCCTCTAACGTCTCTACACAATTTATGTGTATCATGACTTAAACAATCTGGGCATCAAGTTTTACAAACCACCATCTCAATTACAATTAATAAAATCCACTCAAAAAATTAATAACTAATATTTATGCCAGATCCTTTAATGTACCAACAAGATAACTTTGTTGTCTTAGAAACAAACCAACCAGAACAATTCCTAACTACAGCAGAATTATTAGATAAACTCAAAGGAGAACTTCAAAAAATAGATGTTTCCGACTTACCACAAGAGTTGCAAAGATTTGACTCCTTAACAGACCAAGCCCAACATTTAATAGACACAAGTTGCAACCTAGATGTTGGTGCAGGAAAATATCTCCAGTGGTACGCAGTACGCTTAGAAAAATAAGCTGTTAGTCATCAGTCTTAGTTATTCTGCCTAACTAATGACCAATGACTATTGACTATTGACTATTGACTATTGACTATTGACCATCAGTAACCAAAGCTAATTCAATTTCATCTTCATCAACTTGCGTGATTTGCACTATGACCCCAGGTCCAAAGTATTTGGTCATTTTTTCTTGTTTTTCTTGCCAAACACTAATTGGTATTGCAGGTGAGTCAAATTCTAAAATCAGAGTATAAGCACCATCAGTTTCCGTCTCCCGCAAACCCGTCACTTCTGGCCTGTCTTCATCTGAAGGACTTAAACCCAAGAAAGAAAGCGCTCCATCTAGATGAGCATCTTGTCCATAACAATAGCGCGTGATGTCCTTACGAATTTTATTTTGCGTCACAGTTGCTTGCTGCTCTCGCAAGCGCAAAACTGATGGCGTTGTTGGCTGACTAAAGGGTATAGGCTTAAGTTCATTTGCTTTGAGTGCCAATCCTCCCAGTAAAAGAGGAAACCCATAAAAAAATCCCACCAGATTTAGTGTGGCATTATTGGCAGCATAAGCCACAAAGCCAATGATAGTTAACAGGCCACCGACGCTTAAACCGAGTGTTCCCAAGGAGATTTGGCGTAACATGATTCGAGTATGGTATAAATTCTGATCACATGAGTTTTACTATCATCGGTTATAAGCAACAACTTAGGGAAGAGCCTGGACTGAGAATTTTGAGTTTCTCACTCAGGATAGTGAAAAGTATCACCTTTTTTGGGTTAAGTTTAAATTTGGAGCTACTCAAGGATTTAAAAAATAATGGATTTACCAACTCTTAAAGAACGCATTGCCGCAGTTCAAAGTAAACGGGAGTATTTACTAAGTTTGTTAGAGCAACCAAATCTAGGGATTTTAAGAGTAGATGTGAATCAAGCCTTAGAAGAACTAGATGAATTAGTGGAAGAATATAAACGTACTATTCCAGAAGCAGATAGTAATTAAGCTGAATTGTTAATCACGATCGCCAAACGTGTCGGTATGAATCTCAAGCCATGACTCTACCGACGCTTCTGAAATCCAGAATCTTTTCATCTTCTTAATGTTAAGCTACGCTCAAGTTATTTAATTAACTGAGATACGTGCTTAATTAGGAAGTGAAATATCCTCTGCACGCTTTCCCAACTGTCTAACTAGAGCAATTAGTTCTTTGGTGGAAACATCTTTTTTACAAACATCATCAAAGTTAGGCATTGTTTTACTGTCTGGAAGATTCGCATCTTCTACAGACGAGTAAGCTAGTATTTGCGTATTGGGAGAAATAGCTTTAATATGTCCAGAAGCACACCAACCATCCATAACTGGCATCTGCAAATCCAGCACAATGACATCAGGATGGCGGTCTTTTACCATTTCTATTGCTTCTTGACCGTTACTCGCTAATCCCACTACTTGAATATTTTCTTGACTAGAGAAAGCAAGTTGTAGGGTTAAACGAGTCAGTTCATGATCGTCAACCACTAGAACTTTTAAGGTAGAGGACTCACAGGAGAACATTAACATTCCCGGAAAAGACTAGATACGATATTTTTAATAGTTTATGGGAACAAGTACCAACAATTACTCTATCCTATGGTTGAATAATTGGTGTCTAACCATACGAATTATTGAGGATAATTGTTGGAAAAGTAAATTCTCATGAAAAACTAGATTTACCTAGCTTTCTGTGAGTAGAGAACCTTTTGGTGAATCAACCAGATTTGTGGCTATACTAGTTGAACGCAAAGCCATATTAATGAAAGTTATTTGTGAATTGGCTTCTGGACAATCTTCTCCTGGACGACGTTGAATATAACTGCCATCAGCTTGTAAATCCCAAGCTTGACGGTTATCAGCTAGCATAATTCCTAAAATTTCTTGCAAATCTTTGGCTATGTCTGGATCTTGGATGGGAGTAATTACTTCCACTCGTCGATCTAAATTACGTCGCATCCAATCAGCACTACCGATATATATTTCTTCTTGACCATTGTTATGGAAGTAATATATACGGGAGTGTTCTAAAAAGCGACCGACAATGCTGATGATGCGAATGTTTTCGCTGATGTCTGGGAGTCCTGGACGCAAACAGCAAATACCGCGAATAATCAAATCAATTTGCACGCCAGCACGGGATGCTTCATACAAAGTGGCAATGATTTGTGGATCGACAAGGGAGTTCATTTTTGCCACAATGCGCCCAGAGAATCCGTTTTGAGCATTGGCAATTTCCCGACGAATTAATTCCAAAAAGCGATCGCGCATATTCACAGGCGCAACTAACAATTCTCGATAGGATTTTTGCCGCGAATAACCAGTCAAAAAATTAAACAAATCTGTAATATCAGCGCCTAATTCTTCACGACAACTAAACAATCCTAAATCTGTATAGAGTCTCGCTGTTTTTGGATTATAATTCCCAGTCCCTATATGTACATAACGCCGCATCCGGTCTTTTTCTCGCCGCACTACCATGACAGTTTTAGAGTGAGTTTTCAGCCCAACCAAACCATAAACTACATGGACACCAACTCTTTCTAATCTCCTGGCCCAGTAAATATTATTCTCTTCATCAAATCGCGCTTTTAATTCCACTAAAACCGAGACTTGCTTACCATTTTCCGCCGCCGCAATTAAGGCATTAACTATGGGCGAATCTCCAGAAGTCCGATACAAAGTCATCTTGATTGCCAAGACATTCGGATCATGAGCTGCATGGGTAATAAAGCGGACGACGGTGGCAGAAAATGATTGATAGGGATGGTGGACAAATAAATCTTTTTCTCTAATTATGGAAAAAAAATCTCTACCTTCCTCTACTTCCATCACATCAGTATCTGCATCTAAACTCGGTTCCCGTAGACGTTGCAGGCGTGTAGGTACTACAGACTGACGTGGTGGATCTTTGAGTTCTGGTAACGGTAAAGCCATAAAAGACATCAAATCACGCAGTCCTAAAAGCCCATCAACCTCATAAACATCACTTTCTGTGAGTTCTAAATCTTCTAGCAACCTGTTGCGGATAGGTTCTGGTGTTTGAGATTGGATTTCAATTCTCACAGGAGAACCACCAATGCGCCGTTTTCGCAGTTCTTGTTCTATGGCTAGTAACAGATCATCGGCTTCATCTTCTTCTAGAGCCAAATCAGCATCACGAGTAATGCGGAAAGGGTGGTACTCTTGAATATTCATGCCGGGAAATAGAGAATCCAGGTTGTGAGCGATCGCCTGCTCTAATGGTACACCCGTCCAGTAACTCTGTTGTCCGTTTTCCTGAGTGGCTAAATCTGGAGGTAAAGGCAAAAATCGCGGTAGCACATTCGGAACTTTCACCCGTGCAAATAATTCTTCATCTGTGTCGGGATTTTTCACCACTACAGCCAAATTCAAGCTGAGATTAGAAATGTAGGGAAAAGGATGGCTAGGATCAACTGCTAAAGGAGTCAGAACCGGAAAGATTTGTTCTTCAAAATAGTTGTCTAAATAAGTTCGTTGTTTTTGCGTCAAGTTAATGTAATCCAAAATATGAATACCATGACTAGCTAACAACGGACGGACAACTTGCTCAAAATGTTGATGCTGTTTGGTAAATTGGGGAATCAGATTCAGCCGGATATCATCTAGCTGTTGTTGTGGTGTGCGTCCATCGGGAGTTAATTGACTAACTTTTGCTTCTACCTGTTGCTTTAAAGCCGCAACCCGCACCATAAAAAACTCATCTAAGTTAGAGCTGAAGATGGCTAAAAACTTGAGTCTTTCTAACAGTGGTGTGCGAGAGTCGCAGGCTTCATGTAACACCCGATTGTTAAATTCTAACCAGCTTAACTCTCGGTTAATATAATATTGAGGTTCGTTTAAATTTAGCGGAGTAGAGCTTTTTTTTGATTTAGGCATGGCGATCGCAGGCTAGCCTGATGCAGCCCATATAGCTGGAGAACAATACACATAGTAAATGATATAGGCTGACAAGGGAAGCAACTTCATTTGTAATTCGTAATACTCGCCAAAGGCGAGAAGCAAGCTACGTAATTCGTAATTACTCTAGCCTGTCTATTAACTTAAAAAAGTGATGTGTGCTGTTAGTAGTAGCAGGGGTTTACCCGAATTTCTCCCGAAATTTATCAAACCGAAGTCCAGAGGCTGTAGGGGCGGGTTCACAAATATGCTTCAATCATTTACGAATGTCTCGTGAACCCGCCTCTACTGTTTTGTGAGAAATCCAGGTTTAGTCTGTGATGAGTACAAAATACTAACTTCTAGCCTCTAAGGATTAGGTGTATCTGATTTTTCTGGTGCTTGTTTAACGGCGGCAGAAATTGGTAATTGCAAGTTTTGATCATAGACAAATTCTTTAGTCACTGCCACGTCGAGTTGTGGTAGGGTTTGGGTACTAGTTATATTTATGCCTTCTTGTTTAGGAACTCGCAGTGTGTACTTACCAACAGGGATACCATCTAGACGGTAAAGACCAAACTGATCAGTTGTAGTAGTAGCGACTTGTTTACCTTCAGCATTAATGAGTTGTATCTCTACTTCTGGGATTGGTTGACCTGCCACATCAGTAATTCTACCAGCCATACCATATTCTAAGTTGACAGGGAAGTTTAACTGCGTCACAGCCGCACCAGCAACTTCTGCCACAATCGAAGACTTCCGTACATTCAATTCGATGGGTAATTCATCTGGATCTAGTTGAACTATATAGTTTCCTTCGCGCAAGTTACCCACAAAGAAGTTACCTTCAGAGTCGATTCTCCCTCCCCCAACTTGGCGACCACGGTTATTGTAGACTTGGATTAAACCACCACTCAAGTCTGCACCATTCCTACCGCCTTCAACTACGATTCGTCCAGATATTGCACCTGTGTCTCGTCCAATGGAACTGTATTCAGATGGTGCTACTCTACCGCCTGCAAAAGATAAATCTGATACTAATGATATAGTTAGGCGGTCATCCCCAAAACCACCAACAAAATTTCTATTTCTAGAAGGAATGCCTTGATAATCAAGAGATAAAAATAATCCTGGAAGTACTCGCATACTAGCACCCACAAAGGGGCCAATTTCTCCCTCTCTATATCCCAGACCCACGCGCCAGCTTAAACCTGATAAAGTGGGTGCAGTACGACCAAGTACTAAAGTATAACGAGTAGCTAAATCACCACCAGATTCAGTCCCTAAAGATAAACGGTACTCTCGGTTCAAGTTATAGCTAAAATCTGATGTGTATACATTACTATAAGCATTAAACAACAACCTAGTATTTCTTGTAGGTTGATATGAGGCATTAAATACGTAATCACCGTCATAACTAGGTGTGCTTCTAAAAGATAAGTTAGCCGCCGGACGGAAAGAAAAAGTAGGCAGAATATAATTAGAGTTTATATTTTGATTTTGGTAGCTGCGTGCAACAAATCCTAATGTGAAATTGTTATTAAATTTATAACTAACATCTAAACTATGGTTATTGCGATCGCGTCCACCATTACTCGAAACACCACTGAAGTATCGCTGAGGATAAAGCTCAGAAGTTCCTAAAATCCGCCACTTATCTAACTGAAAATCTAAGTCTGCTCTGTAAGCTAATTCACCAGATGAAGTCCCTACGTTAGCGGATAAAATCAATGGACTAGCTAAACGCCAAGCAAAACCCGCTTGAGCTTGAGTCGTCTCTGGAAGTACTTGTACCCCAGCTTCTAAAGTTAAATTGTCAGAAATACCTTGACGTACCTGATAGAAGCCAGCAAACTTACCAGCTTGAGTAGAACTAATATCATCGAATAAAGTGTTTTGCAGCCAGTTACCAGTGACACCTAGACCTGCTAACTGCACATTACCACCAGACGGTAACAACAAATCTGAAGAGTTCAGGCTTAGAGAACGAACTTCGATAGGTATATTGAGATTATTGCGATCGTATACCAAAAGTTCAATTTCACTAGTTTGACCTATGGGCAACAAAATATCTTGAAAATCATATTCTCCACTTAGTCCCACCTGCTGTTGAGCAAATACAACACCACCAACTCGTAACTGTACAAAACTGGCGGGAGGAACTACACCACGAAATGCTTGTGTGGGCTGAGAACGCCGAGGAAAAAGTTCAGATGCACTGTAATTAGTGTTAAATCTATCTGCGGGTAAGTTAGTGTAACCAAACTGTAACCCTGTTAAATTTAATCCCGACAACACAGGATTTAAACTCAGTTGTTGTCTACCAACCTGATAAAGCAATCTTCCTGAGCGTTTAAAGTAGAAGTATTCACTCAATTCGGGTTGGTTAATAAAATTATTATCTAACCTTAAACGCCATGCGCCGCCACCTAAACGCCCACCTAAAAGAGTAGAACTACGCCAACTTGAATCACCAGAACTACTGAAATAATTTAACTCTTGCCGTAAATTTGATAAGCCACTGCTAGGAGGTCTAACTTCAGGTTTTAAGTCAATAGCTTGATTTCTAGATTGTCCACTACCCCTGCGCCAAGGTAAATCAATATTTAAAGCTAAGTCTGAAGTTTTCAGTTCTAAGGTTGTTAGTAATTTTTCCTTTAAGAAGGTATCACTAATATAATTAATACCGTCAATTTTCTTTAAGTCTGTTTCTGTAATAGTTACTACCCCTAAAGGAGTTTTAATTTGAGTCTTATTGTCAGTCTTGTCAAGTTCTAATCCGGTAATTTGAGCAAAACTATCAAGGGGAATTAAGAGGCTATTATCTTCTTTAATAATTTCTAAACTACCAACTTCTTTTTCATTAATAAATACTCCCACCAATAAAGTTTTAGCGGCTGCCAAAATGTTATCAGCAGGAAGATTAGGTACACTATGATTATCTTTTGGTATAGATGCTTTATCTTCTTGAGCTACTAAGTTATTAGTAGGTTGAGTTGGTAAATCTGCTACTATCACACTTTCCGTATTAACATCTGCTACTGTATCTGTGATGTAGTTGTTAGAAGCATCTTGAGGTATTGCCAATGCTGTAGCAGTTGGCAAAATCATTGTATTTTTTATTCTATTAGACTCTGGAAAAGTAAAATTCAAATCATCTTGCTTAATATCATCAGAGATATAATTTATATCTCTTGAAAAGTAAGATTGCTGAGGCTGGCTTTCCTGAATATCCGGCAAATCTTCACCAATATCTGTGAGATTTTTAGACTTACTAACAATAATATCTTGATTGTTTAAAGTCTCATTTATGCTGATTTTATCACATGAATATTCTGAGCCATCTGAAGAAAACTCAGGAGGTAGATTTTCTGGTGGAGTGGGAGTCGCTACTGTTCCTGCAATTACTTTATTTTTCTTGTTAGTACTGATAGTATTTAACAGAGTTTTACAAGATTCATTTTCAGACTTTGCAACTGTAACTAATGGGGGAAGTGCAGAAGGTTGGTAGAACATATTTAAGCACACAAATTCCTATAGGTAGCCCAAGAAACTTCCCGGCTCCAAATAATTACTGGGAAGAATAAAAAACTTACTTTTGAATTTACAAAATCTATTTGCGACGCTGAGAATTTCTCAAAGAATCTCTCAGTTTTGTTGAATTTGGCTGAACACGTGACCTGCTATTACTAGCCACTGGACTATTAAATGGCACAGTAAAAGGTATACCTTTATTAATTGCTACACCATTTAATTCTCCATTGATATCTAATACATAGTCACCAGGAGGTAAATTTTTAGTGATTGGTAGCAAGACACGACGACGATTATCAGGTAAAACTGGTACTGAAGGTAAAAAGCCTGCATCTGCTACAGGTTCAGCAATTTTTGAACCTGGTTTTTCTATGTTAACCACCGGTTTTGTTGCGTCAGCACCAGGATATTTAGTAGCTGGCCAGATAGCATATTGACCTTTCAGATTTATGGAAGCATTACCTTGGTTAGAAATATCAAAAATAGCGTTCAGCGCATTCGATTTTGTGTCTACATTCACAGCATTTAAAACACCAACTCTCTTGATATCTCCTACATAACCATAGACAGCAACACCTACTTTACCAATTACTTGTAATCCTTTTGATGAGGGATTATTACCAGGAATTTCTTCGATAAAGATCATCGCTCGATGTTCACCATTTTGCGGTTGAATACGAGGACGAACAGCAAAGCGAATGGTTTGTGAACTGCCTGGGGGAATGATAAAGCGAGAAGGTGTGTAAACAATCCATTGGTCTAAAGACTGCTCACTAGGAGGAATTGGTTGTATTTGATTTTTTTCATTCATCACCCATGAGCGTACGTAAACTTTTAGCTCAACTGGTTTAGAATCAAAATTTATCACCTTAATAGCTTGAGAGCGTGTCTTATTGCTCTTAATATCGATTTGAAATCTTGGCGGAGAAACACCAACATTAATTGCTGATGCTGGCATTGTGCTTAAAGCTAACGCTCCTAATATACCCAAAGAGATTGTGCTAAGTTTTGGGAAAAACTGAATAAGATTTTTCACTTCTGTACACCACAGTATAATTATTTTCTCATTACAGTAAAAGCAAATTAACGACGCTCTACAACCACCGTTAATTCCCCAGCGTAGATACCTGCAATCTGAGCGCCGGAAATATCCATTTTTAATCGAAAGCCACCTTGAACTACAGCTGTATTACTGTTGAGATCGCGTGAAACTTCCATAATTGGTAATGACTCTAGTATCACTGGTAGCTTTGCATCAGAACGTTGCTCACTGCTGACTGCATTACCGTTGCCGTTTTCGGCTTTTAGTTGATAAGTAGCATAGAGTGAAGCAACTTGATCTACAGGGACTCGCATCTGCCAGACATTAGGAAATTCCCGCACAATTGATGTGTTAAATGAAGGCGGAGCGAATAAGTCACCTGGGTTACTGACTGACTCACTCTTACTAGTCAGGCTCAGTTCTGATTGTGCTATTGGGGGAATTGTCAGCTTTTGAGGAGTAGCTAATTGGTAAATCTCAACAGGTGCAACGGGGGAAGTAAGTTGACCTAGAGTAGGTGTTTGTGACCAAGATAACAAACCTATACTGATAGCTAAGTAGCTAAATAAGCGGTGTTGATAACTCTGAATTTGAGGCCATGACATATTGTTTAATTATTCACGTTCCAGTCATGAAGACAAGTCAAATCTTTACTGATATTCATTGCTAAAAGATTTAGTATGAAGAATATCCCCCAATTTCCCAGGGATGAAGGGGGATATTTAATCTAGTTAGTTGACTGAATTAGTTAGTAATGGGAGAGTAATCTGCCTTTTGCTTGCCAAGGTTTGAGCCAGATTTTCTTCTTCCAATACCAATTAACAGCAAATCAATTAGACTATGGTCTGTAAGCTTCAACTTTCAACAAACCTGAGTAGGTTCCGGCTTTTGTTGAGCCATCTAAGGGGATGCTCAAAGTAATGTCTTGAGCAGGTGCAGTAGTCAAACCTGTAGCAGTTTTTTGCCCAGCACCAGCAGTGACTGAAACGCCTGTGAGGGTATTCGTAGTAGTACCTACTGTGCTAGAAAATCCAGCACTAGGAGGTGTGATAGCAACTTCGTAAGTACCTGTGGGGCTATTAGACCAAACAACGTAGGCGCTAGCAATAGTTTTAGCCAGAGCGCCACCAGTGGGTAGAACAAAAGGTGATGCAGTATTAACAGTAGTTGTACCTGGACTAGTTGTTGTTTGGTCACTGCCTATGTAAGTGTCAGTAGTACCTACTTGAGTTAATGTTACTCCTGAACCTGCCAATTCAGCCGCAGTAATGTCTACATCTGCAACATCAATAGTTCTCAAAAAGAGAATCTCAGGGACAGTAATGTTAACGGTGATATCTTTAGATGGCCCATTACCCTGAGTAACCTGAGCGTTGGCAGGTGCAGAAACAACAGCAGCACCCAAAGCAGCACCAACAGCAACAATAGCTAAAAATTTGTTCTTCATATTGGAAAATATCTCCCTATTTTTTGTGTTTGTGTCAAGTCGTCTTGACTATGAGCAAATCTCGTGGAATTAATGCGGTAAACAATGTTTCGGTTTACCTACAACTGACAGAAACTAGTGCAAATACAAGCAATTAAGTTTGGTTGTTTAGATAGATTTTGTTTTGACTAATCACCTCCTGTTTAAATCACGTATAATTCTGTGCCACTAGCTCCGTCTGTAGCAGTGAAGAACAGTTTTGTACCAACGACAGTTAGCTTATCTGGGTTAGCAATTCCTGTAGCGTAAATATTGCTGACCTTTTGTGTATTGCTAGCTGTGCCGTCACTGAACCACACTTCCCTGTTTGTGCCATCAGAAGCAGCAAAAGCCAGGGTGCTATTGAAGTTGACGAGACTAGTAGGAGTACTATTGTTGGGCTGGCCAGCGTTTGTACCAGTCCAAATATCTTTAATTATTGATGTGTTGGCATCTGTACCATCTGTTTTCCATAGTTCTAAACCCGTAGCCGGATCATTTGCTGCAAAGTAAAGAGTGTTACCAACAGATGTTAAGTTAATAGGCCCAAGTCCAAGATTGGGGGCTTGAGCGGTGTTATTTTTAACTCTAACAGTGCCGCTATTAGTGCCATCACTCTTCCATAGTTCAAAATTAAAGTCATTATTACTATCTGTGACAAAGTACAACGTATTGCCAACAGCCGTGAGATAGTCTGGTGCAAATGAATTATTCCCGGCTGTAATATCCTTCACTAAGCTGGCTGTTGTACCACTTTGGTATTGCCAAATTTCAAAGCCACTTGTACCGTTATTAGCTGTGAAGTACAAGGTGTTACCAACCACAGTTAATCTACGTGGAGTGGAGTTAGTTACGCCTCCCACATTGATAACTTGTGTACCCGCTACTGTGCCATCAGTTGACCACAATTGATTATTATTTTGGGCTGTAAACAAGAGCCGATTGTTAAAAGCAGTGGTAAAAGTGGGTGTGCCACTACTAGCAAAACCAGGATTAATATCAGCTAGGCTAACAGTTGTACCGTTATACACCCATAATTTCCTGACGGCGCTACTATCTACGGCAGTCAAGAAAAGTTGACTACCAACAACAGTCAAGTTACTAGGATCAGAATTACCGGTGTTGGGATTAATATCACTAATCCTACTGGCAGTTGTACCGTTATACTCCCAAAGCTCTCTACCAAATGTACTATTACTAGCCGTGAAGTATAACTTATTGTTAAATACTAAGAGATTACTGGGGTTAAAACCATTGATATTTGTGAGACGAGTATTTGTGTTGCCATCACTCTTCCATAACTGAACACCATTTGCACCACCATCATCAGAGGTAAAGTACAAGGTATTACCCAAGGCAGTAAGATTGCTAGGATTAGAACTACCTGCACCTGGATTAATTTCTAGTTTTTTAACTTGTCCTTGGGCTGATATATCTAGGGTGTAGAATGTGTTGATTGAATTATTATCGTAAGCTGTATTAATGGTGTAGACACGAATATAGTATGTACCAGCATTTAGCGTTAGATTACTAATGCTTTCGCTACTATTTCCGGCTTGATTAGATATTCCTACTTGTGCATTACTGCTATTGAGTATCTGGACATCTGCATTCACTAATCGGGTATCTGCATAGCTACTCAAAATAGAGAGATTGAGATTGACGTTACTAGTGCTACCAAGAGTGAATTTATAGTAATCATTAATGTCTATATTGCCTACAAACTCATTGCGAGTGATAAAACCGTTTAAATTACCTAAATTTTGAGCTGAACCGATATTGGGAGCTTGATCTGTTGCTATATTTTGCGTGGCTACGCTCAGAGTGTAGTTGGCTGATGTAACACCAGAAACAGCAGTAATTAAGATATTGTAAGTGCCGGCATTTAAGCTACGGCGAATAAAATCTAGAGTTGTTCCTGATTGAGCAGAAGCTTGAATATTGTTACCATTTTGATCTTGTAGAAACAAGTTAGCATCTGCGGAAAGTGAGGTGAATTTAATGTCAACTAAAGCAGATGAAGCTAAGGTGAATTTGTAATAATCTTGGTTATCAGCAGTGCCGACTAAATCTGATATGGTGGTAGGAGGTGTAATGCTAGTAGCAGCCGCTAGTGTATTTCCTCCGGTATCTGGAGCATCAGCAGTAAAATTAACCTGTAAATTATAGTTTGTGGTATCTAAACTTGTATAAGCCCGGATATAGTAAGTGCCTGATGCTAGATAACTACTGATAACATCTGGTGTTGTACCTGTGAAAAAACTATCTTTAAGAGTTGTTCCATTACCGCGTAACAACCTCAAGTCAGCGTTACCACTGGAAGGGGTGAGATTAATATTAACAGTCCCACTGTTAGTTAAGGTGAATTTGTAGAAGTCGCTACTATCTTGAACAAGTCCTGTATTTGGACTACCAACAAAATCGGTTGCGGTGTAGCCGCTACCATTTACAGATGTACTAATATCCCTATTAGCATTAGCATCTGTAGTGGAGTTGTCAGATATGCCCGTATCTAAAATAGCCTCTGCTGATAAACTTAAATTGTAAGTTGTGCTGACTGTGCTATTGACTAAATAAACTTGGGCGTAATAAGAGGTGTTAGCAGGTTGGTTGTTGAGGGTAAAGCGGATAGATTCTGAAGCGTTACCAGAGGTACTGGCAACTTTCAGATTGCTGCCATTACTATTGAGTAAATATAAATCAGCATCACTATTCGCAGCTAATCCAGTGAGGTTAAGGGTGACGATACTAGAACTGCTAACAGTAAATCTGTAATAATCATTCCTGTCAGCACTGCTGAGGGAGTCTTGAAAGATATTGGATGTGCTAGTGAGAGAACCGCCAATATAAGATGCAGATGTGGTATCTAAAGCTGTGGCTGTGTTACTTCCTGGATCGGGGAATCCTGAATAAGGACTTGGCATAATATTTAATATTTTTTATAGAGATTCAACATTTAAATGCTGGCTACAAATTTTTCATAGCCATTGACAACAAGTTTTTGTGGGTTAACCAACCAAGAATTTGTTGTGACGATCGCTAAATTCCTGGCTTATGTGTAAAGATGCGATTATCCTGAAGTAATAATTTTCTTTGGTAACTAAGTTTTTGTGTGAGGTTTACTTAGTAAAGGTAAGGGTGAGAAATGTTGATTTTGAGTGAGTGCTGAAAACTTTGATAGTTTGTTACCAATCTCTAAATGTTTGCCAAAAATAATTTGTGGTTTATCTATGAATATGTTCTATATTTTGGTTTTTTGTTGAGTTATCTCCTTCTAGATTCACTGCAACTAGAATTTAACTTCTAGGTAAAATAGTTTACCTCCGCAAATATACTTAAAATTATGAGGAAGAGTCACATAAGTTGCCAGGAAAATTGTGATAAATTTTTATATATAAAATTCTTATAATGTATTCTTGCTGGGGTGCAAGGTAATTACCTTTGAATGAGTATGTTTATATATCTCCAGTATTTTCACTGAGTCAACTGAGGATGTACTCAATTATCTAGGGGACATTATGGAATCTAATTGCTTTCCTCATATCTTGCACCAAGCGACTGGAAGTCGCGGCTACACAGGCAAAACCCGCCTGCGCGGGTTTCAAACACTTAATTTTGTGTTAGTCCACGTAGGCGGCTTACCCTTCTCTACGAGACGCTACGCGAACGGGAACATATGGAGTCTAATTGCTTTCGGCCGATTTGCTTCATCAGGAAAATGACATTACACTATCGTCGAAGTTTTGATCTCAACCATAATTTAGCATTCCCCAAGATTGGTGGCGCGATCGCCCATCTCATCATCGCAATTTGATAACATCAGATTTTCCCCACATTGGCTCATGTTCCAAGCTACTCGCCGCCGTCTGGCTCTTTGGTATACTGCTGTAACGGCTGTTTTGCTGCTGCTGTTCGCTAGTGGTGTGTATTTGTATGTCCGCAGTACTCTAGTAGAACGGATTGACGATACCCTCAATCATGTGGTGGAGATAGTCGAGCGTTCTTTGGTGATTGAGCCAATTGACGGGGACTTTGAGAAATTTCGGATTAATGTTGAAGTCAGTTTTCGCAACAATGCCAATACCGTAGAGGATGACCACATTGATTTAGAGTGGTTTAGTCCGACTGGTGAGTTAATGTGGTCTACTTTTTCTGAGCCTCTAAATATTCCCATTCATAGCGATCGCAATGCCGAAACTGTACATATAAATAAACAAGCAAAGGAAAGATGGGAAGACTCAGAACTATTATTACGCCAAATTACCCAAAGAGTAGAAGTTGGAAGGCAAGTTTTGGGATATCTGCGTGTCAGCCATCCGTGGTTTGAGGTGACTAAACCTAGTCGGCAGTTAATTGTGGATTTGGCGTTGGGTACTGGCTTGATGGTGTTGTCTGTGGGTGCAAGTGGTTGGTTTTTGTCGGGTAAGGCGATGGAACCTGTAGGGGAATCATATCAACGTCTCAAGCAATTTACGGCTGATGCTTCCCATGAACTGAGAAGTCCCATAACTTTGATTCAAACTAATGTCCAAGTTGCTTTAGCAGATTTGGAATCGGCTGAGGTGGAAGCGGCTGTATCTTTTAACTATCGTCAACAGTTAAAGGTGGTGGAAAGACTAACGCAGCGCTTGGGTAAATTAGTTAATGATTTACTGTTTTTAGCACGACAAGACAGTGGTACTAGCAGAGACGGATTTTCATCTTGTCCATTAGATGCTTTGTTGATGGAGGTTGTAGAAGAACAGCAATTGTTAGCGAAAGAGAAAGCGATAATATTGAATCTGCATTTAATTGATCCGCCGACTTCGGAAACTAGCCTGGAATTATTGGAGAATTGGTTTACATTGATGGGTAATTGGGATCAATTGGTGCGATTGTTTACCAATTTGATTGGTAATGCTTTGCAATATACATCCATTGGTGGGGCGGTAAATGTAGAATTAGCACGCCTGGATAAAAATCGTTACAGTATGCCTTTTTTACAAATTAAGGTGAGTGATACGGGGGTAGGGATTCCCTCTGAGGCGCTACCACGGTTATTTGATCGCTTTTATCGAGTTGATCCTGCGCGCACACACAAGTCGAGAAATATCGCCACAGACAGCGCTACTGGTTCAGGATTAGGACTAGCGATCGCTCTAGCGATTGTGGAACATCACCAAGGACAAATTCAAGTTGAAAGTACTGTTGGTCAAGGTACTACTTTTATTGTCATATTACCTATAACTCTTGAGTCTTAATTTTGTCATTCAGATTTTGTTTCTTGTGACAGATGAATCATTGTACCTTTAACTACTAATTTATTTATTAATACCTGCATTCAATCGCCATAAATATTTGCAGCTAACAGGAAAATGATTGTTGTATTTTTCTGGAATTAGTAAAAAATATTTTTAGCTTTAGGCTGAGAAATGCAGGAGACATGAAATTTTTGGAGGGATGAATGACAACTTCCATTGCACAAAAAGATATGCCTTTTTTAGAAAAGGTAAAAACCAAGAGTGGTTTATCTGATATCTATGATGCTAGAGACTTAACAGAAGTTGTCTTTCGCGTAATGCGTGACTTGATGACGACAGAAGCTGCTGATAGAGTGGAAGCAGAATTACACGAACCAGCAGAAGTAAGTGATGATAAATCACTACAAATGGAAATTGCTGATTTGTGGCATGATACTAATCCTATTGTCGGATTTTTGAGTCGGGTACGTCCACCTTGGCAAGGCCCTGGTATTTTTAAAATTGATAGCGATCGCTTTTTATTCCGAGTCGCTAATGAAGGGGGAATGCCGCCAAATGTGGACAGAGAACAAGTAGTAAAAGCTGTATTTTCTGCAACAAAAGACGAACTATCACCAGAACGTATTGCAGAAATTGCTAGCTGGTTACCAGATAAAGTTCTTCAACTTTGGCAAGACGCATAAATCTAGGACTTACGCACTCAACCAATAAACCATAAATGAGGGTGGTCAATAGTCCATAGTCAATGGTCAAAATCAAGTTTTTTGGACTATTGACTATTGACAAAAAAGCCAGAAAATTTAGTGACACTGCGTATGTCCAAAAATCATTGATTGTTAATAATATACCCAACTTGTTAACGAAGTTGGGTATTTATAGGTTTTACATCATGCTCTAGATATAAATTGGCATAGATATCTTTTGTCTGCAATTTCCAGCCTAAAGTTAGACAAAGACAAAAACACTATTTGCTAGATTAGCAATGCTGAATCTTTTGTCATGGTCAATTAAGTTGTTTTTTTATTGATTTAACTAAGTAAGCAAAAAAATAGACCCTACAAATTAAATTAATTGTTGTTTTTTTTAGGAGAAACCGATGAGTATACATATTCCCAATCACGCTGGATTATTGAGTGCCGTCTGTGGTGGATTGTTGATAGGAGTTTCAGCAGTTCCACAAGCAATATTTGCTCAACAACCAACAATTCAACAACCAACTAATTCACCCAATTCTAAAGTTAATCCTTGTCCCAAAATTTTCTACGAAGAACCGCATAATAATCGAGTTGCCGTACCTCAAGGTTGTACTCCTAATGCCTATACTCAAAGACTCATAGAGCAAGGATCGCTGCCTCAAAGTAATGTTCCCACTAGCTCGACAACAGAGCAAACCAATTTGGGTGTTGGTGGTGAAAGAAATTCAGCACTTAATCCCAATCCCAGTATTTTAAATGAAGCTCCCTACAATCGCTCTCAACCTCGCGTACAAACTTCAACCACAGAAACAATTACTCAACCATCAACCTCAGTTCCCACTGAGCAAACTTCTACACCAGGTAGCACCACCCAAGTAACGCCAACAAGACAAACCCCCAGTGCAACGATCGCTCTAGTCAGTGGTAGGGTTAATATCAAGCTTGTTAATGATACTGGGGCTAGTGTAACCTATCAAGTCATTGGTGACACACCACCGCGATCGCTACAAGGTAAAACTGATGTGACACTGCAACGTCTCAACACACCAGTAACGGTCACATTCCAACGGGAAGACGGGGGATTATTACAAGCCACTCCCCAGCCTTCATCCACATCAGGAATGTTGGAAGTAAGATTGAAAGAGACTACTGATGTGGGTCAAGATAAAAGTGCGTTGAGAATTGAAGGTAATGGTTCGGTATTTTTGAATTAGGTATTGGTCAATGGTCAATAGTCAATAGTCATTAGTCAATAGTCATTGGTCATTGGTCACTACTCAGCACTCAGCACTCCCTCACTCCCTCACTCCCTCACTCACTTTGGATTCTTGAGCATTTGAGTTAAGCGATCGCGTAATAATATTTCTTGTTTGCTATCTTCTAGAGTTTGTGAGAGGATGATGGCTCTTTCGTAAAAATTACGGGCGGTTGGGTAGTTTCCTAGCTGCTCGTATAGTTGGGCGTAGGATGCAAAAGAATTTAATTCTTCTTGCTGATTTTGTAGTTCTTGGGAGATGATGAGGCGTTGTTGGAGTAATTCAAAGGCGCGTTCATAACGTCCGACAGCGCTGTGAGCTGTGACTAAGCCATCAATTGATCGTAATTGATTGGTGCGATCGCCAAGAATTTTTGCCATACCCATCGCTGCGCCATACGTACCGATGGTGTCTGGATAATTGCCAGCTGCTAGGTAAGCATCACCCAAGTTATTTAAAGTATTGATTTCGCCTTGGGTATCTCTGGTTTGGCGGCGGAATGTTAAAGCTTTCTCATAAAGTTTAATGGCTTTGTTGTAATCTCCTAGTCTAGCTGTAACTAAACCGAAATTACTCAGAGATAAACCTTCACCTGCAATATTTTTAACATTGTGAGCAATGGTGATGGCTTCTTGAACAGTGTTTCCTGCGGCTACGGTTTCACCAGCTTGTAAGAGCAAAGTAGCCAGATTATTCAGTGCAAAAATCTGAGCTTGAAAGTCTTGAGTATCACGAGCGATCGCTAATCTTCGGCGTAAAGCGTTTTCACCTTCTTTATCACGACCAAGTTGAATATACGCTCTTGCCAATAAATCATAAGTTAAACCCTGGGCTTTATAGTCACTCAGCCAGTGATAAATATCCAACGCCTGTAAACCAGAGTCAATGGCTTTGTCTGGATATCCAGAGGCGTATTGTTGTTCACCAACCCGCAATAATGCGTCTGCTTCATCTCTAGATTGTCTGCCAAAAGAACTATTTAAAGGACGATGGAGTTGTTCAGTAATATCAACTGCGTTTGCAGCTAGAGGATGCAGCACAGAAGTGACAATTAACAAATAAAAGCAAAAAAATGGAAATTTTTTAACTTGGCCCAGAGCCAACAACCCATTACGTCTAGTTTTAGGAACGAAATCTAAAACAGTTTGTTCTAGCAACAAATGCCGTTGTGTCATAAAACTTACCTATGAAATTTTAGCCTTCAGTAAAAGCTTTTAGAAAAAGTTTTAATTTGTGAGTATGAAGACTAGCAATATACGCGGATATACTGTGGTTACGACGGCACTAAATCCTCTCCCAAGTAGATGGCGCGAATATCTGCGGGTAATTTGTCCTCTAGCATACGATAACCTTCCTGGAGAAAATTGGCTACCTCGGCAGGTGTCACCTTTTCACCTTCAGCTTGGAGATAAGCAGCGATGCGAGTCTCACTCCAGTGGAAAGTTTGTGCCATCAAAACCATTAACCGTAACATGGGTGGTAATTGGTCTAATGCTTGTTCGACATAGCACCACAATGGGGGTGAAGTTGCTTGCAAGGAATAATGAATGGCTTCCGTAGGCGGTAACTTAATCTCATTGATACAGACAGCTGTGATATTAATCAGCCAATTCTGGAGAGTTAAAGCTTCCTGTCCTGGTGGGGGGTTATGTAAATCCAGTCCGCCGAGTTCATAATAGATATGTCGCCAAGTCAGAGCAAATAGATAGTCAGCTTGTACAGGCGATCGCGCCGAATGTTGAATCAAGGTGTAAACTATCGGGCTATAACGACAAAAAATTACCGTAAAGTATTTACCAGCATCCGGATGATGCTGAAACAGATCCAGTAATTCCTGGTCAGTGTGGTGAAATAGCGACTTCACCAGGGGATGATTAGTTTCAGGAAAATGGGGAATTTGCATAAGTCAGGCAGTTGATACTTGTTAAAATAAAGTTACCAATAAGAGTTTGAGACTCAGCCGTATAATATCTTCATGTTGGTCTGTAGTGAGGTACGACTCAGACCAGTTTAGTATTGGTACACTAGAATAAGGACTCAATTCAAGTCTTTAATCGATAATGATAAAAGCCACTCCTTTATATAATTCTTAAGTTGTTCATGGTTATAGCAGTTAATGTGATGTCTTTCTTAATCACTCCTTTGACTTTAGGCTCTTTTTTACCCTCTCTCCCACTGGATAGCCTGATGTCCACCCAAGGCATTATGGTGATTTTGCTAGCAGCCTATGCTGGCGCTATGTGGCTATTCCTCACCAGTGCGCCCAAAGTGCATACTGTGATGGTGTCTGATTTAGAGATTGCCCGACAATTATATGAAGGGCTACTAGATTTGCCAGCCGCAGAAGTGCCATTACATTACTACTACAACTATGAACAAACCATAGGCGCAGCAGGTATTGATCCGCTATACATGTCCACCAGTCCCAGCTTGTCTGGTAGGACAATGAATAGTGCCAACGATGGACTGTGGTATCAATTGAAGAAAAATACTCAACTCCATGTGATTACTGGTGCAAGTTTAGGTGTAAAAAATCAACAGCGTCACGTTTGTTTTGACCGTGATTGTTTAGAAATGATTTTAATGCGAGTAGAAACACGCGGTTTAAAGTTCAAAATTCGTAACCAAAAGCCCTTAAATTTTCTCATCAAAGACTATGAAGGGCGGATTATTGAGGTAGCAGAAGTAGCAAATTAGTAATTATTACTAGTTGTTAAAAATAGGGTGCGTTGCGAAAATTATCACGCACTCTATTTTTTTACTGATCTGCAAATATTTAGTTGGCGTTTTGATAAATTAAAAAGACTGAACCGATCGCACCACCATTTTCTACATATATTTTCCTGTTGTAATACAATCCTGGTGACATCCCACCATCAAATAATATACCTTCTTGAATATTTCCTAAACAATTATTACGGGCAATACCTGCTAAAACATCATCAAATTGCTCTGGAAGTAACTCTTGATTAATTCCCGATGGTTCAATACTGGAATTAGCTTTTAAATCATTCACTAATAGAATCACATAGCCTTGATTTGTAATAGCTGCCATAGAACGGTTAGTGGCTTGTCTGCAAGCGAATTCTCCTAAATCTTGGCAGATATCTTTAAACTTACCCTGGCGATAAAATCTGCCGTTACCACCTACTAAGTTGTAATTAAGTATATTAGCTTCTCTTCTACCAGCTTGGATTGTAGCTTTGCGTGCTTGTGGTTTACCGCCAGATATGCCAAAGGAAGAACGCTTATTTTTAAAATCTCCAGAATACTCGACTCCACGAGAAATATTTAAACCTTGGGGTTGATCATTAGTATCTATATAATCGGCATTAATTGCGGCTATTGGTTGTTTGCCATTGAGAGTAGAGTTACTATCAGCAATCAGTTCCCGAAATTGTTTAGGAATATATTCTCGACGAATTTTACCTTTAGCATCTTTCGCATAAATTTTGTGAGACAAACCAACATTGACTTTAAAATCTAATGCTGCTGATCTGGGATTAAAAATAATCACATGATTAATCCCTTTAGCAAATTTCTTACCACGATTATTGGTCTTAAAAAACTCCATACTAAATTGAGCATCTTTCCCAGGACAAGTTTTTGTAACTTTTGATGCGGAACTAGCATCGATTTTTTTACAACTTGATAACAAGCTGGCAATGATCACAAATATAGAGAGAGCAACTATTTTTTTGAAAATCATACAAAATAAACAGGAGTCAGAATACAGGAGTCAGAATACAGAATACTCCACCCATAAAGGGATGAAGTTTCAAGGCGAGAATATTTTAATTTTTTTCACCCACTAGGGGCGAGGTTTTAGAGTTTGTTGGAAAAGTAGTTAGTGAATTAAGAGGGTGTTTGAAAAGTTTCAGTAGGTATAAAAATGTCATTCTTCCTTACGCTCCGCGTCAGGAAGAATCTAGGTTTTGTGGCACATACCGAGATGTTTCATTCCGCTACGCTGCATTCAACATGACAAAGAAACAGACTTTTCCAACGTCCTCTAAGTGTAGGTTGAGTGGAGTACAACGCAACCCAACATCGATCTTAAAAACCCAGTATGGATATTGGTGTTGGTTTATCCCAAAGCCTCCACCCAACCTACTAATACACTTGTTTGTATGAAACCACCCTGCTCTCTCCATCTCCCCATCCCCCATTCTCCACAACTTTTTTGCCAATCTCCTCACTTTTCCACAACATAATTGGGTGATATCTGCTAAGATTTCACTCTAATGCTGCTTTAAAGTGATTTAATACAGCATGAAAGGTTTTGGGTATGTAGTCCCAAGCTTTTCTCACATAAAAAGTACTTGGCAGTTTTCTTGATGAAAAATTAACATAATCTAAGTTGGTGTCAGTAGGCTGAGGTGAATAACGGAAATTTCTATCTGAGGATGTAAATACTATAAGTAAATGTAATACGTATATTGATTTACATCTTACGTCTTTCTACTCTTGCTAAAGCCACAAATCTTGACCCAATATTGTTTAACAATGTTTAAACTGAAAATTTATAAGTAGTTAATCAAAAATTTGTCCTTTCCCAGTGCAATAACACCCGTGTCTGTGTCTCAAGTGCCTTTTCAACCAACCGACAACAATAACAGTGCTACGACAGATGTCACACCAGTCGTAGCGCTCAAAGAACTCGTGGCACGACTGCACCGGGAACAAAACAAAATTCAAGATTTGCTCAGTTCTTTGGGATTTGCCCTGAGAAGCTTTAATAACCTGAATCAGTTTTTAGAACTGATTCCCCTGATGGCAACAAGGGTGACAGATGCCGATGGTAGCGCTTTATTTCTCTACAAACCTAATGGGCAAGTTAGGTTAGAGCAGCTACACTGGCAAGACAGTCGCCAGCGCAAAAATATTCGTAAAGCCTTAGAAACAGCTAGTAGCCAAATTACTCTATTACCTAATACTGCGCCCATATCCAGTGCCACAGGGATGTTGGATGATCAGATGCACCGCTACTTGGGGCCAGATGTACAAATTTTTGGCACAGCAATTTTAGTGAAGCATACAGAACGGGGTTGGTTGTACGTATTAAGCCGAGATCCCGAATATAGCTGGACAGAAACTCGACAAAAGTTAGTGCGTCTCGTGGCAGATCAAACTGCGGTAGCGATCGAAAATGATGAACTAGCAGTAGAATTGCGGAAAAAAGAACGTTTAGATCAAGAATTAGAGATTGGGGCAGAGATTCAACGTCGGTTACTTCCTCGGCAATGTCCTAATATTCCTGGAGCTATCTTGGCAGCACGCTGTAAACCTGCTAATCGTGTTGGTGGAGATTATTACGATTTTATTCCCACTAGTCATAGTCAAATTTTACCTTATGACAGAATTGGGCAAGATTCCGGGCGCTGGGGTTTGGTAATTGGCGATGTGATGGGTAAGGGCGTGCCGGCGGGATTAATCATGACGATGATGCGCGGGATGCTGCGGGGAGAGGTTTTGCATAGTAATTCCCCATCGGGGATTTTACAAAACCTGAATCGGGTTATGTACGCCGATTTAGAAAATTCTCACCGTTTTGTGACACTGTTTTACTCAGAATATAATCCCCATAAACGGATTTTGTCTTATAGCAACGCTGCTCATAACCCACCTTTATGGTGGCACGCAGCAACAAAAAGTGTCACCCGTTTAGATACTTTAGGGATGTTAATTGGGTTAGATGCTAATAGCCAATACGAAGATGCTCAAGCCCAATTAGAGCCTGGAGATATAGTTATTTATTATACAGATGGTTTGACAGATGCTGCTGCTGCTAGTGGCGATCGCTTCGATGAAGAAAACTTCGTTGCTGCTTTTAGTGCAGCTTGTAGATACTGTAACGGGCCAGAAGAAATTGTCGATTACCTATTTACTCAAGTGCAGCAATTTATCGGTGCTGAGAGACAAAATAACGATGATATGACGTTAGTGGTTTTACAAATTCTTTAATCTGTCGAGTATAAAGAATGGGTAATGGGTAATAGACATTTCCGAAAATGAATGTAGAGACGTTGCAGTGCAACGTCTCTACAAGGATTTCGGGCTAGCCTCTAGTCTCTAATTGAACTCTTGGGGTGAGTTGTGTTGAAATTTTTCACGAAACTTGACTATCTGCTCAAGGAAACTTTCTTGGGTTTGTTACGCGGTGGCTGGATGAATTGGGCTGCTGTGAGTACTGTGACAGTGTTGCTGTTTCTATTTGGCTTGAGTTTGCAAACTTCTTGGCAGGTAGAAAAGCTACTTTACCAGTTCGGTAGCCAGTTAGAAGTATCTGTTTATCTCGATTCGGGAACGAGTGCGAGAAGTATTGAGCCATTGGTAGGGCAAATTCCTGATGTGGTGGGAACGCAAATCATTACCAAAGAGCAAGCTTGGACAAAGTTAGTCAAGGAACTGGGAATTTCTAATATTGAAGGTGCTACCCAACAGTTAGGAGAGAATCCCTTAGTTGATGAAATGAAAGTCAAAGCGCGAAATTCTCAATCAGTGCCAAATTTAGCAACTAGCCTGGCAAAATTACCAGGTGTAGATGCAGTAAAGTATGTTGATGAAGCGGTGAAACGAATTGCCCAATTACATCGGGGTTTGAATTGGCTGACTTTGACGATTACCATTATTTTGACAGTAACAGCGATCGCTGTCACCACTACCACCATCCGTCTGATTGTGATGGCGCGTCGGCGAGAAATTGAAATTATGCAGTTGGTAGGAGCGACTACTGCCTGGATTTACCTACCGTTTATTTTACAAGGAATCGCCTTTGGTTTATTTGGTGGTGCGATCGCTTGGGGTTTTATCTCGATCATTCAGCAATTTATCAGTAAGTTACTCACCAATCAACCAGAATTTATTCAGTTTATTACCAATGGTTTACAACTCACTCCGGCACAAATCTTATTATTACCCCTAATCATTTTAAGTTTTGGTGCAGTTGTCGGTTTAATGGGTAGCTTATTCGCTGTCCGACGTTTTGCTAAAAGTTAGTGATTAGTCCTGAGTAAGCTTGTTCCAATGCTCTTTGATTATTGACTCTGGACTAATCTAAGGCTTTTTGATCATTTACCTTAGTACCTCAGCAGATTAGGAAATACTATATAATCAGGTATAATTTTACTCAAAACTCCTAACTCTCAGTAATACTAGGATTTATGTCGATGATTAGTCTAACTACTGTCAAAAGATTAACTATTCAGTCTTTGGTTGTATTTGGGACATTAGCTTTATCAGCTACAACTGGACTTTCCCAAAATATTGAACCACAAGAGAATAACGAGCCACCAACACCACCACTTCAATTAGTAAACTTGCCAATAGTACCGTTAAACTCAGTATGGACGATTTCGCCACCAGTACCACCACTTGTAAATCAAGAGTTTCCGCACTCAAACCAAAATTTTACGCTTCACTATACTACTGTTCCAGAACCAAGTTCAACATTAGGTCTTTTAGTTTTTGGTAGTGTTGGCGTTGCTACAGTACTTAAGCGAAAAAACAAGTTTACTCCTTTATCCTGTATGGCGGTTCCCAGTTAACTGAGGTACAGAATCAATGTTTTAAACGCACAGAGGCGTAAAGAAAAGCGCAGGGAAAAGTTGATTGAGAAGATACAATAACCTTAAGCCTCAGAAATGTTGGGTTACTCTGCGAGAAGGCTTACGCCTACGTTCCTTAACCGATCAGTATTGAGTATTGAACTGTTTGTGATCACCATTACTCAAGCATTTGCTGAATTACAGACAATGGCAAAAAAAGTTCCAAAGATGTATCTTCAAGACTGACGAAACCATAGCGAGAGTAATAAGTTTTGGCACTTTCATCTTTTGCATCAACAAATAAGCCAATTCCTCCTGCATTTTCTGCAACAATTAAAGCACGCTGCATTGCCTCAATCATCAAAACTTCTCCAATTCCTTGCCTCTGATAAGCTTGATCAACTGCTAATCTTGCTAGCTTTACACCAGGAATTTTATCAGGGTATTTCTTGAAGAATTTCGCTGAAAATTTGTCTACACGCACCTCACACAATGTCAATGTAAAAAAAGCAATTATGATATCTGGCTGTTCTGTATCAACTAAAACGAAAGTACGGGAAACACCTTTTTGGATATGTTGTCTTGCTATTTGTTTAAGGAATAGATTTAATACTTCATTGCCACAATCAAAGCGATCTCGGTCATGTTGCTTACCCAGCAATTCAATAGCTCTCACTGAAAAATTCCTTGTGCTTTTTCAAGGCTGCTTTTAATTCTGCATTCAGTACAGGAGGATTTTCAATTAGGCTAAATACTAGATCAGCATCATTTTGTGACAAAAGAATTACTCGTTCATCTTCTATCACTTTTTTTGCTTCTTTCAACGCCGCTTGAATCATAAATTGATTCAAGGTAGCACCCGATAATTCTGCCGCTATTTTTAGAGTTTCTTGAATATTGACAGGAATTCTGGCAGTTATCCGAACGGTATTTTCGTGACTGTTAGACATGGAAAACAAAGTGTCATATTCTCCTATATTTTAGCTTAGTGGTGTCAAAATGACACCATAAATCCTGGAACTAACCTTAAGTTTTTCGTCTTGAAGTCAATACACCTGTCATCTAACTGATATCCTACTCAGGATTCAATATGAATAAATGCTATGAAATCACAATGGGAATGTTTATTGCAGAACCTTGGTGAATGGCAAGGTTCCTTCACTCGATTTTCACCCCAGGGTAAACTACTCGATGATGTCAAAAGTGTTGTTTCCTTAGAAGGCTTGAACCACAACCAAACAATCCGTCAGGTTGTCAGTCGCCAAAACCAACAAGATTTAGTTTTAGAATATAGTTCTCTAGGACGGAACGTCTTATTTTTTGAAAACGGTGCTTTTTCCCAAGGTTCGATTCAGCTTGCACCTTTTACAGAATTTGGTGCAGAACTGGGCTTAATTCACGATAACCGCCGCCTCCGCCTTGTGCAACTATTTGATAAAAATGGTCAATTAGATAAACTAACCTTAATTAGAGAACATTTAGCAGGAACACAACTAACAGAAAACCCACCCTTGCAAATAGATGATTTATTAGGTGAGTGGGAAGGTGAAGCGACAACAATATATCCTGATTGGCGATCGCCCGATATTATTCCCACAAATCTCACATTACACCTAGATGAGAGCGATCGCTTAATTCAAAGCCTAAATTTTGCCGGACACACAATCACCTCAACAGCCACAGTCCAAAACTCTATCATTCTCTTTGACCAAGACCCCCAAAAGCAAATACAAGTATTATTGCTACCCAATGGTGCTTCTGCAACTTCTCCCCTAAAAGTACAGCTACGCCAAAGCCTAATTTTAGAGGTTGGTTGGTTAATTCAACCCAACTTACGCCAACGCATGATTCGCAGCTACAACGACAAAGGCGAATGGGTCAGCCTAACTCTAGTACAAGAACATCGCATTAAAACTTATTAAATTCCCTCCCTCCTCTTTCCTCTGCGTTAAAAAAACAAATCTCTACTCACCCCAAATCCGAAAAACCACAATTTAAGTTTGTAGATAAAACACATCCAAACTTAAAGGAAACAACAATGAAAAACTTAACCACCAAAGTTACAAAATCCCTTTGGGGAATTCTCGCAACAGCCACAGGAACTGCTTCTATCCTCACAGCCACATTAGGAAACCCAGCCTCCGCACTCGCCACGACACCCATATTTAGCTGTAGTGCTGAAGGTGTGTATATTGAAGTTTCACAACTGAACAGTGGCAAACTACGTTATGCAGCATACAATATTCCTACGACACTCCAACGTCCTGATCTCTTAATTAATGGTGGTACATCCAAACGTAATCAAAACGGAGAAATAGTTTACAGATTTAAAAATAATAATTATTTGTATGCTGCTATCAAAGATGCTGGTTATGGCAGAGTACTAGTATACAGAAATAATCGATTAATTGCGACTAAATATTGTGGTGATGTTTAAGAGTAATTACAATTTATGAATTCATCAATTGCATAAGTTATTTTTTACTTGCTCATAAACATCAAGGAATATAATTTGTTGGCTGGCTACAATTAAACTTAAATCTGCTAATCATGTTTAATCTTCTGAGCAAAACAGCAACTGCAAATTTTGTCAGCAAATTCAGTCGTACCCTGTGTCTAATAATTCTGACTGGGGTACTTTTTCTGAGTTTTTCACCCAGTCCAGTATGGGCATTTTCCACCTATACAGGAACATTCAAATTGAACCAACCCTGTGAAGCAACAACTTCCATCAGTGGCAGAAATCCTGTAGATTTGAATGTTGACCAAACTTATGAAGCGATCGCCCTTAATAAACAGCCAAATCCCACCCATGCGTACATCAAAGTTCCTGATGTCGGTAGTCGTTGGGTAGCATTGAGTTGTGGTCAACTCAGCAATACCATCATCACAGCAAATACACCCCAGCCTGTAAGTCGTCCTACAAATACAGTTAGTTCCCGATTTCTCCCCTTCTTTGACAACATCAACAATCCTGTTAATGTCAAAGTTGGTGGTAGAAAAGACTTAACTCCCCTACCTCCTCAGCTTAACGATTTTGATAAAGCAATGAATCAAATTTGTGGGGAAGTGGGAACAGTTGTCAGTCCTGATAGTTTTAAAGAAAAACTCCGAGAATTTCCCGATGTTCTCACCAATATTCGAGAAACAGTTGGCAATTCTCTTGTAGATGGACGCACTGCTGATGATGATTTTATCGATGATTTAACGGATATTTGGTTTAATGCTCACGGCTTCGATCATGTCTTCTGCGGTGAACCAGGACAAAATAACATCGGTGGATTACACTTCGTTGGACGTTATTTAGATTTACAACAAAAAGGTGTCGCCGGACGCTTACCCAATGCAGATAACCGTGCCGAAGTTGAAGACGGTGCTATTTATACATTGGGTGTAGAGATGAAAGTAGGCGATCGCATCGTCAAAGCACCCATCAAGGGATACGGTTATACACTCAACGCTGAAGATATTTTAGCGATCGCTGCCAAGGCTTACAAGGACAACCCCAACACAGAATCCACAAGCAAAGGTTGCACTCTCACTATTACTGATGATGGGAAAACATTTGCTAACGTTTTCGTTGCTAAAAACGGTGCAATTCGTACCTTCTTCCCCGATGCCACACCTGATTTTAATAGGAATGGTGAATGTAATTCCTAAGTTTTGATAATGGGTCATTGGTGTTACCAATTTCTACAGATATTATAAGCTTGCGCTTCTACAAAACATTTAGGGGCGCAATTTTTTTGAGTATTGCTATAGCGAGTTGTCTTTAATGCTAAAAAGTAATAATCACTATTAAATTGTATATATGGTCACTCCACCCAACATACATAAATATATCTTGTAAAAAACTCTATGTTTCAACATAGATGAGGTTTATATATAGAGCTTTGAGTAGATATAGTTGAGAGGTAAATTGTTCTAACTTAGCATTTCCCCTTTAAAATAAATACACAACTCCCACTTGCAAAGGAGTATCCAGTTGTGCAACCAGATTTAATAGGTTTGGAAATTAGTCAGGGAGAACTGAGACGCTTGACTGGGGTGTCTCCCAATCAAGTCTTTCGTCCTGCTGTGATGGCAGATCGGCAACAGCGAGTAAAATTTTGGCAAAATGAGATATCACTAGTATTCGTAATCGCTGCGGTGATTGTTGGCTTGGTTTATGGTTTGATTATTTTGCCTGTTATGAGTTCGGCAATTCCTTTAGGTATAATTTTATTCATTGTCGTGGCGATCGCACTCCTGATTGGGCGATCGCTTTGGCGGCGACTCACGAGTCCAAAATTACTAAAAAAGCTCTTAGATGCAGTTGATCAATATCACACTTTGGTTATTGCGGTGGATGTGAATGATCAATTGGCTATCTCTGGCAATTTAGATCATAGTCTCCATGATAGAGACAAAGTTATCACTTCTCTACAACTGCTGCGAAAAGATTTAGTCCAAGCTCTCAAATGTGAGCGAGTTTTGCGAGATAATAAGAAACTGCTTGGTAATCAACAAGAGTTATTTGTCAATAATTTCACAAATATTCAAACTTTAAAAGAAAGTAGTCAAGCTGGCGAATACTCGCAAATTTTGCATCAATCATGGCAGATTGCTCTTGATGTACAAGTAGAAGTACAAAAATTACAATCATCTCTATGAGCAACAAACCCAAAATAATTGTCTTGGATGATGACCCGACAGGTTCTCAAACAGTCCATAGCTGTTTGCTGTTGATGCGGTGGGATGTGGAGACTTTACGCTTGGGGTTGCGGGATGATTCGCCTATTTTCTTTATTTTGACTAATACCAGGGCTTTACCGCCAGAGTCAGCTACATCTGTAACTAAAGAAGTGTGTCAGAACTTGAAATTGGCACTAGCGGCTGAAGGTATAACTGACTTTCTGGTTGTCAGCCGTTCTGATTCTACATTGCGGGGACATTACCCTATCGAAACTGATGCGATCGCTCAAGAATTAGGTTCATTTGATGCTCATTTCCTCGTCCCGGCATTTTTTGAGGGGGGACGCATTACCCGCGATAGCATTCATTACCTGATGATCGATGGTGTCCCCACCCCAGTTCATGAAACTGAATTTGCCCGTGATTCTGTTTTTGCTTACCATCACAGTTACTTACCCAAGTATGTGGAAGAAAAAACTCAAGGTAGTATTAAGGCAGAGTCAGTAGAAAGGTTTTTACTCGCGGATATTCGCCACGGGAGTTTAGAACGCTTACTCAAGTTGACTGGTAATCAGTGCGCTGTCGTTGATGGGGAAACTCAAACCGATCTCAATCGCTTTGCTGTCGATGTGTTAGCAGCCGCTAGTCAAGGTAAACGCTTTTTATTCCGCAGTGCTGCTAGTATCTTAACCGCTTTAGCAGCCCTACCTCCCCAAGCGATCGCTGCCGAAAATATGGCTGAATATGTGCGCCAAGGAAAACCCGGTGCAGTTATAGTCGGTTCCCATGTCAAAAAGACAACACAACAACTAGCGGCATTGCTAGAAGTTGCTGGGACGGTAGGTGTAGAAGTCAATGTAGGCAGACTGCTTAGTGATCAGCCCGATATAGATGCTCAAATACTCAGTGAAATCACAGAGGATGTGAAAACCATACATCACAATGGCAAAACACCAGTAGTTTACACCAGTCGTCAAGAACTCATATTTAATGATGTTAAAACACGGTTAGATTTTGGCATCAGGGTTTCTCGCTTATTAATGGACGTTGTTCGCAACTTACCATCTGATATCGGATTCCTCATTAGCAAAGGTGGCATTACTTCTAACGATGTGTTGAGTACGGGTCTAGCTTTGACTTCAGCTCGGCTACTTGGTCAAATTTTACCTGGTTGTTCGATGGTGATCACACCCCCAGACCATCCCCAGTTTCCCAAATTACCAGTAGTCCTATTCCCTGGCAATGTCGGTGATGCTGATGCCTTGGGAAAAATTTATCAAAGATTAACCAAAAATACTTAAGTGAGGATGTTGTTGCAATTAGCAACTAGTCTAATATTGTTAATTACCGGGTCTGTCTCTTGTCTTTTGGCTGGTACTGCATGACTTCTGATTCTGCCATCCCCAATTTAGGGTCAAATTCTGCACATCCTGATGCAGAATCTCCTTCTACTGTTGCTGCTCAAGAGTCAAACTCTGCCTTGATTGAAGCAGATTCTAACTCGATTATTCCCGATGCCGAGTTAAATTCGGTGCTGCTTTATTTACAGGCGAACGCTGAATCGACAAATGGGGATCAACACTCTGGCAGTTTACAAGAGTTAGCAACTACGCCAGTGAATGTGGAGTCAAATAGCACTGACTTAGATTTAGAACCAAATACTGATTTGTTGAGTGTCGATTCTTTAGAGTCAGCAGGAAGACATAAAGTCAAGAATGATATCCAAGTCCAGTTGAGAAGCGAGTCTGGGCGACTGTTGGTAATTTTACCAACAGAGTTACAATTACCAGCTTCAGAATTTGCTTGGTCAGAGATTTGGCAACAATTAAAATTGCGGTTGAATGCAGGCGATCGCCTCCGCACCCGCAATGCCGCAGTTCACCTCATAGCCTACGATCGCCTCCTCGATGGTAGACAATTACAACAACTGGCAGAAGCCTTTAGCGAGGTGCAACTCCAGCTAAAATCCGTCGCCACCAGTCGCCGACAAACAGCGATCGCGGCTGTCACATCGGGTTACTCTGTTAAACAACTCCAACCAGAAACAGTCCTCAATTCTGAACCAAAAACCACGGCTAAAGCCCAAGCCGATGCTCTTTATCTAGAAAGCACAATTCGTTCTGGTGTAGAAATTCGTCACCCCGGTACAGTAATTTTATTGGGAGATATCAATCCAGGTGGTATCGTAGTGGCAGATGGAGATATCTTAGTCTGGGGTCGCTTACGGGGAATTGCTCATGCTGGTGCTGGAGGCAATCGTGATTGTCTGATTATGGCACTGCAAATGGAGCCAACCCAACTACGCATCGCTGATGCTGTAGCTAGAGCGCCTGAAAAATCCCCAATGCAATTTTTTCCTGAAGTGGCACATATTACGCCCCAAGGAATTCGCATCGTCAAAGCCATCGATTTTTCTAGAAACCAATTAACTAGGATCAATCAAGCACCATAAATATTTAATATATTTGTTTAACCCCAATCCGGCATATTCTTAACATGACTCGTATTATTGTAATTACCTCCGGCAAAGGAGGCGTGGGTAAAACTACAGTTTCGGCAAACTTGGGCATGGCTTTAGCCAAAATGGGACGGCAAATTGCCCTAGTAGATGCGGATTTTGGTCTGAGAAACTTAGATTTGCTACTAGGACTAGAAAACCGTATCGTCTACACAGCAGTAGAAGTTCTCTCTAGAGAATGTCGTTTAGAACAAGCCTTAGTCAAGGACAAGCGTCAACCCAATTTAGTACTGCTACCAGCAGCTCAAAACCGGACTAAAGACGCAGTCACCCCCGAACAGATGAAGTTATTGGTGAATGCACTGGCACAAAAATATCAGTACATCATCATCGATAGCCCGGCGGGGATTGAAAATGGCTTTAAAAATGCGATCGCCCCAGCCAAAGAAGCCCTCATCGTTACCACACCAGAAATCTCGGCTGTGCGAGATGCTGATCGGGTGGTCGGCTTACTGGAAGCTCAAGGTGTCAAGCGCGTGCATTTAATCATTAACCGCATCAGACCCGCAATGGTACGGGCAAATGATATGATGTCTGTCCAAGATGTTCAAGAACTTCTAGCGATCCCTTTAATCGGGGTACTGCCTGATGATGAACGTGTCATCGTCTCCACCAATCGCGGCGAACCATTAGTTTTAGGAGATACCCCCTCCATCGCTGCCCTAGCTTTTGAAAACATTGCTCGGAGATTGGAAGGAGAAACAGTCGAATTTTTAGACCTTGACGCACCCCACGACAATATTTTCGCTCGTCTGCGAAAGTTGTTATGGACTAAGATTGTGTAACCTATTCTCCAGTCTCCGCACACGTAATTTGCAATGATTCTCGAACTCATAGAAAAACTTTTTCTACGTACCCCCGATAACAGTCGCACTCAAGTCAAACGTCGCCTGCAACTGGTGATTGCTCATGACCGTGCCGACTTAGATCCCCAGACTCTGGAAAAAATGCGTAAAGAAATTTTAGATATTGTCTGTCGCTATGTAGAAGTAGAAACAGATGGTCTAGAATTTGCCCTAGAAAGCAATCAACGGACAACCGCCTTGATTGCCAATCTACCCATCCGTCGAGTCAAAGGTGTAACACCTCTGTTGGAAGGTAGCGATACATCACAGTGACAGAAACATCTTCTGGATCATCAAGTAAACAGGTTTTAGGCAATGCCCTGAAAACCATAATATACGCACGCCAAACTACCAACGATATAAACAAACCAAGTCAGAAAAAAACCCGTTGCTCTACCAACAGAAGGGCCGTAAGTTGTAATTACACCCCAAGCATGAGCAACGCGGGCAACTGTCAAGGTAATTGCTAGTAGCCAAAGAAGCCAACTTTCTGCCTGCATTAGTTCCAACACCAGTACAAATAGTAATCCATGTGGCACATACTCCGCAAAGTTGCCGTGAGCGCGCACCTTGCGTTGGAGTAAGCCATCATCGCTTGTTGCGGTGATTTTTTGACTCATTTTCTCAACTGTAGCTGCCCAAGCATTAGGATTTGCCAGTGGATCTGGCTGTGTTGCTACATCTTCTGGGGATTCGCCATGCCAAACTCTAGTTTTTACCCGTTCCATCGTCGCAATATAGGAAAGAGCAAAGGCAGTGATACCGTTTATGCCAATGAATAGGGTAGATATAGGTATGTAATTTTGCACCATTTCGACTTATTTTCATACTGCGGAACTTCTGTTGGCATCATACGATGATTAAATCCATTCAGCAAAAAACTCCCATCATCAAAAACTATTGATAAAGGGAGTTTAGAAGATATTTCATCAACTCAACGAGAAGCGACTTGTGGCCCTGCCCACACTTGTGTGAGTTTTTCGCCAAACGTCACAGGCTGATCTGTATTTGTTGTAGTTACAGTCTTGCCATCAACAGCAACCTTAACCAAAGGCCAATCTTCTTCCCCTAGTTCCCCAGCACGGAATAGGACATGATCTGGTTCATTTTTACTCCAACCCAATAACACAGCAATCTTTTCATGCTCATCATCTGACGCAGGCGCAACTGTGTTGGTTTGATTTTTTTGCCGATCCCAAATTACGGCTCTATCTGTCGAATCTCCTGTATTAAATACTCCTTCAAACTTACGTGCTAAAAAGCGATCGCTTTTTTCCGACCAACTTACAGGCACTAATACCCCTATTTGCCCATCTCCATCGCTTTGTTCTTGTATTCCTGCTTGCTTGTTGAGTAGGGGATCGCTAGTTACGTTAGTTGTCGCCATGACCCGCAATTTCTTAGTTTCCCTGTCTTCGACAAACAGCACACTATTAACTTTGCTGTTGTACATATCGGGCTTAACTTCAATTTGTACCCTGCTATAAACAGCGTACTTCCCATCAGGAGAAATCACGGGAACACTGCGATAATAACGTACACCAGACATCCCTCTAGCACCAATCGTCTCTTGAGTAGCCACAATCCATTGCCAAGGAATTGGATGGGGACTACCGATGGGATCTACTTGTGCTGCTGATTCTGAATTAGGTTGTTCACCCGCTACCTCTGGAGTGGAATTGGGTTGTGTTTCTTGCAAACTTGGTGCAACTTGAGTGGCAATCAATGAGTAGGCTTGAGAAACTTGTCTGAGTATTTCTTGATCTTTTTGTGATGGCAGATCAGCAATTTTTAATTTTTGATTTCTGGGGATCTCTAAATCTGGCGCTAGTTCAACTGCTGCCAAGGGATCAACATGATACTTACTGCTATTAGACCGAGAGTATTCTTTAGCTAATAAAGACTCTAGATTATCTGCTGATGATATTTGAGTGTTCTGTGCAACTACGTTTTGTTGCGGGATGGTTTCTACTGCTTTCGCGGTGGAGTTGGTTTGACTTGCTGTAACAATTCCAGCTAAATCTGGCTGATTAACAACAGCTACTTCCTGTGACACAGAGTCAGAACTTTCCGATTCAACAGCAGTTTTTGCTATCACTGGCGACTGCTTTGCTGAACTAGAATGACCTGATGCTGCTACCAAAGGCGCAATAACTATGGCAACAACAACGTAATTAATAAATGGTTGTGTGCGGAACCATCCTGACAGGAAGAAGGATTTAAGCATGGGGGACTCTCCAGAGGGGCAATTGCTGGGTGAGGAGCAAAGTCTAGGTGACAAGAAAGCAGTGTTGATTACAGGTATAACAGGAAACTTTAAGATTTAACGAAATTAATCAGATAGTTTTTTTAAATTTGCAGATTTTTACAAAAATACAGTTTCATTGTTTACACCTCGTCATTTTGACTACTATTTTTATCAGAAATTTGTCAACACAAAAATCAGCAGATTTACTGCCGTATTAATACTCAAGAGCAATACTTGATGCTCTGATAACTCAACTAAAAGAGAAAATTTAGTCTTGTTTTAAGAGCTATAAAGGTATCCGTTGAGATACGTTTTTTGATATTCCAGAGGTAGATCACGATTTATGAACTGTGAGAGGTAATATCAGTAACATCTTAGTCACAAAGACCGTTGTGTTCGTATCCCCCTACAACAGAGCAAATCCTGATATGAATTTAATTGAGGCGTTACTTTGAAAGTTGGAAAGCTGACGCACAATACATATTACTCGAAAAACATCATTAGCATCTACCTACAGATAGAAATCGCTAATAAGTTTTTATCGTTTACAGAAAGCCGCATTTGGAAAAAACACAACTACCATCTTAGCCGAATAGCTAGAAAAAGTAGTGATTAAAGTTTTATGGGTAGATGTCGCTAAACTACTTGAGTTAACCAGCCGCAGATACAGTTGATACCTGTTTAACTGCTGACTAATTTAGCTACCAGTTTATCAAGAAAATTTCAGTTTTGCCACCGTGAATTTAGTTATCAATTGTTAGTACTTAATTAACAGTGATTTGTAGATGCACTTACGGAATGTAAATTTTCGGCACAACAGCTTACCATTGACTATTAACTAATAACTAACAACTAAAAATTAATGAAAGTTGTATTTTTTGGCACACCCGAATTTGCTATTCCCACATTAGAAAAATTGCTACTTTACCCGGATTTTGAGGTTTTAGCAGTTGTCACTCAACCTGATAAACGCCGAGAACGTGGGAATAAAATGACACCTTCGCCAGTAAAAACAGTAGCGATCGCTCACAATTTACCAGTATGGCAACCAGAACGCATCAAAAAAGATACTCCTACCCTCACTCAACTGAAAAAATTAGACGCAGATGTGTTTGTTGTTGTTGCCTATGGACAGATTTTGTCACAGAAAATTTTGCAGATGCCAAAGTTGGGGTGTGTCAATGTTCATGGCTCAATTTTGCCCAAGTATCGGGGTGCTGCGCCTATTCAATGGTGTCTGTATAACGGGGAAACAGAAACGGGGATCACCTCAATGTTAATGGATGCAGGGATGGATACTGGGGCAATGTTATTAAAGGCGACTACACCTATTGGCTTGCTAGATAACGCCGATGATTTAGCCCAGAGGCTATCTGTGATTGGTGGAGATTTATTAATAGAAACTCTGCTGAAATTACAACGTGGAGAAATTCAACCAGTGCCTCAAGATCATCAAGCAGCAACCTATGCGTCTCTAATTCAAAAGCAAGATTACGGCTTAGACTGGTCAAAAAGCGCTATTAAACTACACAACCAGATCAGAGGATTTTACCCGAATTGCTACGCTACTTTTCGCAACCAACCCCTAAAGATTACAGCCACTATTCCCCTTGATGCTGACCGAGAGGAGCTACCGCCAGAATTAGAGAAAATATATCAAAAATTGCCTGATTTAGCAAACATATCGGGTAGTCCAGGGGAGGTAGTCAGCATAGTTAAGGGAGTGGGGGCGATCGCTCAAACCGGTGAGGGACTGTTACTCTTAAGAGAAGTACAATTACCAGGTAAACGTCCCCAGTCAGGCTGGGATTTTGTCAATGGTACACGCCTGGGCATAGGAGAAGTTTTTGGTAATGGCAGCTAGTAGTGGAATTCGTAATTCGGAATGCGCTACGCTTGTGAATTTTCGTAAAAACGGCAAGCCTTACAGGGGCCAGTGGGATTCACGGCACAGCGAATAATTTCCGAATTGGCATTATATTTACAACTGGCATCGCCAACTACCCAACGCCCAGCTACTAAACTTTTTTCTGATGGTATCTGGGCAGACTGGACGTAAAGGGCTATATTGTACAAACGGTAACGCCCGGATTTAAATTGATAGCGATGGCGGCGTTCTAAGACTGCGTAGGTTTTTCCCTCAAAATCGAGATAGTTGCCTGGTTGGGGTGTCCAATCAAGCTGGACTTTACCGAGGGAACGACGCGGATGCGTCAGAATCACCTCGGTTGGTAGAGAGTCTGGTTCCATAAGTTTATGTGATGTGATTTACATTATAAAAATAGTATCGCAGGAGCTTAATTTAGCTCACTCGATTCAGCTTATAATTAATGATTTACGATATTCGACTATTCGAGAGCGATCGCCTAAGAAGTCTCAAGGTTGGCTGAGAATTTCCTCTCAATTAGCGATGACCACTTCACGTATCTTTACAAATTTGCTGGAACTAAAAAGAGTTTGCCGAGTAATTACGCGGCTCGGATGTTGCTGATTTAGAGGGGAAGAGAGAGATCACCCAAAAGCAAATTTTTCCTAGTGCCTATTACATTGTTTGAAGTTATGTAGCCTTTTACTTACGGCGTATAAGCGACTGCGGTAAACTATGCCTTGATTATGATTCTTTTACAGAAAAGAACACTGGAAAGGAGCCGTTTTTTCAATGTCTCATACCGTAAAAATCTACGATACCTGCATTGGTTGCACTCAATGTGTCCGCGCTTGCCCCACCGACGTTCTGGAGATGGTTCCCTGGGATGGCTGCAAAGCTGCTCAAATCGCCTCTTCACCTCGTACAGAAGACTGTGTAGGTTGCAAGCGTTGTGAAACTGCTTGCCCGACTGACTTTTTAAGCATCCGGGTTTATCTAGGTGCAGAAACAACTCGCAGCATGGGTCTAGCTTACTAAGGAATTAACCTGTAATTCCTGATTAGCCCACCATTAACTGTCTGATAGCAAGCATCTTTAGCTGCGTAGGGTAGGCTCACTGCCCACCCTACAACATAGTTTTTTAGTGTAAAGCTAGAAATTTATAACAATACCTAGTGGACAAAGGAGCAACTGCTCCTTTTTTCTTGCCCATAACACGACATTTGGGTTAACAACTATACTGGATTAATTATCCTGAACAAAGGGTGGTGTGAGCCATGTGCGGCATTGTTGGGTATATTGGCACTCAAGCAGCGACAGAAATTTTATTGGCTGGGTTAGAAAAATTAGAGTATCGTGGTTATGATTCAGCTGGGGTGGCGACAGTTTGGGAAGGGGAAGTAAATTGTGTCAGGGCTAAAGGGAAACTTCACAACCTGCGTTCTAAACTGGAACAATTGGCTACACCTGCTCAAATTGGCATTGGTCATACACGCTGGGCAACTCATGGTAAACCAGAAGAGTATAATGCCCATCCCCATATGGATACAGCTATGCGGATTGCTGTGGTTCAGAATGGCATTATCGAAAACTACCGCGAGTTAAGAGAAGAACTCAAACACAAAGGACATGAATTTCGTTCGGAAACAGATACAGAAGTCATTCCTCACCTCATAGCCGAATTTCTCAAACATCCTCCTTCTCACCCTCTTGCTACCTCCCCTTCCCCCTTCCTAGAAGCAATTCGCCAAGCTGCTAACCACTTACAAGGAGCATTTGCGATCGCTGTCATTTCTGCTGATTATCCCGACGAATTGATTGTCGTGCGTCAGCAAGCACCATTGGTGATCGGATTTGGACAAGGCGAGTTCTTTTGCGCCTCAGATACGCCAGCGATTGTGGCCTATACCCGTGCCGTATTACCCCTAGAGAATGGCGAGATAGCCCGTCTGACACCCTTGGGAGTGGAGATTTATAACTTTGCTGGGGACAGATTAAAAAAACAACCCCGGATGCTCAATTTGCATCCTACAATGGTAGAGAAGCAGGGATTCAAACACTTTATGCTCAAAGAAATTTATGAGCAACCAGGAGTGGTAAGAGCTAGCTTGGAAGCATACTTTAATCCCGATGCTAGTTCTGATGAATCTTTCCTATCACCAGTTAATTTGGGCTTAGGTGCAGAATTTTACGCAGATTTAGCACAAATTCATATTGTTGCTTGTGGTACAAGTTGGCACGCCGCCTTAGTCGGGAAGTATTTACTGGAACAGTTAGCAGGTATTTCCACTCAAGTACACTATGCTTCTGAGTACCGCTATGCACCATCCCCCCTGACACCGAATACATTAGTTATTGGTGTGACTCAATCAGGGGAAACTGCGGATACTTTGGCAGCCTTGGCGATGGAAAAAGAACGCCGCCAGGGGAAAGAACCAAAATATCAGGCGCGACTTTTGGGGATTACCAATCGCCCAGAAAGCAGTCTTGGTCATCTTGTCACCCATATTATTAATACTTTGGCTGGTATTGAAATTGGAGTAGCGGCAACAAAAACTTTTAGCGCTCAACTCATGGCGTTTTATGCCCTAGCTTTAGATTTAGCCTATCATCGTCAGACAATAGCCCCAGATAAACTAGCAGATATTATCCAAGGTTTACGGCAGATTCCTAAAGAAATCGAAGCTACCTTAGAACGTCAGGAAAAATTGACAGAACACCTAGCTCACGAATTTGCGGAAACTCAAGACTTCATCTTTTTGGGTAGAGGCATTAACTTTCCCATTGCTTTGGAAGGAGCTTTAAAACTCAAAGAAATCAGCTACATTCACGCTGAAGGTTATCCAGCAGGAGAAATGAAACATGGCCCCATCGCACTGTTAGATGCAAAAGTGCCGGTGGTGGCGATCGCATATCCTGGTAGTGTTTACGAAAAGGTGATTTCCAACTCTCAAGAAGCCAAAGCCAGAGATTCCCGGTTAATAGGTATTACACCAGTCAGTGATGGCGAAGCCGCAGAAATCTTTAACGATTTACTTCCTGTATCATCGGTAGATGAATTACTCTCGCCCATCCTCACAGTCGTGCCTTTGCAACTCTTGGCATATCACATTGCTGCCCGTCGCGGTTTAGATGTTGATCAGCCGAGAAATTTGGCAAAATCAGTAACTGTTGAGTAGTACAAAAACATACAGCTTTGATTTGAGATAATGGCTTCTGAACAAGATATATTACTTGCAGAAGCTATTTTTGTGGCTAAGTAATATAAATATTGATGTATCTGATAAATTAACGTGAGTCTCCAACAGAGACGCAGCTGCGGGAAGGGCAAAAGAAAAAATACGTTTTCTTAGGAGTTCGACGGAACTAAAAAACCCCTCTCCAAACCTCTTACTCCCCTCTCTCAAACCTGGGAGAGGGGCTGGGGGTGAGGGAAAACATAGGATATCAAGGCAAAATAACCTAGACACACCCCAAATCAAACTTCAAAATTTCATGCCCAAATCATCCCCCAGAATCCGAGGAACCACACCGGAAATAGAAGCCGCAGCTATACAACTACGCCAAAAACTCACGCCTGCTGAAAAGCAACTCTGGCAAGCTTTAAGAGGAGGTAAACTAGGTGGTTTCAAGTTCCGCCGTCAGCACCCCGTTGGACGTTTTATTCTTGATTTTTACTGTCCAGCTTGCAAACTAGTCATTGAAGTAGATGGGGCAATTCATAATTATCAGGCAGACTATGATGCAGAGAGAACAAAATATTTAGAAGCTTACGGTTATACAGTTGTGCGTTTTCAGAATGAAGAAGTTATGCAACAATTGGAAAAAATTTTAGAGCAAATTCTTGAAGCTGTAATAACCCTCACCCCCAACCCCTCTCCCGTCATCGGGAGAGGGGGGTAATTTAGTTCCCCTTCTTCTCATGTTGGGGAGAAGGGGTTAGAGGATGACGGAACAAAACCACTGAATGCTCTTTTGAAACTCCCTGATTGATATTATGAAAATAGGTTCCTTAGAGGGTGTTTGAAAAGTTTCAGTAGGTATAAAAATGTCATTCTGACTGGAGCGGAGCGTCAGGAAGAATCTAGGTTTTGTGGCACATACCGAGATGTTTCATTCCGCTACGCTGCATTCAACATGACAAAGAAACAGACTTTTCAAACAACCTCTTAGGGAAATACATTCTTATTGTGCTTTTATCCTTTACGGACAACGGGGATGAAGACCACCCTGAGTACAAATGTAAGCTAGTTGTCTAGCATCTAAGTTTTTGGCTTGGGAAAAATCCACACCTTTAACTACGGCGGATACTGCGCCTAAATCCGGAGTTTGGACGAATTGATCGGCAGGATCTTGTTTATTGGGAGTCAGAATTGTATCTTTGAAATCAGCACCGGCGACATTTGCTCCGCGTAAGTCTACAAGACTGAGGTCGGCATTGCGGAGGTTAGTATTTTCTAACTGGGCAGAGCGTAAAATCGCACCTGTCAGCCGGGCAGCACTGAGGTCAGCATTGCTGAGATTAGCTCTTTCTAAATCAGCGCCGGATAAATCTGAACCTTGCCAATCAGTTTTAGTTAAATTAGCAAATGATAATTGAGTACCGATCGCTATTACTCTACCAAGACGCGCCCCATATAGGTTAGCTTCGTTCAACTTGGCATCACCTAAATCGGCTCCAGTTAGGCTAGCATTTTCTAGCAGTGCATCCCGCAAATCAGCTCCGACTAATTGGGCGCTGCTGAGGTTTGCACCAACTAAACGCGCATTGGCTAAATTAGCTCTGTTGAGGGTAGCGCGACTTAAATCACTGCCACTCATCACTACACGACTGAGGTTAGCGTCAGTGAAATTAGCTTGTTTCATCTGGGCTTGACTTAGGTCAGCGATCGCATCATCATATGTATCCAAACGTCCATCATCACCAGGACTACGAAAACGGCTGCCCTTAAAACTGGCTTGGTTAAGATTGGCAGATTTAAATTTAACTCCTGATAAATCAGCATTGTCTAAAACCAAGTTAAAGAAGGAACTACCAGGAGTACCACTTTGTCCTAGTTGGGTGCGACTGAGGTCAAGTCCTTGGGTTTTGCCCCCATAAACACTGAGAATTTTGTTAATTGTCTGTTGATTAATTTGTAATCGTTTTTGCCGGACTTCTCGTTCTGAGGATGCACTGCTCACAGCCTCTAATTCACCAGCCAGGAACTGATTTTTATTTTTTAATTCGGGGATGGCTTCAGTTCCCACACTTGTCAGTGCTTGTTGGATGGTATCTAATAGGATGGGGTTAGTTTCATTCACCAGCAAATCTGTTAAAAACTGGATGGACTGGGAATCCTTGAGGCTACCTAAAGCCAAAATTGTGCTTTGGCGCTCTGTTACACTGGCGGCAGATTCAGGACTCAATTGTTTGACCAATGCCAAAAACTGCTCACTATTGATTTTTTGTGATTCTCTGTGACCTTGCTGAGTTTGGATGTAAATTTGCGTACCAATCAGCGTTGCCAGCACAGCCGTCATACTGGTAATAGCCACACCAAAAACTGTCAGGCTGGGGTTTTGCTGCATCCGTCGCCACAAGGACAGCAAACTGCCGTTATTGGTATTGCTAACTTCTGATGGAGTGTAACCCATGGCCATTGTGGCTGAAGCGGCTACATTACCTTCAATTTCATGGCTAGTAGCAGATAAACCTCGTCCACTGGCGGCGACATCTGGGGATGGCACAGGCCGATGACTATCTACCACATAAGTACCTGCCAACCAATCGTGCAATGCTTTACGTCCCCGGCGAGCTGGTAAGGCTAAACCCTCACCTAAAACCATTAATACTGCCAATGATGTAAATAATCCCAAGTTAGGAAAAGCAAAACTGTAGCGCCAGAGAATATAAGCAATGGACATAGGTACAGTCCAGCGCCCGATGCCTTCCCGCACGACTACGGTGGCTAAACCCGGTGCTGTGCCTTCTTCGTTCACTACTTTGACCCCAAACCAACGCTTAGGAAGGGTACTACCTGTTTTTCCCAGTAGGTATAATTGCCACCAGGACAGAGTTGTGGGTGCTAACAAGGCTAACATCCACAAGAAATTAGTCGGCCAAGCTACATTACGAATACCATAGTTAGCGGGCAGTGCTAGAGGTCTGGCGATCGCTCTTTCTGTGACTACTAATACAGGATGAAGCGGTACACGATTGACGTTACCCAGAGAATTTACATATACACCAATACCGTAAGGAACCAAGCCACTAGTAACTACTATGGCCATTTCTGCTGCCCAAGCAGCCAAGCGCCTTGTCGCTAAGGGTAGTGAATTGGTTTTTGCTGGATTTTTAGTGTGATTTGGTTGATTATTACTTTTTTTAACAATTGGCGTGGTCATTACAGAGTTCCCTTTAAATTTATTCTTTTGCCGATGTCGGCGTGCTTAAAATAAGGACTATTGCTGATTTTTCCAGTTGCCAGATAGGAAAAATTTGTATCCAAGATACACTAACCCAGCGAGCAGCGCCAGACTAATCACCAAGGTCACAAGTTTCATCACCATTTGGGCGATGGTTATGCCCAATAATACTGCCACACCCGATATTATGAGCTTATTTGTTCCGGATAAGCCATTAAACCAGAGTTGCCATTTCTGGACGTGGGCAGGGAAATTAAGCCTACTTGTTTGGGGATTTTGCTCTGTTTCTGAATGCTGGGCATTCATCTGTGCCTCTAGTTGTTGGAGGCGACGCTGTAAATCATCTTCTGGTTGAGGATTCATCAATTTTTTATCTCAGCTAAAACACTCAACAATCACGAGACATTTATTTAAGACTTACGCAGTGTGAGAGATTTTTGTCAATAGTTAATATTCCCAATATCTTAATTTTGAACGCCAGTCCGGTAACCTGCGGCTTCGCAAAGTATCTCCAAGGGAAAGATAACTACAAGTCTAACCACTGCTTTGGGCTGGTGAGTGAGAAAACCTCCTTCCTCTGCATTCATGGTCTATTTTCAATATAGTTACCTCAATAATGAGATACTTTATTTAATCTTTAATATTTAGGGATAAAATAATTAATCCAGTTTATAAAATTTTATACAACGCCTTCAGGAACATCAACTGACTCTCAACGTCTCTTAACTCAGACTATTCATCCTCAATATCGCTCTAGATATCATCGGGAGCATTAAATAAATAATATGAACACACTTAATCTATTTAAAGTTGTTCCCGCAGCTTTAGCGATGTTTTTGACGTTTACTCAAGCTAGTTTGGCACAAACACCACCCGTCCAAATTAACAGTAAATTATCCTCAGATCCATTGGTCTTAAGCGGTAGGTCTGGAGGTACAGTTAAAAGCAATTGTGGGAATGTTGCTGCTACCCCCAATCAAATTCTCGAAGTTAAAGAGGCACTACCTTACTTACGCTTAACGGTGGAAAGCCCAGGTAAACCGACACTATTAATCAATGGCTCTGGTGGACGGTTCTGTGTTATGGCAGATAGCTATTCTGGGGGTAAGGCGGAACTGTCCGGTTATTGGCAGCCTGGCAGATATCTGTTGTTTATAGGTGATTTATCTCCAAATCAGTATAACTATAGCCTTTCCATTTCGCAACAACAGCCAAAAAAATGAAAGGGATTGGGGAATGGGGATTTTTTAGCCTGGCCACACCAGTAGGCGATCGCCTTGAGTGTTAAACTCTGTTAAGCTGCATAAATCTTATACTATTGGCTGATAAATAAACATAAAACGCCCTCCTAGAACTCTTACCCTCTGATATTCAGGGGGTTTTTGCTGTTTTTTCCCAACCCCCCGCATCAAAAAAACAAAAATTTGTGTGTCATCAAGTTATTAATCAAGATATTTGAGTCAATAATTATTTAATTAGTTCAGGTCATAAGTAAATAAACAAAATTAATTTCCATTAAGTTAGGACTTATGCGGTGTCACTAAATTTTCTGGCTTTTTTGTCAATAGTCAATAGTCAATAGTCAATAGTCCAAAAAAACTTGATTAAGGTGTACTTCATTCAACCCAGAAACGCTGTATTTATGATTCTCCCCAAACCCAACCTAGAAGACATTGAAATCAAGTTGCTATTAGAAGGAATATACCAGTACTACGGTTATGACTTCCGCAATTATGCCTTGTCTTCTCTTAAACGTCGTCTTCAGAGTTTTATGCGCTTGGAGGGTTTAGAGAATGTTTCTGCATTGCAAGAACAATTACTACATGATCGCACTTGTTTAGAAAGATTTTTACTGAGTTTGACAGTCAATGTCACATCCATGTTTCGTGATCCCAGCTTTTATTTAGCTTTCCGAAATCAGGTAATTTCCTTACTGCGAACTTACCCCTTTATCCGCATCTGGCACGCTGGCTGTTCAACAGGCGAAGAAGTTTACTCAATGGCCATCCTCCTACAGGAAGAAAATATTTACCACCGTTGTCGGATATATGCAACCGACACTAATGAGAAAGTATTACAAAATGCCAAAAGTGGGATTTTTCCGCTAAAAATGATGCAGGACTACACCCAACTTTATTTAAGAGCAGGAGGTAAACAGTCTTTTTCCGAATATTACACCGCAGCTTATGATCATGCAATTTTTCGGACTTCCCTACGAGAAAACATTATCTTTGCTCAACACAATTTAGCCACGGATAGTTCTTTTAATGAGTTTAACGTCATCTTTTGCCGTAACGTCCTCATATACTTCAATCAAGTACTACAAAAGCGAGTACACACGCTCTTTTATAACAGTCTGTGTAACTTTGGTATCTTGGGTTTAGGCAAGCAAGAATCCATCAGATTCACTCCTTATGAGCAGTACTATGAGGAAATAGCTAAAGGCGAGAAACTCTACCGGAGGCTCAACTAATGTCTTTTGAGATTGTAGTTATTGGCACTTCTTTAGGAGGGTTATCCGCATTGCAACATCTTCTCAAAGACTTATCTGTTGATTTTCCAGTACCAGTGGCAATTGTGCAACATCGGCACAAGGAATCTGACGATACCCTGAGAGCATTACTGCAAGAATATGCTTTATTGCCTATTCGAGAAGTAGAAGATAAAGACGAAATCTCACCAGGACAAATTTACTTAGCGCCAGCCGATTATCATTTACTGGTTGAACCTGGTTATTTTTCCCTCTCGACTGAGCAACCTGTTTCCTTCGCCAGACCCTCTATTGATGTACTGTTTGAATCAGCAGCAGATGTCTATGGGTCACAGGTCATTGGTGTAATATTGACTGGGGCAAATCAAGATGGTAGCGCCGGACTAAAAAAAGTCAAAGCTAGAGGAGGTGTCACTGTTGTGCAAGATCCTACTACTGCTGCCTGTGGAATTATGCCAGGCGCAGCTATATCGGTTGTTGCAGTAGACTGGATTTTGTCACTCTCAGAAATTTCTCCCCTATTAATAAATCTTTGTTATTCTATACGGAACTGAATTCATGCAGCCAGAAACCAATGTAAACATCCTTTTGGTGGATGATAAAGTGGAAAATTTACTGGCACTAGAGGCTATTTTGGAGCGACTAGGCGCAAATTTAGTCAGAGCAACTTCTGGGGAGGAGGCTTTGCGCTGTCTGTTGCATCAGGATTTTGCAGTGATTTTGTTAGATGTGCAAATGCCAGGGATAGATGGCTTTGAAACTGCAACTCTGATTCGTAATCGAGGAAGATCCCGGCAAACACCAATCATCTTTCTCACTGCTTTTAGTACCAGTGACCAAATGCTATTTAAGGGTTACGCTTTAGGGGCAGTTGATTATCTGCTCAAACCCATAGATGCTAATACTCTTATTTCTAAAGTTACAGTATTTGTCGAACTTTTTCGGAAAACTCAAGCTATCCAACAGCAAGCAGCACAATTAGCAGCAATCAATGCTGAACTCAGGCAAAGTGAAGAGCGTTTTCGTTCTCTGAGTACTTGTTCACCTCTGGGTATTTTTGAAACTGATACCCAAGGACGTTGTACTTACACAAATCCCCGTTATCAAGCGATTTGTAGTTTGAGTGCCGCCGAGAGTTTACAAACAAGATGGTTAGAATCAGTACATCCAGAAGATCAAGCAAGTGCGATCGCTAGTTGGTCTGATTATATTGCCCAGGGTGGCGACTACTCACAAGAATTCCGCTTTCAAACTGCTGATGGCAGTATCCGTTGGGTGCAAGTTAACTCTTCACCCATGCTTTCTAGTCAGGGTGAATTGTTAGGCTATGTCGGTACGCTAGCAGATATCACGACCCGCAAGCAAGCTGAAGAAATCCGCGCGCAAGTCATTCGAGAACAAACTGCCAGACAAGAAGCTGAGACGGCGAACCGGATGAAAGATGAGTTTTTAGCTGTTCTCTCCCATGAACTCCGCACACCCCTCACTTCCATGTTGGGTTGGTCAAAAATCCTCCGTGCTAAAAAACTAGACGAAAAATCTACAGCTAGAGCCTTAGAAGCAATTGAACGCAATGCGACTTCCCAAGTACAACTAATTGAGGATATTTTGGATGTATCACGGATTATTCGTGGTCAACTCAGGCTGAATTTATCTGCTGTCAATTTAATCACTGTCATAGAAGCGGCTCTTGATGCAGTGCGTCCCCTGGCAGAAGCCAAAAGTATTACAATCAGCAACGCGCTTGATGCTTCTCTGGGTTCAGTTTGTGGAGATCCCACACGGTTACAGCAAATTGTCTGGAATCTCTTAACGAACGCCATTAAGTTCACACCAAAGGAAGGTAAGGTAGAAGTCCGCTTAGAAATTATTCAACCAGCAGATACCGCTACCAATCATCTTAACTACGCCCAAATTCAAATTATTGATACTGGCATCGGCATTGAGCCAGAATTTCTCCCTAAAGTCTTTGAGCGCTTCCGACAAGCAGACAGCACCACAACGCGATCGCACAGTGGCTTAGGATTAGGATTGGCGATCGTCAGGCATCTGGTAGAATTGCACAAAGGCATAATTTTAGCAGAAAGTCAAGGTTCAGGTAAAGGTTCTACCTTTACTGTCAGACTACCCCTCATGCCACAAGAAACAGCACCAGTGCCATCAGCACAATCTGAGTCTCAATCTTCTTTCTTCGTCGGCTGCAAAATTCTCATCGTTGACGATGAAACCGACACCCGCAATTTTCTCGCCTTCTTATTTGAAGAATATGGCGCAGTTGCTTCTACCACAGCCTCAGTGGAAGCAGCCTTGGCAGTAATTGAAGAATTGCAACCAGATATTATTGTCAGTGACATCGGTATGTCAGAACAAGATGGTTATACACTGATTCGCAAATTGCGTTCTTTAACACCAGAACAAGGAGGAAAAATTCCAGCGATCGCTCTGACTGCATATTCACAAGCAGAAGATCGTCTGAAAATGATCGAATCTGGATTCCAACATTATCTATCTAAACCAGTTGATCCCCATCAATTAATCTCTGTAGTCGCCAATCTTCTCCAGTTAGGGACTGCCAACTAAAAAAATATACAATCACTTTGGTGAACAGGGGAGGCAGGGGAGGAAACCCACATTTCTCACAAAACGGTAGGGGCGGGTTCACAAATATGCTTCAATTTTTGGGTTCTAAAAAATTGTACTTAATCGGAAAAAACTGTTATCTGTTACCTGTTACCTGTTACCTGTTCCCTACCTCCACGAAAGGACTTTTTCTGCAAGCCCTAAATAGAGTGTTTTAACCTTAATCTGATGAGTAAATCATGTAAAGCATTCTTTGCTGTCGGTACTTCGGGTAGTTGACTCACCTCATAAAATTCTTGTAACTTATTACGTAATATTTGATATTCTCGACGATGAAAATCTATATTTATATCTGATAAAGTAGAATGCTCTAATCCTACTTGCTTTTGATATATTAATTCAGGAAGATATGGTAAATTAAAAATTTCATTCAACTTAATTAGATTTGCTTCAACTACTCCTGTTTGCATCAAATAAATACCTGTCAATAAAACCCGATAAATATAAAGCAATGGCTTAAGTCGATGCGGATGTTCCTTTTCAAAAAGTTTCCATTGTGTTTCTGCAAAACCAAAGTAATGATGGCTATGATAACGAGTAATACAACCGTGGGCAATTGATTTTAATTCTTCGTATTCTGGCGTAGCTGCTATGATTAAGGGTGAATAAACTTGTTCTAATACATAACCATTCTTTTTCAGCAGCATTAAAAAGAATTTCTTGATATCGTGAGTTACTAAATCAATTTCTAAAAATTCGTATACTTGAGATTTTTCTAAAGTTTCCATCCCAGTATCCAATCCCAAAACTTCTTTTAATGGCAAAATATGCACTCCCCGCAAATCATAGTCTGAATCGGATGATGGAAAGCCATATAAGTGTGAACCACTAATACTTGCAAATAAAAGTGGGTATTTTTGTTGACCAATAATTTTGTTCAGAGAACCGGGAATTTCCATGTTATGAAAATATAAATTTATGTTACGTTGAGACACGTAGAACATTATCGAACAGAATTCAGGAGTCAGGAGCCAGAATTCAGCATAAATTCTGTGCGACTGGCGGATGTAGCTTGCTTCTCCGTTGGCGTAGCCTCTCGCAGAGAAGGAGTATAAATGAGTCTAAAACCCTCTCCAAATCGTAGATTTGGTGGTCTTCAATGAGTCGCGGTCTGAATCCCCGACTCATTGATTCTGACTCCTGAATTCTGAGTTCTGAATTCTTCTTCAAGTATTTTGAAGATAGCAAAAATTTATGTAAAATTCAGCAAATTATCAGTAACACTGTTTATGCTACACAGCGACTAGGAGCAAATTCTTCAACTATGTGCCGTTTACTTGCCTACCTTGGTTCACCTGTTTCTTTAGAAAAACTTTTGTATAAACCGGAACATTCATTAATTGTTCAAAGTTACCAACCCCGTGAGATGACTTCTGGGGTAGTCAATGCTGATGGTTTTGGTGTTGGTTGGTATCACAATCACCAAAAGACTGAGCCTTTTACTTACAAAAATACCTTACCAATTTGGAATGATGTTAATTTACCAAGTCTGAGCCGTTATATTGAATCTCAGTGTATCCTTGCTTATGTTCGTAGTGCCACACCAGGACAAGCCTTAGATTTTGCTAATTGTCAGCCGTTTCACTACCAAAAGTCGTTGTTTATTCACAATGGACGAATTGAAAATTTTCGCAAAACCTTACATAGAAAAATCCGCAGCGTCTTAATGCCAGATTTGTATGAACAAATCAGTGGTAGCACTGACTCTGAACATATTTTTGCGTTGCTGCTATCACAAATTTACAGTAATAAACATCGACCATTAGAATCAGTTTTACGCACCACTCTATTAATGTTGTCGGAGATGGCAAAACGGCATCAAGTTGACGCTTCTGCAAACATCATATTTAGTGATGGCGATCGCCTCATTGCCTCCCGATTTGCTACATCTTCATCACCACCATCATTGTACTGGCTAAAAGATGATTTAAATTTTCCTAATTCTGTCATCATTGCCTCTGAACCATTATTTTTAGGTAATTGGCAAGCTTGCCCAGAAAATAGCATCATCAGTGTAGGAGAAAACGGTGATATCCAAGTTGACAGAATCTAGTTTGAGAGAGTTTATCTATTTCGCTTTTGAGGAATGTCGCACCAAAACCCTAGCTTTATTTGCAGGTATGGATGCGAGTACATTTTGTAGTCAACCTCATCCTGATTTTAGTCCTGTAGGTTGGCATTTGGGACATATTGCTTACATAGAATCGCTGTGGGTCTTAGAACATCTTGCTGGTTTGTCTTGTTTATTTCCTCAATATCGTCAGTTATTTGCAGCCGATGGTTTACCTAAATCACAGCGTATTCATTTACCAAATTTAGTAGAAACTCTCTATTACCTAAATACAGTTAGAGAAAAAGTCCTCAAATACTTAGAAGTAGGAGATATAGAACCACAAGAGAGACTTTGGCGTTTTTTGATTCAACACGAAAGCCAACATTTTGAAATTATCTGCATGATATTGGAATTGGTCAAGAGTCAAGAGTCAAGAGTCAATAGTCAACAGTTAGATGTGGATAGTTTGATATCTCCTGTAAGTGTGGGAGAAATGATCAAAATTCCCGCAGGTGAGTTTGAGTTGGGGAACAACTCAATAGATGCGTTAGACAATGAACGTCTTCTACACAGAGTCTACTTGGATACTTACTGGATTGACCGCTACCCTGTCACCTGTGGACAATATCGCATATTTATAGAAGCTGGGGGTTATCAAAACCCTGAGTGGTGGTCATTACAGGGATGGCAATGGCGACAAACTGAACAAGTAACCCAGCCACTTTACTGGCAAAATCTTAGAGATAATCACCCTGTTTGTGGTGTCAGTTGGTACGAAGCAGAAGCGTACTCGCGGTTTGTCGGTAAACGTCTACCAACAGAAGCGGAATGGGAAAAAGCTGCCAGTTGGGATGTAGCAGCTAATTGTCGGCGTACATATCCTTGGGGTGAAGATATACCATCACATCAATATTGTAATTATGATGCGATCGCCAGGCTATTTAACAAAACTACCCCAGTTGATGCTTACCCATCTGGACAAAGTGCTTATGGTTTATACGATACTCTAGGTAACGTCTGGGAATGGACAGCCTCTTGGTTTGCTGGCTACAAAGGTTTTCACAGCTATCCATATAAAGGTTACTCGCAAGTTTATTTCGACCAACAACATCGAGTCCTCAAAGGCGGTAGTTGGGCAACACGTCCTTGGGTACTACGTTCTAGCTTTCGTAATTGGTATTATCCCCAAGTACGGCAAATTTTTGCTGGGTTTCGCTGTGCTAAAGGATAGTCTAGACACGCCACTAGTAAAGTTTTGTCATGTTGGATATTTTGGAGAATTTTATAGTACAATTGTACCAAGAAAATATTTAGTCTTGGCTATCAAACCTTGTTGAGAAACATCCCAACAAGCATCAGCCCAACAACCTTACTGTGAGATGATGACTATGATGACACCAATTAAGGGTGTGACTGCCCCCCAAGTTAACTCACACAAATTTGAACCATATTTGAGAGAACAATCAGATGCGTCGGCAGATTTTTCTTTTCAAACGCTGGCTGATGTTTCCAAGACAATTTTGCATCATGCTTTTTGGTTAGCCGAACAGAAACAAACTCTCTCAACAAAAGAGTATAAAAAACTACTTTTTGCACAAGGTTGGCAAGGTGAAGAAAAGAAATATTTAAAGATTGCGTCAACCTTTGGGAAGTTTGCACCAGAAGATTTTGCTCAAGTTGAACCAAGAACCATATATCAACTAGCTGAAAGAAGTAATCAGTATCAAAAAGTTATAGATAGGCTCTTGGATATCAGTGTAATTAACCAAGAGACTGTACGCTCTCTCATCCAAAAACAACGTACCCCAAAAGCGACAGAACAGAAAAAGCCAAGTATTTGGCGACGACTCAAGCATGGTGGCAGATATTGCCAAATTCCTCCAATTCATGAGGCGACAGAGGAAACTGGGATAACGCTGCAAAGAATGATGGATGAGGAAGGATTGAGTGTGCAAAAAATCGTAGCAGAAGCGATCGCACTCAGGCAAGCACACAAAGAAGGTAGATTAGTCTTGGTAGAAAATTGTGGTGAACTTAACTAATTTTAACGTGAGTTCAACGGAGTGAAAAAGGCAAAAAGCCTGCTATGTAAGGATTTGCCAAAGGTTAATTTGATAGCAGGCTTGGCTGCTTATACTTATTTACCTTAAAATGATATTCAACCAAAAGACTTGCCTGCTCTATCTCCTGCTATTTTTTAGCTCCGTCGAACTCACGTTAGTTTTGCAAATATCTCAGTATTCATCTGGGAAAATGAATGTAGAGATGTTGCACTGCAACGTCTCTACTAACAACTGACAAATCAACCAGTATTTCTCATCCCTGCGGCAATACCATTAATGGTTAACAGTGCGCCACGGAGTAATTCACCTTTGCTATAACGGGAGTGAATCACGCCAGAGGTGGCTGTATTATTTTTGGACTGGCGTAAGCGCTTGAGTAGGGAAACTTGGATAAATCCTAGCGGGACAATTGTGCCGTTGCGTAATTGTACGGAACGTTGTAGTACAGGATCACCGTCCAAGAGCCGAGTGTGATCAGTAATTTTTAGGACTAAATCTCTGGTAAGGTAGAATTCACTGGCGATTTGCTCAAAGACTTTTTCAAAGCGGGGTTTGTCTTCGGGGTTAGATAGTTCTTGGACGTAGTGACGTGCCATTTGCATATCTACTTTTGCCAGAGTCATTTCTACTTTGGAAATTACCATCTTAAAGAATGGCCACTTGACATAAAAGTAGCGCATTAATTTTAAGTGTTCTTCTGGTTCTTCATTGAAAAATTCTTGCAAAGCTGTACCCACACCGTACCATGAAGGCAGCAAGAATCGGGTTTGTGTCCAGCTAAATACCCAGGGAATAGCCCGGAGACTGCTTAAGTCTTTCTTCCCAGAAGGACGACGGGCGGGACGAGAACTAATTTGCAGTTGGCTAATTTCTTCGATGGGGGTGACTTCGTGGAAAAAGTCGATAAAATCTGGTTGTTCGTAAATTAAACCACGATAATGTTGACGCGATCGCGCGGCTAGTTCTTCCATAATTTCGTTCCAAGGTTCGATATCATCAAACCCTGTCCGCAGGAGGCTAGCTTGAATGACGGCGGTGGTGATGGTTTCCAAATTATACAGGGCTAAATCTAGCAAGGAGTATTTGGAAGCTAACACTTCTCCTTGTTCGGTAATTTTAATCCGCCCGTTGATGCTGTGTCCTGGTTGGGCCAAAATCGCCTCGTGGGCGGGGCCACCACCCCTACCCACAGAACCGCCGCGTCCGTGGAAAATGCGCAAATTTACACCGTAGGTTTCCGCAATTTTCTGGAGAGATTTTTGGGCTTTATGAATTTCCCAGTTGCTACTTAAGAAGCCAGAGTCTTTGTTGCTGTCGGAGTAGCCCAGCATGACTTCTTGGAGGTTGGGAGTGAGTGAGGAAGAGGAGGGGGGGAGGGGGAGATGGGGAGAGGGGGGGAGGTTTTCTGGGCTACCGTTAATGGCTGCATAACCGCCTGCTAATAGGGCGCGGTATAGGGGGAGTTCAAATAATTCGCGCATAACGCTGCGGGAGCGTTGTAAGTCTTCGACGGTTTCAAATAATGGTACTACTTGAATTGTGCCGACGGCGATCGCTGGATCAAAAAGTCTGGCTTCTTTGGCTAGAAGCAACACCTCAAGTACGTCGCTGACTTGACGACACATACTAATGATGTAGGTTTTACAGATATCGACCCCAAATTCTTGTTGGAGCGATCGCACTACGCGGAAGGTTTTAATGACATCATTAGTTTTGTCGGAGAATGGCAACTCTGCCGAAATTAAGGGACGACGGGTTTGTAGTTCGCCTGTCAACCAAGCAACTCGCTGTGCTTCTGATAAATCGTTGTAAGGTTGGGGCAATAATTGTAGGTATTCGAGAATCTCGTTTAAGGCATCTGAATGTCGGGATGATTCTTGACGGATATCTAGTTGTGTCAAGTTAAAGTCAAAAATTTCCACCTGACAGATTAAATTATCCAATTCCCGGCAACTTAACCCAGTTTCCGTCAAGTTGCGTTGAATTAACCGCAGTTCCACTAAAAAGTCTGCCCCGGAACGATACATGGGGCTATCTTCGTTGGTGGGAGTTTCACCCTTGTACAAAGATAAATTGCGATCGCGAGTATTTTCCAGTCGTCTGAGTACGTAAGCTAGTTTGAGACGGTATGGTTCTTGACGATATCTCAGTGCTAGTGCGTCGTATACTTCACTTAACTGGGATTGATCTAACTCCAGAGATTCCAGCAAATCTGGTAAGACATCACTCCAGTGCATCGAAATACTCAGCAGTTCAATCAGCTTTTTCACTGATTCGATGTATCTTCCTAACACCATTTTGCGCTGATAGCAAGCTGTCTGCCAAGTAATCTCCGGTGTCACTGATGGATTTCCATCCCTGTCTGAACCTACCCAAGAACCGAAGGAACAAAAGTTTTTGCTGGGTGGTTCTAGCCAAGAAAAGGTTTGATTCAGGGCATATTTGAAGCGCTTATACAGTTGGGGAATACCATCAAATAAAACTTCTTGGAAGTAGTGTAAAGCGTAGTCTACTTCATCTAAGACTGTGGGCTTAAATTGGTGCAGTTCATCTGTCCGCCACCACAGGCGAATTTCTTCCAGTAATTTTTCCCGAATTTCTGTCGCTTCCCAAGGATAGCCGCCCCCATTATTGGCATGATTTTCCACCTCATCTAGTTGTTGCAGCAAGTCTACTACTTGTCTTTGTTTATCGCGGATGGTGTGGCGGACAATTTCTGTGGGGTGGGCTGTAAATACTAGGCGGACATCTAACTGAGAAATCAGGCGTTGAATTTGCTGGGGTGGGACATTCAACTTAAATAACAGGGGAAATAAAGCCGCAAATGTCCCTTTTTGTTTATCTTGGCTTCTATTAGTCCAGTTTCTTGCTAGTAAATCTGTGCCGACTCCTCTATTGAAAATGACATCATCTTCGTTGTGGTTGGAAGAAGAGGTAATATTTTCGGGCTTGTTAGGATTAGCTAATTCTGCTTCTAGTTCCGAATAGCGAGTTAGTTGCTGTTTTTGTTCGTATTCTTGCTCTATGATGTTGATCAGCTGAAAATATAGCGCAAAAGCCCGTGCTGCTCGGATTGCTTCGTTAATATTCAATTGTTCAATTAATTTAACGGCAGAAGTAGCTTGATCTTTGGTAGTTTGTCCTTCTGGTGAACACAAATCACGCAACTGCCGTAACAAATCCACCATATTTTGACCGCATTCTTGCCTTAGCACCGACTCCCACAATTCTTCTACTATTTGGAGGCGATGACGCAAAAATAATTCCGATGCCGGGTAGAAATTAGCAGATTCAGATAGAGAGTATAAAATAGAACTCATATTTGCTTCTCTTGTAAAGCCAATTGCTGTTTAAAAGTCTTATTTAGGACTTACTCACTCAACCAAGAAATCCTTTTGAGGGTGGTCAATAGTCAATGGTCAATGGTCAATGGTCAATGGTCAATGGTCAATGGGAGCCAGACGCTTGCGGGGGTTTCCCCCGTTGTGCGGACTGGCGTTCAAAATCAAGTTTTTGTGGACTGTTGACTATTGACAAAAAAGCCAGAAAATTTGGTGACACTGCGTAAGTCCTATTATTTTTGGTAAATCATGTTCTTGGTATTTACCTGATGATTTTTTTGTAAGTATTTTTTTTAACTTTGACTACCTGATTCGTGATTTTCGGGGAAGGGTAAAATAGGCAAGCGATCGCCTCGAAATACCTCCTCACTGGCTTGCCCCAAGGATTCCAGGGCTTTTAGTGTAGTTTTTCCGGTGGTGAGCAGCAGTAGTATAGACGCTGTACCTATTTCTAAGAGGAGAGATTGGGGAATGCTAAACAAACCTAGATTCAGACCCGGACTAGAGTTTGACTGTTGAGTAATAGGAGGCATTGCTTGTCCTTAGTGATTGGCTAACGAGTAGAATAAAACGCAAAACTCAAAATCTGTATGCCTTGCAACTGTATACGACTATCTTGTCCCATTTAGCAAGCCCAAAAGGTAACGAAATTGTTAACAAAAAACTGCAAAATGTGATAGACCTATGGTTCTAGTTTACAAGCCTAGGCACTACCCCCAAACATTCGCTTCCTGTAAAGTTAACTGCCCATGAAAACATTAATTCGAGATAGCCAACAATCCTTGTTGCAATGGGTCAGCCAAGCAACAGGAATAAATTCTTTTGGGGTAAAAGTCCGATTAAGGGGAAATGACCTGCATATTCTTTGTGAAGGGCAAGAATGTCCCCAACGTTGGCGCACTCTCTCTGATTTGCTTCATGCCCTCCAGCAAACAGATTTAGATGTCCTCACCAGCAACGAACAACCCTCAATATATCAAGTATTGGTTTACGGGCGAAAGAAGGGAGAATATCGTCCCCAGTGGTGTCACAAAGTCCATCTGAATCAGTTGGATCGTCATCTGGAACAGGTAGAACAAGCCTTACTAGCAGATGCAGAAAAATCCCCTGGTGGGGCGATGATCATCTCTAATGAGAGTTTGGCTAGGCGGGGAGATCCTCACGCCATTGCCCGTTATCTGAGCGAAACTCTCAGCGCTATGGGTGTGGCGGTAGAGGTCAAGGTTAAGCAACACCAAGCCAGTGAGAGTGATCCGACAGTACAAAATCGCTTGTGGATATTTTGTCAATCTGCCTATAGTCCTGATCCTTCCTTATTAGCTGAACCAGTAGCCCAGCGATTGCGCCAACTCAAAATAACAGGTTATCGGGATGCAGTGATTGCGGCTCAAGTGAGTGGTGAGACAAGCCCTGACTGGTTGTTGCGGATAGACTTGACCCCCACCGAGGTAATGCTCAAAGAATGGGCGCGGTGGGGAGATGTGCAAGCGATCGCTCGTTTACTCACAGCTACATTGTCAGCATCTTTGATTGCTGTGCAAGTTTCTCTCCAAGACAGCACCTTACACGTTTTTTGTCAACCAGCGTCTGATCCTCTAGAAAATTCCCCCGCACCAGAGAAAGCCCAGTGTGTTGACGCAATTTCCTCCCAACTCGAAGCGATCGCTCCCCAAGGTATACTAGCGGCTACTATTTACGGACAAAAAACCAATGACAAGCAGCCAGAGTGGGTTGATTGGTTAACTTTACCCGCTAGCGTCCATCCTGCCTTAGCCACACCTATCTTAGATTTAGCAAATACTGGTGATGAACCAGCCATTACTTTCTTACTAGAACGTCTACTCAACCCCGACTTAGATAAGCGGTTAAAAACAGGTGGGTTGCGGGTACTTTTGTTACGCAAAGGTGATTTACTCCACATCATGTGTGATGCACCCGTATGTCCCAGCCGCAAACAAGTCGCTACGAAAGTTGCCCAATTTTTGCGTCAACTCAACCTAGCGGGTATTGCTGGCATCAGAATTTATGGTCGCCGGGCTGGGAATAAAGACCCCTTCTGGCATTATGGTGTAGACTTAGCTCAACGCCTACGCTTAGTTCCAGAAGCTACCCCAGAATTTGCGGCTACTTCTGAATATGTCAATGATTTAGTTACCAAAGAAGACGACGAACCGATTTTACGTCCCGATTTAACTACAGAGGATGTCCATAATTTTGTTGCAGATGTAGCACGAGATTGGATAACAACGACAACAGCCAAAGTCCAGAAATGGCTACTTAACACCCAGTTATTTGCAGAAAGTGGTCAATCTGTCAACCAAATTCCTGATCATCAAGGAATCAAAATTGCTTTAGTTTGGGGTACTCTCGGTTTATTAGTGACGTTACAAACCGATTGGGTTTTAGGGCAAATCGTCACCCGCACAATGCGAACTGCATCACAAGTAAAAACGATCGCCCTATCTCCTGAATATCAAGATAAGCCAGAAAGAACAGCATTCTTCACCAGCAATTCCCAGAAAAGTGCAGCCTTTAACGCCTCCGGCTTCACCCAAGCAGAAGATAACGAACCCAGAAGTTTAATAGCCGCACCATTAAAAGAAAAAGCCAACGCCGCCGCCATTTTATTAGCCGCGCGATCGCAAATGCCCAGTTTTAATGTTAGGCAATTAGATGAGCAACTAGCTTTATATAGACAACGCCTTGCCAGAAACGGGAAACCTGCGGATGTATTGATTATCGGTTCCTCCCGCGCCTTAAGAGGAGTTGACCCAGTCGCCTTATCCAAAGCTTTAGCACTCCAAGGCTACCCCAACGTTGATGTCTTTAACTTTGGTATTAACGGTGCAACAGCCCAAGTTGTAGACTTTGTTGTTCGCCAAGTGTTACAACCATCAGAACTACCCAAAATCATTATCTGGGCAGATGGTTCCCGTGCGTTTAACAGTGGACGAGAAGACTTAACATTTAAAGCGATCGCTTCTTCTGCCGGCTATCAAAACATCTTACAAAAAGACCAAACAATAGCCAATACCACTGAACAACCAAAAACCCCTACCAGTTCACCACCAGAAACCAAAACAGCACCCAAACCAGAGATGAACAGCTATCAAATGCTGAATCAATCTCTAAATAACGCCCTAGCGACACTTTCCACTACCTATCAAAACCGTGAACAAGTTAAAACATTATTGCAAAAACAACTAGAATCTTTACCAATATTGAATGAAAACAAAATTGCCACATCATCAACACTATCATCCATAGATAGTGCCGATGACAGTAGTAATTTGCAAGCAGTAGATTTTGATGGATTCCTACCCTTATCAATCCGGTTTAATCCTGCAAGATACTATCAAAAACACTCCAGAGTTACAGGCAATTACGACAACGACTATAAATATTTTCAAGTAGGAGGTCAACAAGACGCTGCCTTCCAAGACGTTTTACAATTTACCCAATCACAAAACATTTCTTTAGTCTTTGTCAATATGCCCCTCACCGCCGAATATTTAGACCCAGTACGCAAAAAATATGAGCAAGAATTTCAACAATATATGCTACGCCTAGCCACAAATCCCAATTTCATCTACCGCGACTTAAGCCAACTCTGGCCCAAAGCCAACGACTATTTCTCCGACCCCAGTCACCTCAACCGTTTCGGCGCTTACGAAGTCTCAAAAAAACTAGCCAACGACCCGATGATTTCCTGGCCGACGAAGTAGGATTGGGGATTGGGGATTGGGGATTGGGGATTGGTGATTGGTGATTGGGAAGAATGACTAATGACTAATGACTATTGACCATTGACTAACTTATGAACTTTATATCTATTCTGTATGCAACTTTTCTCTTAAGTGTGTTGGGGATTTATTGGTCTATTAGAGATCAGAAAGTGCGGCTATGGATTTTATTAATTGCTAGCCTGGTATTTTATGCGTCTTTGAATGCTCAATACATCACACTACTCTTAACGCTGACATTTATTAACTATCGCTTGGGTAAAGAAATCGGGAAGAATACTTCACCTGGAAAACATAATCTTGACCCGAAAATTTCTAACGAAGAATGGCAGTTTGCCCAAGCAGATTGGAGTCGCCGCCAGCTCAAGTTATTATGGTTGGGTGTGGTTGTAAATGTTTTGATATTATTAGGTTTTAAGTATATAAATAGCGTATTATTCTTATTTAATTCCCCAAACAACTCGGAAACTATTTGGAAAATCGCTGCCCCATTAGGGATTTCATTTTTTACATTTGAGTGTATTGCTTATTTAGTAGATGTTTATCGCGGTGCGCCTGCTACAGATAATTTTCTGAAATTTGTCACTTATAAACTATTCTTCGCCAAATTAATTTCTGGCCCAATTACGCGCTACCACAACTTCGCTAATCAGTTTAATACATTAGAATTTCCCACCACTGATAGAATAGCTGAGGCATTATGGTTAATTGCTAGAGGTGCTGTTAAAAAAGGTATTTTGGCAGATCACTTAGGTATTTTTGTCGATTTATGTTTTGGCAATCTGCAACGAGCTGGAAGTCATGACTTGTGGCTAGCGACATTTGCCTATGGTTTGCAGCTGTATTTAGATTTTAATGGTTATGTAGATATTGCTCGTGGTACAGCCTTGCTATTTGGCTTAGTGCTACCAGAAAATTTTGATTTTCCCTATTTCACTACCAGTATTGCCGAATTTTGGCGACGTTGGCACATAACCTTGGGAGATTGGTTGCGGAATTATGTTTACTTTCCTTTGGGTGGTTCTCGTCGTGGCTTGATTCGCACCTGTTTAAATTTATTCATTGTGATGTTAATCGCCGGAATTTGGCATGGTTCCGCCTGGGGTTTTGTGGTTTGGGGTGTTTATCACGGTTTAGCTTTAGTCGTTCATCGCCTTACAGATGTGATGAGCGATCGCTATGAAAAATTAGAGTTGTTCTGGCAAAATCCTTTAGGGGTAGTTGTCGCTTGGTTAATCACTCAACTGATGGTGTTTACATCGTGGATTTGGTTCCGTCTACCCAATATCCAAGAATCTGCTCTAGTTATCCAGCGTCTCTGGGGTCATGCTGCCGATGCACAATTTGCCCAAAAAGTCTATATAGAAGCCCTAAACACCAGCCCATCACAAATTACCAGCATTTTACTCACTATAGCTGTTTGCATGGGCATCACCTACACATTCAAAGGAAAGCTGAAATTAGAGTTAAACTGGCCTATTAAGCTGGTTTTTGTACCTTTATGCCTCTACGCTGTCTGGTTATTTGCCCCCGAAGGCAGTCTTCCTTATATTTACTTTGATTTTTAACTGATTTCCTCACTTTAAATTTCCATCCCGCTATTCCCTTATGACTCAAGCATCTACCTCTCCTACCCGCGTTATCGGTTTAATCAGTGGCACATCTGTAGATGGTATAGATGCTGCCTTAGTAGAAATTACTGGTACAGATTTGGATCTAAAAGTCGAATTGCTGGCAGGAGAAACTTACCCCTACCCCAAAGATTTGCGAGAACGCATCTTATCAGTGTGCGCCGGAGAAGCAATTTCAGTACCAGAACTAGCGCAAATAGATGATGCGATCGCCCTAGCTTTTGCCCAAGCTGCCCAAAACATTCAAATAGGACACCAGCCAGCAACTTTAATCGGTTCCCACGGTCAAACTGTGTATCATAGACCTCCTAGTGAGCAGGGACTGGGGATTGGGAACTGGGGACTCGGTAAGATTTTTCCTAATACCAAATCTCTTGGCTACACTCTCCAACTAGGGCGTGGTGCTTTGATTGCTCATCTGACAGGAATGACTACCGTCAGTAATTTCCGTGTCGCGGATATTGCCCTTGGTGGACACGGCGCACCCCTGGTTCCCAGAGTCGATGCTTTTTTGCTCAGTCATCCTCAGGAGGCACGTTGTATTCAAAATATCGGCGGTATTGGTAATGTCGCTTATATTCCCCCCCACCATGATCACTGGCTAACGCAAATGTGCGGTTGGGATACTGGCCCTGGTAATAGCTTGTTAGATTTGGCAGTCACACATCTGACTAATGGTGAGCAAACCTACGATGAAAGCGGGAACTGGGCAGCTACCGGAACCCCTTGCCATCCCCTAGTAGAAACATGGCTAAGACAAGAATACTTTCATCTACCACCACCTAAATCTACAGGTCGAGAATTATTTGGTGTAGATTACCTACATCAATGTTTACAAGATGCAGAACCATATCAACTCACTTCCGCCGATATCCTAGCCACACTCACAGAACTCACTGCCAAATCCATTGTTCACAGCTACCAAACCTTTTTACCAAAAATGCCAGAACGTGTATTCTTATGTGGCGGAGGTAGTAAAAATTTATACTTAAAACAAAGATTACAATCATTATTAGGAACCATACCAGTCCTAACTACCGATGACGCAGGCTTAAGCGCAGACTTTAAAGAAGCGATCGCCTTCGCCGTCCTCGCCTACTGGCGACAATTAGGTATTCCCGGCAACCTCCCCGCCGTCACAGGCGCGCCCCGCGAAGTATTGTTAGGAGAAGTGAACTGAGAGTTATGAGTGCTGTTAGCGGAAGCGGGGCGATGAGCCGCGTGCTGAGTGAGGGAGTGAGGGATAAAAATCAATTCAAAATTCAAAATAATGACTAATAACTAATGACTAATGACTAATGACCATTGACTAATGACTAATGACTATTGACTATGCACACTTTTTTGCTAGAACCAGGACGCTGGACAATACAGGGTAATTGGTTAGAACGTAATGGCTTGCCTATTAGTGTCAAGGGTATGATCTTGGTTGCTTGGAACCGAGATGACTGGTTTACTATGGCAGCAAAGCTGATATTTCCAGGTAGCGATCGCCCCGAAATCTCTCTACAATATAAGGGGCGTTTGCATCATGGAGAACGTCAGTATACTTTTTTACTACAACATAGTCTATTAGGACAGGTCGAAGGCGAGGGCTGGATTGGCGTAGATACAATTGTTCAGCGTTATTGGGCAATAAGCGATCGGCAACGTCGTAGTGGTTTTGAAACCATACACTATATATCTAAAAATACATACCACCTCAGTAGTGGTGTGATAACAGGTCATTTTTTAACCAGCACAATTGAAGCTAATCTAGAACGTCAGTCTGCGGAAATGTAAAGAGTGCTGAGTGCTGTTAGCGGAAGCGGGGCGATGAGCCGCGTGCTGAGTGAGGGAGTGAGGGAGTAAGGGAGTGAGGGAGTGAGGGACAAGGGGATAAGGGGACAAGGGGACAAGGGGACAAGGGGACAAAGAGATAAAGGGAAAATAATTTTGACTAATGACTATTGACTAATGACTATTGACTAATGACCAATGACTAATTTTTGACATAGCTGAAGTTATCTAGTTATTAAAAATTGGGCAAACTATAAATACATCAAAAATCTATCTCATGGAAAATAGCGGGATAAATCTACCATCCGGTTTTTTGATGGCACTTTTTAAACTCAGTCCTGCACACCTACGATGGGTAGGTGTCGTTTACAACTGCGGAATATTGGAGTCGAATTTTCTATGTCAGACCCCAACATAGGTCGTTTTCTGGGTAAACGCTACCAGCTTCAGGAGTTAATTGGCACTGGAGCAATGGGCAGAGTTTATCGTGCTAAGGATGTTTTGTTGGGTGGTGTACCTGTTGCGGTTAAGTTTCTTGCCTTATCGTTACAAAATACCAAAATGCGATTGCAAGAACGTTTTGAGCGAGAAGCAAAAACCTGTGCATTGCTGGGACAAAAAAGTATCCATATTGTTCGAGTTATGGACTATGGACTAGATGAAAATAATGTCCCTTTTTATGTGATGGAATATCTGCAAGGACAAAGTTTAAACCAGATTATCCGCAAGCAAAATCTTTCGTTACCCAGATTTATCAATATGACACGTCAAATCTGTCTGGGTTTACAGTGCGCTCATGATGGTATCCCGGTTGATGGCTCAGTCTACTCAATTGTTCATCGTGATATCAAGCCTAGCAATATCCTCGTCATCCAAGACCCTAGCTTTGGAGAGTTGGTTAAGGTTTTGGATTTTGGGATTGCTAAATTATTACAGTCAAATGGCGATCAGACAAAATTTTACTTAGGAACTTTAGCCTATTCCTCTCCTGAGCAAATGGAGGGCAAGGAACTTAATAATTGTGCTGATATTTATAGTCTGGGTGTGATGATGTTTGAAATGCTTACAAGCAAAATGCCACTAGTCGCCCCTACTCAATCTTTTGGCGCATGGTATAAAACTCACCATCAACAATCACCACGTACTTTTGCTGAAGTTAACCCTGGGTTGCTCATTCCGCAAGAAATAGAAAATTTAGTGATGAGATGTTTAGCTAAAGCAGCTAGAGATCGTCCCCAAAGTATTAATGAAATCTTACAAGTTTTAGAATCTGTTGAACAAGGTCATAGCAAAAACTTGATTCGGACAGAAAATCATCATAATCATCAAGTTACTAGCACGATAGCAATTAACACTATTCCTGAGCAGAAGATAAAAGTTGAGCCACAATTATCTTTACCCAAGAATGAAATTACTTACAATACATCCTGGCCACAAAATAAACCCATCGCTGATATTGTTTTTCCCCAACCTATTAATCTTAAGGGAGAAGTTTTACCTGCTTTATGGGTAATGTTACCAGAACAAGAAATTTTTAAACGGATTATTTGTAGTCGTTATAATCAATTTCTGTTTATCACATCTCCTCACCCCATGCTTTTGTGGATTACCGTGATCTACAATCGGCAACATGGTGCTAAATGGTTACCTTATTACCTTGATCTCAAAACTGCTATGGGTCAAGAAATAGCTAACCTACTGGTAAAAATAGGTTACTATCAAATACTATTTTTTGCCAGAGAATCACCAAAACACTCTTCTCACGTTTTACCTGCTAGTATTGCGCCTATTCAATGTCAGCGACTCCAACAATGGATAGTCATAGCTAAGACTTTTGTTTCCTCTGCTGATCCTCAACTGAGTAAAAATCTCCTTAAAAGGGAATATGAAAAAATTAAGCCGCAAATTTTAGCCAAACTAGAAGCTATGGCAACAGATACGCCAATTGATATATCTGGCTGATTTAGTCGTTAATCAATGGTTCTGCTGCTCAGATCCTCTGCTTGTAATTCTTGTAGCTATTAGCCTAAAAATGTAAACTTTTATAAAGAATATATATAACTAGTTGTAAGCCTTATTGGATATAAATATAATAATCATCAGTGCTAAACGACAAAAATCCCTGCGTGAGACACTTAAACAGAGTGTTAGTAATAATTGTGTCATCTTAAGAAGCGGATGTACGCGAGTTTAGGGTAACTAAAATTTAATGCTTAGGCTAATCTTAATTACACTACCTACTGGTTAAAAGGCAACCCTAAGTATACTTGTGGCAAATCAAGCTTAATCGCTAGATAAAACCTGTAGTTAGAGTCAGAATTATCAACTTTAAGTTAGCGAGTTGATTTTGTCGGAAGTTGACGCCCCAGCATCCCCAGCTCTTTTCCTCCCTGGAACTGAGCAAGAGAAGGAGGTCGCCCACAGCGACATAAAAAAATCTATGCCGTAGTGGAGCCAGAATCTAAGCCCCACTGATGCTTGAGCAACTCCTGATAAGTAGCCTCACGCACAACCATTTGCTCGTAAAGCTTGACTAAAAAGTCTTTGGCCTGGTCGTGGCTCATGTTTTGTACTTGAGTAGCAAAGGAGCGAATGCTGAATTGCTGTTCCAATGATAGTTGAATGGGTTGGTTCATAATAGACTCCTAAAAGACAACGCGAGTAAAAGTGATGTTGGTTACACAAGTCCTGTGGGTATAGGATTTGTGGTAGTACCTGTCCTTGATTGTTCCTCTGTATTAAGAAAGATAACAACTATTTGACAGATTGCCCATAACCTTAATAGGTATAGTTTTTGCTTCCTTGTTTTGCGGTTAAACCTACTGATATATAACCCAAGTCTGCTAAGGCAGTTTTCGGTCAAATTCACTGTTAGATGAATTGTTGTAGGTTAAGTTGTATACCTTAATTTACTTTGTCAAGCCGGAAAACGTCTCTAGCTAGGGGAGGTTAATGGCTGGTTAATAAATTAAAGGTAATAAGATCGCATTATATGCTCTCTACATCATTATGTGCAAGATGTCAACCAACTAAATTATATGAACTGGATTGTCAACGAAATAATTTTGTTGACTAAAAGTATTTGTATCAAGTTGCAAATAGGAAAAATGCTCAGATTGAACAAATTGCTGAGTATATTTACTAAAAAAGTCATTAGTCAATGGTCAATGGTTAATGGTCATTGGTCATTAGTTGCAGATTTTTGACCGTTGACTGTAAAGTTTCTCGTTGTAGTGAGATATCTAGAAGCTAGATATGAGTGCTGAGTGAGAGAGTGATGAGTACTGACTAATGACCATTGACTAATGACTATTGACTAATGACTATTGACTAATGACTAATGACTATTGACTATTGACTATTAATTATTTTGCTCAAGTGCGACTATGACAACTGTAATGTTATCGTGTCCGCCTTGCTCTTTAGCGGCTTCTACTAGTGAGATAGCTGCTTTATCTAGTAAATGAGTATTTTGCAGGTTATCGGCTATTGTTTGATCAACGAGTTCTTCAGTTAAACCATCACTACACAAAAGTAAGCGATCGCCCATTGTCACATCTAATGGTCGCACATCAACTTGGTGTAAATCTTCTCGACCCAAGCAACGAGATAAAACATGACGAAATGGATGAATTCGTGCTTCTTCGGCGGTGATGTCACCAATCTTGATGGCTCTAGCTACCCAAGTATGATCTTCTGTAACTTGTTCTAGTTGTGTCTCTCGCAGACGGTACAGCCGGGAGTCGCCGACATGACCACACCAAGGCTGATCACGAAAGATGACCACGACAGCCGTTGTCCCCATATCAGCTCGTTCAGGATGATTTTGCTGGTCTTGTAAAATTGCCTCGTTGGCACGCCATAAAGCCTGCTCTAGTAGCTTAGGCGATGGTTCAGGAGAATGCCAATTAGTTACTAAATATGCCTGAATTTCTCTGGTAGCAATGCGACTGGCCTCTTCTCCCCCAGCGTGACCTCCCATCCCATCAGCAACAATGAAAAATCGCCCTTCTGGGTCGATATGGTAATCATCTTGATTATTAGAACGAATAAGCCCCGGATCGCTAAGACCCGTGAAGTTCACTTTCATAACTTTTTACTGCAACAATTAATACATACGGTCGTAACGGTCAAGGCGGAGAAGCAGTCGGATTAGGGTTACGGAGACGGCGGCGGCAATTAAACCTGCTAGCAACGCTAACCATACATAATGATTCACTAATAAAATAGTGGCTGAAAGGGTAAATCCACTGATTATCAGGGCATAGCTTATGCCTAACTGGATATTGCCTTGTCTCCGTAAGAGGCGTTCTGATTCGATAGAACGCACTCTTAAGCGCATATCTCCGCGCTCTAATTTTTCTAAAGTATCTTCTAATCTCCGTGGTAAGCCAAAAGCAGTGGTACTAACTTGGACGGCTTGCCGACTTAATTCATTGAGGAAGCTATTGCTATCTGAACCATTCATGTTGGTCATAAGCTGCATTGCATAAGGTTGAGCAACTTCCATAAAATTAAATTCTGGATCTAGACCTTTACCCACACCTTCGAGAGTGGAAAAAGCCCGCATCACAAAAGTGAAAGTTGCAGGGAATCTAAATGGTTGATTATATGCTATCTCGTATAAATCATCACTGATCGCGGCCACAGATTGATTTTCAAAGGGCTTATCCATAAAATTGTCCAGCATATATTGGACAGAACGCCGGACTGGCCCCATGTCATCTACGGGTGCGATCGCTCCCAAATCTATGAGAGACTGGACTACGCGATCGCCATCTTTCTGGGCAATCCCAAACAGCGTTTGCATTAGTCCTTCCCGGATGTTAGATTTAATCTGACCCATCATGCCAAAATCGTAGAAAATTAGCGCCCCATCAGCACTCACCGCAATATTGCCAGGGTGGGGATCGGCATGGAAAAAGCCACTGTTGAGCAATTGCATCAGATAAGCTTGCGCGCCTTGACGAGCTAGCACTTTCCGATCTAAACCTGCGGCTTCCAGAGCTTCATATTGGCTAATTTTAATACCTGGCAGGTATTCCAACGTTAGCACTCGTGGCGAAGCATAACGCCAATAAACCTTTGGTACTTTTACCCAATCATAACCGCGAAAATTCCGCCGGAAAGTATCTGCATTCCGGCCTTCATTCAGATAATCAATTTCTTCCCAAAGAATTCGGCAACACTCCTCGTAAATACCAATCCAATCTCTTCCCCGTCCCCATTTAGGATGACTTTGAAAGTAGCGAGCAATGCCTTTGAGAATTTGTAAATCGATTTCAAATAATTTTTTTAATCCAGGTCGCTGTACTTTGACAACAACAGATTCTCCACTATGTAACACAGCTTTGTGTACTTGCCCCAAACTAGCCGCAGCTAAAGGAATTGGTTCAAAACTGTGAAAAAGTTCGGGAATTTTTTTACCTAATTCTTGTTCGATAGTCTTTTCTACTTGCTCATAGCCAAATGCAGGTACTTTGTCTTGCAGTTTTGCTAATTCCTCAACATACTCACCAGGAAATATGTCAGCGCGGGTAGAAAATAACTGCCCAACTTTAATAAATGTCGGCCCCAAGTCTAGCAAGGTATTGCGAATCCACACGGCTTGAGCTTTACGCCGTGCAGCTTGTTTAGCTTCTGTGACACCCCCAGGATAACTCCAAGATTTGTTGTACCGCCAAAGCTTGAACATTAAGGTCAAGACAAAAGACCAAATGTCTACAAAGCGCCGCTTGCTAGAATAGTTTTCCCGATTCCAACGGTATGCTTTATTTGAATAACTTGTTTCCATATCTTGCACTTACCGTTGGGTTATTACTGAATCGACTGGAAGAAAAGACACACTGATTCCTATACTATTTTCTATACTGTACAGACGTTGCAGACAACGTCTGTACCGACCAAATTTAGACAGAACTGCTGCGATAACGTTGTAACTCATTTCTCAAGAGAGCGATTTCTGCTCGTAGTTCGTCAATTGTGGCTTGTAAATCCACTGACTCAGCAGGAGTTGTTCCCACACCTGTAGTAGTTTGACCTGCTTCGGCTGCTGTGGCAGCTCGGTTTGCTCGTTCTGCAACTTCTTCGGTAAATTGGCGTAGCTGTTCTCTGGCTTCCGCATCAAATTTACCTATTTCACTCAAAGCATCTGTAAAAGCGACTTCTAGACGTTCGTTTATGACTTCTGCTACAGCTCGACCGACAAAAAAGGCTTGTACTAATGGGTTACTCATAAATTTTTGTTACGTTTGTCTGCAAGAAGATTATAACTTGCCTGTATGCTTTGCGGCTTCTGTTATGGAGTTAGAGATTTAGTGATTATTTGTTCAGCCAGAAAATTGTGGGTGAAATTGAGCGCAGCATCACCCGATGTAGTGCTTAAGTAATATATGAGTACAAGTATATAAAAGTACATGATGCTGTAGATTGAGAGCGATCGCACAACAATGAAATCATCAAACAAAAACGGTTGAAAAGCAATAACGAATTAATAACTTATCTTGATCTACGGAAAACTCATCTATCACAATGTTTTAATGTATAAAAAAATATGGGGTAGATAGGGGATGTTTGGTGTTGAAGATTTAACTCTAGGAAAAATATTATGGACTGTTGTATCAGGTCTTGTTCAAGGCGTAGCTAAAGGCGTTGCTGAACCAGTATTTAAAGAAAAATATTTGGAGTTCATTAAATATCAAGGTAAGTTTGTCAATCATGACTTAGAAAAAGCGCTGAGAAATTCTTTTCTGCTAGCACAGCGTAGTATTGTTTCTGAGTGTCGCCAAGAATTAGTAGCGTCTTCCCGTTATGTATACCGGGGGTCTTCTCGTATTGGCACATTAGAACACTATGATGATATTCGGTTACTAGAAAAGAAATTATCCCAAATTCAACAAGAGTTAAATCAAGTCAAGGAATTAAAAGAAAACACTACACCAATTTCCTCTTTGAGTGATGTAGGATTTTTATTGACTCAGACAGAAAGCTTGGCACAAAAATATATTAAAGAACAACTTTTAGCTGAGGCGCTTCAAGATATCGATTTGCCTTACTATCGAGATAAATTAGAAAATAGCCTATTAGAACGAATATCTGCATACTTTATCTTTGAAATCAAAAATAATCAAGCTGTCCGAGATGTCTTACAAACGCAATTGCAGATAGAAACCTATCTCAGAATTGACGATTTAGAGAAATCATTACAGAATTTAGCGCAAGAAATCCCACAGTTAGTAGAAAAACTGAACAACTTAGAACAAGTTAACCAAGATAGACAGTTTAATTCTCGCCCAATTATCCAAATTAAGATTCCTGTAGATAATTTATCCCCAGACAACCTGCAAAATATTATTACCTTAATTCAACAACTATCAGAGGATACCACCCTCGAATTTATTACCAGTAAAAAAGGCAGTATCATACTCTTTTTTGAAAGTTCTCAAGCTGGTTTAGACCGACTACAGAGATTATTCCAATCAGGAGAATTAGCAGCCAGATTGGGTGTGCCTGTAGAATTTGTAGAGTCGATATCTCAGGATGCTCAAGTTGTCGATATTGAAGCTAGTGATATCTTCAGTAACTTAAGGCAATGGTTCAATAACCTATTTACAGGAGATTGGCTAGAACCACAACTTATACCAGCGAGAGAAATACGAGAAATACCATCTACAGAAATCAGCATTCAGCGAGGTAAAGTGATTGCTTTATCGGAAGGAGTATCTGTAGCATTGATTATCAAAATAACTCAAGAATCTGATGAGATATTAGGCGTTATTATTTTTGTGAAACCAATTAGAGATGTGCTTCATCTACCAGCAGGACTGCAAGTCATTTTAATTGATGAATCAGGCGAAACAATTTTTGAAAATATCTCTAGAGATACAACCGATGCAATCGAACAGGAGTTTGCTGTTGCACCACAAGAAAAATTCAGCGTTATTTTGAAAATGGGCAACATTCAAGTTATCGAAAATATTGTTTCTTGATAGTTTCAGCTATTGACGTAAATCAAAAATGAAAAAAAGAGTTAATATCACGTTTTCATCTGGAAGTTTGAAAAACGGGTTTGATGCAGTTGTTCGAGTTTTTGACAGCGAAAATAATCAAAATAGTCCATCTCAAATTTTAGGTAAACTACCTGGAACATCAGAAATTGCTATCTTATTAGCAGAATGGCAACAAGACTTTGATCAGAAGGTTAGAAATGCAGTAGAAATTAGAGACGGTGATTCACAACATCGCATTATACCTCGCCAAAATAATGAATTTAATATTAACAACTCAGCTAGACAATTAACAAACGCAATCACTTCATGGTTAGAAGTCAATTATAAAGAATGGCGTGAAATTGTAAACTTTTTACAACAAAAGTTGAGCAAAGACGATGCAATTGAAGTAATTATTGAAACTCAAAATAGTCAATTACGACAGCTACCTTGGCAGGAGTGGAATTTATTTAAGGAAAGCTACACAAAAGCAGAGATAGCTTTGAGTCCTACAGAATATGAATATCCAGATAGTAATTTTCGTCCTGGTAAAGAAGTCAGAATATTAGCAGTATTAGGCAAAAGTGATAACATTGATACCAAATTTGATCGGCAGGAGTTAGATGCTATCAAAGAAAGGGGAGCGAAAATTCAATTTCTAGAGCAACCTACAAAACGTGACTTAATTGAGCAAATAAAAGATGAGCAAGGCTGGCATATTTTCTTTTTTGCTGGTCATAGTAGCAGCGACGAAGATGGTGAGATTGGCTGTTTGCAAATTAATCAAGATGAAACATTAGAAATTAAAGAATTTAAAAATACCTTGAGAACAGCCATTGGGAGAGGATTGCAAATAGCTATATTTAATTCTTGTGATGGTTTAGGGTTAGCCAATCAATTAGCTAAGTTGAATTTACCTCAAAGTATTGTGATGAGAAGATCAATACCTGATGATGTGGCAAAAGATTTTTTACAATCTTTCCTCAAATCGTTTTCACAAAATCAATCTTTTTATCTATCAGTCAGAGAAGCAAGAGGACATATAGAAGATATTTGGAATAGTAAATATCCGGGGATTAGTTGGTTGCCAATAATTTGCCAAAATCCAGCAGTCAAATCATCAAGCTGGGTGGAATTAGGCGGTGGTAAACAAGCTAAGGTATCACCTAATTTATCTGCTGAGTCATCAAATATAGCATCAGAGATAGTATTTGATGTGCCGCTTTTAGATGACTGGACTTTTACTGGTAGAGAAGACCAATTAAGCGTGTTAGCAAACTTGCTGATTAAATCCCAAGGACAACAAAGGTGCAATATTGTTGGCTTGTCGGGGACTGGTGGTGTTGGTAAGTCAGCGCTAGCCTGTCATTTCGGAAGATTACATCAGCAAGATTTCCCTGATGGTGTGATTTATCAGCGAGTTGATAATAAAAAATTAATAGACATTGCTAAAGAATTCGCAAGTTATTACCAAGAAAGAATTAGACCTGAAGATGAGCGTAGAGGTGCGTCTCATATCATGAAAAAAGTATTTGGGAATCGACGTGCCTTGCTGATTTTCGATAATGCTGAAAATAGAGATATTAAAGAACTCTGTCCTGGTTTTAATGATAAGTACTGTGTAATTATTACAGCACGAGATCGTGGTTTATTTCCTTTGATTGGCATACCAATGAAAGGACAGATGTATCTATATCCATTTTCTAATAATGAAGCTCTAACTTTCATGGAAACATTATTAGATGAACAACTTTCAGAACTAAAAAAACAAGCGGCTGAAGAGATAATTCATTTAGTGGGTAAGTTACCATTAGCATTGAGAATTATTGGGATAAATTTACAAGTAAATCCTATGCGATCGCTACAAAAATATGCTTTAGAATTGCGTAATGAAAGAGAACGCTTAGAGTATCTCAAATATGATGATCTTAATGTCAGAGCTTGCTTTAATTTGAGTTTGGAACAGTTTAAAAAAGATAACAGATTAGAAACAATAGACTTTTTCTCATATCTAAGTATTTGTCATAAAAATGGATTTACTAAGTATGCCGCTAAAGCAGCCAGTAAGTTTGATAACTTAAAACTAGTCGAGGATGAATTAGCATACTTGTATCGGTTTTCTCTACTCAACCAGAGGAATGAATATGAATATGTATTTCATCCTCTTATCTATATTTTTGCTCAAGAGGAATTAGCAGAAAAACCTTTGGAAGAACAGCAAAAAATCAAGGCAAGATTTGCTTTATTCCATCAAAACTTAGTTAAATACAAGAATCTAAAAAATAGTTATATCGCCTCAATAACATTAAGAGAATTAAATCAAATTATACAGGTTGTGCAATGGATGCAGCTTGAAAAAATAGATGATTTTGATTTTATTCGTAAACTTATACCCTTTCTTGGCGATAATGGGTATTGGCAAAAAGCAGTAGAGATGATCGCAGGTTTTATTCCTATCGCAGAAGAATTTTGTAATTGGGAGCAAGCTATTCATTTACGCATTCAGCAAGCAAAGTATTTATCTAAGTCAGGAGATGCTTCACAAGCTTATGAAGTGCTGCTTCCTATTGAAAGTTTACTAAATAGTATTTATCAAGATGAAGAACGTTTGCGTTGTGAAGCTCATTGGAGAAATACACTTGCTGTAGTTTTACTAGAATTAGGTCGATTTAATGAAGCTACATATCATATCGAACGCACTATTCCTATAGAACAAGAAATAGGAGAACTTGGCAACTTGTCTAAGGTACTCATTACTCAAGCTGGAATCCTGGAAAAGCAAGGTCTCTATGATAAGGCTATAGATATATTAAGATATTGCCTGGAAATAGAAAAAAAGATAGGAGAAGCAAAAGACACAGCCATTGCTATGACTAAATTGGCTGCTGTCCTAAGCCAGAAGGGGCGCGCGTACTATGAAGAGGCGATTCTATTATTAACAGACGCTCTTGCTCTTGAAAAAAATGGTGGTACTCGAAAAGGTGAAGCAATTGTCCTGAATAGTTTTGGTACAGTCCATAGTCAGATGAGAAATTATCAAGATGCAGTTGAATGTTTAGAAGCAAGTTTAACTATCAAAGAAGAGATAGGTGATAAACCAGGTTTAACAATGGGACTAAACAGTTTAAGTGAAGTGAAGTATAAGCAAGGAGATATAGGTGAAGCGATGAAATATCTTCATCGTAGTGCTGAGATTAGAGAACAATTAGATAAAAAAATATCATTAGACAAATTCATGACTATTTTGAGTAAAGTATTAAGGAAATTTGTAAGTCGTGGTAGGAGAAAAGAAGCTCTAGAACATTGTCAAAAAATACTAGCAAAAATACCGACAAATAAACGGCTTTTGCAACTGTGTCAAGAGTTGGAGACTAATAGATGAAAAAGTCAATTTCTGAGATACTAATTATAGCGATCGCTAATCTGGCTAACTCACCACCACTGAGGATAGATGCTTGTTTATGAACGTCATCATACTTAAATAAAAAGTGTCCTAACTTTTGACCCAACATCTGATAGCCAAGATAGACTAATAGATGAAAACTACAACGAGGGGAAAATATACAAAACAGTGTGTAGTAGCAAATTCTATTCGCCTAATACTTTTCAAACATCCTCTTAATTCTTCGATTAAAGTACTATTGGTAAAGGCTGCCAAACTTCACCATACTTTTCTTTTAAACTTTGCCAAGCTTCTACTTGTCCTGGTTCATATTCTCCTGGTTTACCCCATTGTAAAAACAAGCTTAAAGCAGGTTCTTGTTTCTCATCTAAAAACCGAATAGCGTAAGTGGGAAAATTACCTCTTTTAGCCTCACCAGTTTCAAATTTCACCTGTGTAATTTTGTCCATGTTCAAGTGAAATTCAAAGCCTTCTGTGTGCATATTTGCATATTTACCCTTGAGTAATTCTGCATAAAATAGCTTTTCTATTTTACCGCGTGCTTCTAATACAGCAGCACTACTAGTGACAATTAAACGCAAGGTTCCCAAGGTTTCACAAGCTTCTAGAAATTCTTTTAAATCGGCATCCATAAATAATTTTCCTCTGTTATTGGTTAGTTCTGGATTTTTAGTAATGACTAATGACTACTTCTCATACTGTTCGTAAGCACTAACTATGCGCTGAACTAGCGGATGACGCACAACGTCTTTTTGGGTGAATTCGCAAAAAGCAATGCCTTCTACGTGCTTCAAAATTTGCAATGCTACTGTTAACCCTGATTGTTGGTTCATGGGTAAGTCAGTTTGTGTGGTGTCGCCGGTAATTACCATCCGGGAACGGAAACCCAAGCGAGTGAGAACCATTTTCATTTGGGCAGGTGTGGTATTTTGGGCTTCATCAACAATGACAAACGCATGGTTGAGGGTGCGTCCACGCATATAGGCTAGTGGTGCAACTTCAATGATGCCACGTTCCATCAAACTGGGGACTTTTTCTTGATCAATGAATTCATACATGGCATCGTAAAGCGGGCGGAGATAGGGATTAATTTTTTGTTGCAAATCTCCAGGCAAAAACCCTAGTCTTTCACCAGCTTCTACGGCGGGACGTGTCAAAATCAGCTTTTCTACTTGATTGGCGAGGAGTGCTTGGATAGCAACAACAACGGCGAGATATGTTTTACCAGTCCCGGCTGGCCCGATGCAGAAGGTGAGATCGCGTTTCCGGATGGCTTCGATATATTGGCGTTGTCTGAAGGTTTTAGCACGGACTTCATCGCCTCGACGAGTTCTGGCTAGAACATCTCGCTGTAATTCTTGGAGTTCGGTTTCTTGGTGAGTATCTATAGCGTGACGAGCTGTTAGTATGTCGGCACTAGAGATAGTGTTGCCTTGAATCCAGATATTTTCTAGCGATCGCACTAATTTTACAGCCAATTCTTTTTCTGCGTCTGTGCCGTATATATGTATTTCTTGCCCCCGCAATACTAAATTAGCCCCTGTTTGCCGGGACAATATTTTCAGGTTTTCTTCTCTATCACCTGCTAGAGCGATCGCACTGGGAACGTTAGGCAGCTGAATTATGTAGGCATCTGCCATAGATATTTTTAACTTTATGAAGTTTAATTTTTACTAAGTTTGAGTAGTTGATGATTTTCTTATCTGATTTTGGATGCAGTTTATCTTAATACTATTTTATAATAAAAACCTGATTAATCCTAGATTTTCTCAATGTTTTTCCTGATTTTACTAATTATTCTTTCGATAATTTATTGCTAAATATTTAGTAGTTACAGAGGCGATCGCTGATTTAATTTATTAGGGTTTGAGCCAAAAATAACTACAAACCCTAATTTGAATCAATTAATCAAAGATTTAGCTTTGATTTATTAGCGTCCACCTCTGCGTGCAGCTTCGGCTTTGCGCTTGCGTCGCAAACTGGGTTTTTCGTATCTTTCCCGACGTTTAACTTCTGATAAAATCCCGGCTTTTTGAATTTTCTTTTTAAAACGTCTGATTGCCGAGTCTATTGACTCATTTTCTCCTAAACGGACTTCAGCCACTCCCTGTTTTCACCCCCTTACAGAGATTATCAGAGTTGTGCATAACTATCATTTAATTGTCTTTAACACAGAAATTGTTGTCATGGCTGCAAAAAGACTGAATCATCTTTTTACCGCTTGAGATTATGTGTTGAAGGTTCTGGACGGAGGTAACCACAACCGCCCAGGCTTCTTGGCTATGTTTAACCTAGCGGGTGCGTGGTTTAACAACAGGTCTACTGGGTGCGTTTCCACGTCTTTCTGGTGATCTGGGGGGAGGTGTACGTTCTTGTTGATCTTCCTCAAAAGACATTCCCTCCCTGCCGGGAGTAGTGCTACCGTAGATATCCAAGTAAACCGACTGTCCAGCAAGTTCTGCCGCAGCAGCAATTACTGTCCGAATCGCCTGAATGTTGCGTCCTCCACGACCAAATACTTTCCCTTTATCTGTACTGTCAAAAGCGATGCGAACCCAAACCTTGTTTAGGGTCTGAGAGATTTCACAATCGACGCTTAAAGACTCTGGAGATTCTAAAAATGGCTGCATCAAAAACCGCACTAGCCCAACGAAATTAGGGCTAATGGTTAGTGAATTAGCAGTAAGACTATGATGCGGATGGGGCTGTGGCACTGACCTGTTCAAAGACATTGGCTTTTTGTAAGATGCGACGGACGGTGTCAGTGGGTTGAGCGCCTTGCTGTAATCGCTTGACGATTCCGGGAACATCCAATCGCACTTCATCGGTTCTGGGGTTATAAAATCCCAGTTCTTCTAGGGGGCGACCATCGCGGCGAGAGAGGCTATTCATCACGACAATGCGGTAACTCGCTTCCCGCTTTTTACCGTATCGCTTCAAGCGCAGTTTGATCATGGTTGAAGAATCATTCTCCTGTTTGTTGGTAATTGAGGAAGTAACTGTCTAGATGCAGCACTTCCCATGCTGAAATGCTAATTTTAACACTTGCTCAGGGTTTTGTGCTATTGGTCATTGGTCAATGGTCCAAAACTCGATATTTGGCTAAAGATTGCCAAAGCCTTTTTTCTTCTTATCCTTGGGCTTTTTCTTCTTTGTGCCAGCACCACTATTGTAACCGCGCCAACCGGGGGCAGGACGGTTGCCTGCACCAGCAAAAGCGTTACCGCCACCACCAAACATTCCTGGCATTCCGGGGAAATTACCTTGACCCATTTGCTGCATGAGCGATCGCATTTTTTGAAAATCAGCCACTAGTTTATTCACATCTGCTTCTTTGTAGCCGGAACCGGACGCGATGCGTTTGCGGCGGCTGGGTGAACTGGCTAGTAAATCTGGGTCGCGGCGTTCTTGGGTGGTCATGGAGTTAATCATCGCCTCACAGCGTTTAAGCTGGGTTTCCCCCTGCTTTAGCTGATCATCGGAAAGTTTGCCCATCCCTGGAATCATCTTGAGGATACCCCCCAGTGATCCCATATTTTTCAACAACCGCAGCTGCTTCACAAAGTCGGTAAAGTCAAACTTTGCTGACAGGATTTTCTCCTGCATTTTCTCAGCATCAGCTAAGTCAAACTCTTCCTGAGCCTTTTCTACCAAGGTGAGGACATCACCCATGCCCAGAATCCGCGAAGCCATGCGATCGGGGTAAAAGGGTTGTAGGGCTTCGACTTTTTCCCCAACACCAACAAATTTAATCGGCGCACCGGAAATTTGCCGCACAGACAACGCCGCACCACCCCGGCTATCACCATCCATCTTGGTGAGAATTGCCCCCGTAATGCCGATTTGCTCATGAAAAGTGCGAGTCAGGTTTGCTGCTTCTTGCCCCGTCATAGAATCCACTACCAACAGGGTTTCGTGGGGTTGGACAGTTGCTTTAATCCTGGCTAATTCTGCCATCATATCCTCGTCAATTTGCAGACGACCAGCCGTATCGATGATGACTGTGTTCACACCTTCGGCTCTAGCACGTTCTACCCCTTGACGGGCAATTTCTACCGGGTCTGCATCGCTTCCCAATTCAAACACTGGTACGTCAATTTGTTTACCCAATGTAATCAACTGATCGATTGCGGCTGGACGATATACGTCTGTTGCCACCAACAAACAACTACGATCTATTTTCCGTAAATGTAAAGCTAATTTGGCAGTAGCAGTGGTTTTACCAGTCCCTTGCAACCCAGCCATCAACACAATTGTCGGCTTCTCTTCCACCTCCGCCAGGGGAACATTTTCTTCCCCCATCACCTGCACCAGCTCATCATAGACAATCTTGATGAACTGCTGGTCAGGTCGCACGCCTTTGACAACTTCGGCTCCCTGGGCTTTGGCTTCAACTCCACTAATAAAATCTTTGACTACCTGGAGGTTAACATCTGCTTCCAACAAAGCGCGGCGCACTTCCCGCAAAGCATCTTGAATGTTAGATTCGGAAATTTTATCTTGCCCGCGTAGTTTCTTCCAGGCGGATTCTAAACGGTCAGCTAATGCGTCAAACATATCTTAGTTACAGTTATTGAGCCAATGGGGATGTCCGAACCACCAACAAGTGCGATTCAGCAATTATCTATTTTTAATGTACTATCTACCAGCTTAGTAGTTTTTCCCCCAACTTGAGTGGATATAAGACACAAGTTAAACGCTCAGTCACGCCACGCATACTGAGAAATACTACCCCCTTTTGGGGTTGTTATTATACCTCATTTAGGCATCACCGGAAAAATTAGGGCAACTGACCATCAATAACATTTAGAAAATCTTCAGCCGTGATAATTGAGCAAGAAAAATTATCTTTTAGACTGAGTAAATCGCGATCGCCCGTCACGAGATAATCCGCCTCACTGACCACAGCCAAAAGTAAAAAAGGCAGATCAAACGGGTCACGACATTCAGGAATTACAGGCAAGCGATCGGGTATCGTTACAGCTTCACAAAAGAGTATGTAATCCGCTAGTAAATCTTCTTGCTCAGTTGGCGTGAGCTTAAACTTTGGATAAGCCAACACTCGGATTAACTCAGTCGTTGTCGCTTTAGAAACCAGGGGAGTGAAGAGATCGTCCTGCCATGCCAAACGAAGCCTAGATACTCTGCCCGCAAATATCAGCGCCGAGATGATGATATTCGTATCAATTACCACCCGTGGGCAAACCATTAAGACTGACGCGCCCAAGCCACTGCATCAGCCACATCCTGCTCACTCAGTCCTAAATCCGCCAGCTTAGATCGAACCGCATCAGCCCGATGAATTTTTACAGGAGTCAGAATAATTTGCCCACCCTCCACCTTTACCTCAAAATACTCAGCCTCCCCGATTTCACGGGTAATACTTTTAGGTAGCGTTAGTTGATTCTTAGAAGTTAACTTGGCGAGCATGACTTGCCTCCTAGCCTTTGCTATCAAATGTAAGGATTCCTTACTTGAGTATATACATCCTACCTTACTAAATCTAAAACCCAATCACCGAAACCGCCTTTCGTTTCTGCTCTGGCGTGACCTCAAGATAACGCTGCAACGTCCCCAGGTCACTGTGACCAGAGATTTCTTGTGAATAGTTCAAGGGAGGTATCCCGGCGCTTGACATCTGCGTCAGAGCAGTTAGCCTAAACAAATGGGTGCTGACTCCCTCTACTCCAATCCGCTTACAGGCATCCCGCAGAATCTTGTCTGTATGTAATCTTCTCGTTAAAGCTTTTGTGAAGATTTATACAGAAAATTGTTTTGTCAATGGGATAATAGCAGTATTAACCGCAGATCAATGCGAGAAGTGAGTACATGGAATTTCCGAATCAACCCCAAGATACGCAATCATGACTCTTACTTCCAGCATTAAACTGACGATTGATTTTAATGACCCTGGTTTGAGCGATCGCCTGAGTAGCAAGCCGAGCAAAATCAAGATTTTGTCGCAGTATAGGTAGGTAGAAGTGGCAAAAGTTGCATTGCTGATTGGGGTGAGTGAGTATGAGCCAGGGCTGAATCCTTTGCCTAGTGCAGTTAAGGATGTGGAAGCATTGCGAGAAGTGCTACTGCATCCAGATATGGGCGGATTTGTAGAGATGGACATTATCCTGCTCAAGAATCCTGAGCGACAAGATGTAGAAGAAGCGATCGAGCGTCTATTTACCTATAGGCCAAAGGATGACTTGGTGTTGCTTTACTTTTCCGGACATGGCATCAAAGATGATCTAGGGCAGCTTTACTTGGCAACGCGCAAAACACGCAAGAATAGCAAAGGTGAATTAGTTCGTTCTACTGCTGTTGCAGCGCGATTTATCCAACAGTGTATGAGTCTTAGTCGTTCCCGGCGGCAAGTAGTGATCCTAGATAGCTGTTTTAGTGGGGCGTTTGCTGAAGGACTTTCTGCCAAAGATGACGGCATGATTGACATCAGGGAGCAGTTAGGCGGTGAAGGACGAGTTGTGTTGACCTCTTCTACTTCCACACAATATTCCTTTGAGGAAGAAGGGCAAGATTTATCAATTTACACTCGTTTTTTGATTGAGGGGATCAAGTCGGGAGAAGCCGATCGCGATCAGGATGAGTTTATCTCAATTGATGAACTTCATGAGTACGCCAGTCAAAAGGTGCGAGAACTTCAGCCGGCGATGAAGCCGGAAATATATGCCATTCGAGAAGGCTTTAAGATTCGACTGGCAAAGGTGGCTCCGGGTGATCCCAGACAGCGATATCGTAAAGAGGTAGGGCGATTTATTCATCGAGGTGAAATTTCCTTTGTTGGTCGTCGCACATTAGATGTACTGGGGACTCGCTTGGGATTGGAGACAACTGAGGCGAGAGCGATCGAAGATGAGGTTTTAGAACCATATCGCAACGATTTCCGCGAAAAGCTCCAGCAGTATCAGCAGGTGTTCACAGAGCTACTAGAGCGAGACGAAACGATTACCGATGGCGATCGCCACGACTTGCAAAATCTCCAGCAAATTTTGGGCTTGCGGAATGAGGACACGATGCCCATTGAGGCACAGGTGACTGCAAGGTTTAAGACATATCAGCAAAACCTGCAAACCTATCAGCAAGCGTTTACAACATTACTACGACAAGAGTTTCCTCTGAGTCTAGCAAGCCGCGATCGCCTACGGCAAACCCAGCAGCAATTAGAGCTTGCAGATAGAGATATTGCGGCCATAGAAGCTCAGATTACGGCTGAGGTAGCAGCATATCACCAGAAACTCCAGGACTACCAACGGCTGTTTGTAACTGCCATGCAGCAAGAATATCCCCTCAGTGAGGCAACCCGCAATGACTTACTTCAACAGCAGCAGCGCTTGGGACTGACGGCTGTAGATGTTGCCCCAATCGAAGCGCAAATCACAACACAAATTGAAAGCTATCATCAAAAACTCCAGCAGTACGAGCAGGCGTTTGTCAAGGCGACGCAGCGTAAACATTATCCAGATGAGTTGACGCAAAAGCAGTTGCAGCAAACCTGGCAGACTTTGGGGTTGAGTGAAGGGGATGTGAGAGCGATCGAGAGGCGGATTAATGGGGAGATTGAAACGTATCAAACAAACTTGCGGCAATATGAGCAGGAGTTTACAGCAGCTGTTCAGCAAGAATATCCGCTTAGTACTTTCAAACGCTCTCAACTTACCCAACGTCATCAAGCCTTGAATCTGACTGCTGAGGATGTGACTGCAATTGAAACTCCAATTATTACTGCGATCGCGGAACATCGGCAAAAGCTACAACAGTATGAAGAGGTGTTTAGAGAGTCGATGCAGTTTGAATATCCTCTTAGTAATGCCACTCGTGAAGAACTACGGCGATTTCAGCAAATTTTAGAATTAAATGATGAAGAAACAGCTGCGATCGAAGCAAGGATTATTCAATCATCTTCAGAAGCAGAATACCGGAAAGAGCAAGAGAGAATTAAACAGCAGCAAGAGGCTGAAAAACAACTACAACAAGAAGCTGTACGAATAAAGCAACAGGAGGTAGAGAAACAACGACAAGCTGAAGAAACATTACGACTAAAGCAGCAGGAGGTAGAGAAACAACGGCAACGAGAAGATGCAGAAAAACTACAAAAATTACAGCAGTATATTCAGCCGTCAAGCCCTGCTCAACCAACTCAACCGCCTCAAGAGCGAATAACCCGACAAAAGTTTTTGAAGTGGGCTGGCTTGGGAGGTGTAGGTTTGGTGACAGCAGTAGTAGGTAGGGAAATTTTTAAGGTTCAATTACCCAAATATATTCCCGTTAAGCTTGAAACCTTTAAGTTTGAAACGGTAACAGTAGATGAAAAGGGACAGGTAATTGAACCAGATGCTAACAAGCAAGCTAAGTTCTTTAAGGAAGACTTAGGTAATGGCATAACTTTGGAGATGGTTGAGATTCCTGCTGGTTCATTTAAGATGGGTTCGCCACCGGGTGAAAATGGTCGAAGCAAAAGTGAAGAACCACAGCCAATTGTGAATGTGCCTGCTTTTTTTATCGGCAAGTTTGAAGTGACTCAGGAACAGTACCAGCAAATAGTGGGTAATAATCCGTCGAACTTCAAGGGAGCAAAACGTCCTGTAGAGCAAGTGTCTTGGAATGATGCAGTAGACTTTTGCAAAAAACTGAGCCAAAAGACAGGGCGTGAATATCGCCTACCTAGTGAAGCAGAGTGGGAATATGCCTGTCGTGCAGGAACAACGACACCATTTCACTTCGGCGAGACGATTACAACTGAGTTAGCTAACTACAATGGGAATTACACCTACGCTTCTGCACCAAAGGGCAAATATCGTCAAGAAACAACAGATGTAGGAAGTTTCGCACCCAACGCCTTTGGATTATACGATATGCACGGGAATGTCTGGGAGTGGTGTCAAGATACTTGGCATGAGAGCTATACAGGAGCGCCTAGTGATGGGAGTGCATGGATTAATAATGATAATCAATATCGACTACTGCGGGGTGGTTCCTGGCTCAACCATCCTGTACTCTGCCGTTCTGCGTACCGCGACCTCGGCACGCGCGACTTCGATAGATTCAGTATCGGTTTTCGGGTTGTGTGTGTCGGCGGGAGGATTCTTCAGTAGCCCTTTATACTTTAACTCTTTCGCCTTCTACCCTTCTTTCCTTTACCCTTTTTGAGTGTAGCGAAGCGGAACGATCTAATTTTTTTCAAAAATAGGACTGATAAAAACTCCAACTAGAGATAATTATGAACCAAGAACTTACCCAAGCGATCGCCTGATTACTGGAAATCTTAATCACTAGTTAATACCGATGCTAGAAGTTTAGGACAAGAGAGATGAGGGCAATGTCCGGAAGCTAGCTCAATAGCATCGACTCCTAAGCGCTTGCGTGCAGCGTAGCGTGACCATGTAGGAGATATGATTCGGTCATTGGTACAAACAATATATTTGCGCTCAACCTTGGGCAAAGCTGTTAAAGGATTCGTTTCAAATATATATGCCATAGATTGTTGCGAACGACTTTTCGAGATTGCCCATTGTGCTATATCCGGTTGACAATCATGAAAGAAAAAATTCATTAATACAGCTTTGTCGGAATAATCTTGGCCTACGGAAGTTGGTTCATACATATCAGGCTCATCGTAGAACTGTTCAAGTTTACTTGGGTGTTTTGGTTGGTAATTAAATGATTTGAGGGTATCTGCATCAAGACGATGAGAAAACTGATCGAGTGTACTGATTCCGGGATGCGGGAGTAGCGCGGCGACAAATACTAGTTGACGCACTTTTACCGCTTCTGCAACTAGGGGAATGATAGTACCAGCCATTGAGTGACCAACTAGTACAATATCATCATCATTTTTTGGTAGTGCTTGAATTACTGTATCTGCAAATTGAGACAGAGTAGTAGAGGCATTTTCAATGGGCAAATCCATTGCGATAGTTTTGTGACCCTGTGCTTCTAAGTAGGGAATAAGCAAATCCCAACACCAAATGCCTTGGAAGGCTCCATGAACTAGACAAAAAAGACTCATATAGGAATTTGCTTTGATTAATGAATTGATTTGTATAGGTAGGTAATGGGTAATGGGTAATTGGTAATAAGTCCCCAGTTATATGAGGTACGCTCTAACCTCTAGCCTCTAGCCTCTAGCCTCTAGATAAATTTTCTACACTTTCGGCATCATTCGGTAAAGCGGCGGTGAGAACTTCACTACCTGTATCTGTAACTAAAACATCATCTTCGATGCGTATTCCTCGGACATCGGCAAATTGAGATAGGCGTTTCCAATTGACGACATCGTGATATTTTGAGCGATTTTTGGCATCGTTTAAAATGGCTGGAACTTGATAAAATCCTGGTTCAATTGTGACTAACATTCCTGGGCGTAGGGGACGATTTAAGCGCAGGTAACCTAAACCAAAGCGATCGCTTCTCGTCCGTCCTTTTTCATATCCGGCTAAATCTCCCAAGTCTTCCATGTCATGCACATCCAAACCGAGCAAATGACCGATCCCGTGAGGGAAAAATAAGGCGTGGGCATCAATTGCGACTAAATCTTGCGGATTGCCTTGCAAAATGCCTAAATTCACTAAACCCTCGGCGATGACTGTCGCGGCTAACAGATGAATTTCGCTATATTCCACACCAGGGCGCATCTGATCTATGCAAGCATCATGGGCTGCTAGGACGACATCATAAATATCGCGTTGCGTTGAGGAAAACTTACCAGAAACAGGCCAAGTACGGGTGATATCTGCTGCCCATCCTGTCGTAGTTTCACCACCAACATCGGCTAGTAGTAAGTCTCCCGGTTGGATGGGATGATGATAATGTTCGTTATGTAACACCTCACCGTGAACAGTGACAATACTGTTGTAAGCGGTAGTCATATTGTGAGCGATTAGAACACTCTCCATCGCTGCTCTGACTTCGGCTGCGATGTTAGCGCTGGCGGTTGCTGCCATGCCTGCTTTGTGTGCTGCTACACTCACATTAGCTGCCTGACGTAATTCTGCTAATGCTGCGGCATCGTGGGTGAGGCGTAAACTGACAATGGCTTTGGCTAACTCTAAATCAATACCTTCAGGTTGACTTTGTGGCAAAACCCATCTACTCATGAGCTGGGTTTGCTGTGTCCAAGTTATAGCATTCTGGACAGCAATAGTGGCTGCACCTTCTACCCTAGATGCTAATTCTGATATGGGTTGAGCTGCATCAGCTCCAATTGTTTGGGCTATTTCCTCACGCTTGGGCATTTCTCCATGCCAAAGGGCGCTACTGGGTGCAGGATCATCCATGAATAGTTCTAGTTTGCCTGCTTCTAGGCGAATTGCGGCGTTAGGTAGGGGCAAACCGGCAAAATAGAGAAAGTGACTGCTAGCGCGAAAGGGAAAGCCATTAGCGGGGAAGTTGCGAGGACTGCTGCCACCTGACCAAAGGATTGTGGGAAAATCGATCAGGGTGGCTAATTTTTGTCGGCGATCGCGTAGAGTATTTGCTAGTAAATTCATAACTCAGTTATTGCTATAGCGGTTCTCGTTCACGTGAGGTACACCTGTAGGGGCAATACCCTGCGGAAGCCTTCGGCTACATGAATTGCTCCTACACCCTGCAATATAATTTTGTACCCCATCAGAGTGGGAACCACTATTATATTGATGTAATTCACAACAATTTTGCCTGATGTAACCGCGAGATCAGCCCAGGACGATTGCTGTAATCTTGTTGGATTTGCCGAATGCGTGATTGGAAATCCGCCAATCTGCCTTTGTACTTTGCTAAATCACGCAGTTCTCTGAGATAAGCAACAGCTTGATCATAGGGTTTTGCTTGTTTGAGGGCAATTAACTGAAAAACTTCCGTCCACACACTTGCTTCTTTCTTAGCTAGCGCTTCCCAGGTTTGCACCTTGATTCGATAGGCTTCTTTGTGTTGCTCTTTCTCGCGGCGATCGCTTTCTTGTTCTGCCAACTCTAGTAATTCTGATAGTGTTCTTCTAGAAGTATCATTACTCACATGATTTTTCGGTTTATGAGATAACTCTCTTAATCTATGCTTTAGTTGTATCCTTACTTGTGGTTCACCTCTAGCAACTCTCACCAAAAAATCATGACATTCTTGCTCACTCAATAATGGTATCAAATCTTCTAATTGTTGCTCATCTTGTGCTTGTGCAATGCTAGCTGTTGCTGCGGCTGTAATCAAATCTTGATCAATACCAAAGAACTCAACAAAAGCTTGAAGGGTTGAAGATAAGGTTTGTAAATTAGCAGGTATTGGTGGTTCAAGTAAATCTGCTTCGCTATATTCCATCGGTGCGGCTTTAAGCCATGCTAAGTATAAACTCCGCAAATCACCCCGCAACAAATCATCTCGTAAAGATACTAAGCTTGATAACCATCCCTCGCCCTCACTCCACTCGCCCATCTCTTCATCATTGATGTCAATATCTAAAATGATAAAATCACGAGTAGTTGAGATAGAAATAGCATCAAGCTGACAGTAAGGTGCAAAAACTGCCGGGTCAACTAAAGATTTTGGTAATCGAAACATTAATTGTCGAGAACCCCAATTTGCCATGTACAGCATGACATCGAAACATTTTTCTAAAACTTGTTTGGGATCACCTCTGAAGTCACCATAATTGTAAACGAATACGGCTTGCGTAGATGTTAGTTGTACCCGACTCGAAAGACTCTGCACATAAGTCTTTTCGGCTGATGTTAGGGGTCGATCTAATGCTAAAAACTCGTAATATTGATATTCACTCATAGCACCCCTAACATTTTGCCAGATGATATAGGACTCAATAATTCCCTTAGACTTCTAAATTATAGGATGAGAATATCATTGCTAAGTTGACGGTGTTGTCAAATTAAGTAACGATATTTCCCATCACAGTAAAATTAGCAAATATTAAGGTAGTGGCGTGTCTAGGCTAAAATAGTGGATTAGCTAGAGAGGCTGCGGAGAAAAAACAGTAAAGTCATTGCTAGACAAAGCTGCACGATTAGAGAACAGAGCAATTTGTACTTGTTGATTGCTACCACTACCATCAGCATCATAGAACAGTGCGCCTGTAGCTTGATTGTAAATGAAGCGATCGCTCTGTGTATTTGCCTTTGTGCCTAAAACAAACAAACTAGAATTGAGTGTTCCCCCAGGAAGTCCAAACTCTTGACCAGAGAGTCTGACAATATCTTCACCAACTTGGAAATCTAAGATAGTATCAAAGCCACTACTCAGAACACCAGTCAAATCAAAAGTATCCACACCACTACCACCAACAAGGGTGTCATTCCCTGAACCACCAATGAGTAAATCATTGCCAGTTTCACCAGAGAGATAGTCATTACCAATCAAGCCAGTCAGGGTATTATTGCCACTGTTACCAATCAAGCGATTACTGGCATCATTCCCAGTACCATTGAGATTGCCACTTCCCACCAAAGTTAAATTCTCAAAATTAGTAGCCAGAGTGAATTCCACGCTAGAGATAACAGTATCTGTACCCTCATTGGCAGCTTCTGTAATCACATCACTAACACTATCTATCTCATAGATATCATTGCCAGTACCACCATTGAGAGTATCATTACCACTACCACCATCAAGGCGATCGTTACCAGCACCACCAATCAGGGTATCATTACCACCTTGTCCAACTAACCAGTCATCACCATCACCACCATCGAGGGTATTGCTGGCATTATTGCCGAAGATTTGGTTATTGAGGCTATTACCAGTACCGTTGATAGCAGCGTTACCAATCAAGGTGAGGTTTTCTAGGTTGTCTCCTAATGTCCAAGTGATAGAAGAGTTGACTTTATCTCTAGTGCCGCCTTCAGCAGTTTCGGTGATGGTATCGTTCAAGCTATCGACAGTGTAGGTGTCATTGCCGTTGCCACCAGTCAAGGTGTCATCACCAGGGCCACCGTCGAGGTTGTCGTTACCTTCACCACCATTGAGGGTGTCGTTACCTTCATTACCGTAGAGTAAATCATTGCCATCTTCACCGTTAATGGTGTCATCTCCTACACCACCAAATCCATAGTCGTCGCCTGTGCCACAGTTGAGGGTGTCGTTGCCGGCATTGCCGATAAGGTAGTCGTTGCCTTCTAAGCCGTTGATGGTGTCATTTCCGGCTGTGCCATAGAGAATGTCTTTTCCTGGTGTGCCGTCTGTGCTGGGTGGCGTTGCAGAATCGTTGTCGGTGATATTGGCAGTGACGCTGGTAATGGTGATGTTGTTGTAATTGGTATCGCTACTGGTGGCTGTGTGAGTGATAGTGCTTGTGTGATTACCTTCAGCGACAGCATCATCAACGGCTGTGACAGTGACAGTTTGAGCAGTGTTCCAGTTGGCAGTGGTGAAAGTTAAGCTTGTTGGGGTGGCTGTGGTTTGTGTGCCGGGGTTGATACTGATGGTGACATCACTTGTGGGTTGGCTGTTGAGGATGACTGTGTAAGTGTCAGTTGCACCACCTTCGGTGACATTTGTGTTACCACCGCTTTGGGTGATGGTTACGCCTGCGGTGTCGTTGTCGGTGATATTGGCAGTAACGCTGGTAATAGTGATGGCGTTGTAATTGGTATCGCTGCTGCTAGCTGTGTGAGTGATAGTGCTTGTGTGATTACCTTCAGCGACAGCATCATCAACGGCTGTGACAGTGACAGTTTGAGCAGTGTTCCAGTTGGCAGTGGTGAAAGTTAAGCTTGTTGGGTTGGTTGTGGTTTGTGTGCCGGGGTTGATACTAATGGTGACATCGGCTGTGGGTTGGCTGGTGAGGACGAGAGTGTAAGTGTCAGTTGCACTACCTTCGGTGACATCAGTGCTACCTCCTGTTTGGGTGATGGTTACGCCTGCGGTGTCGTTGTCAATAATGTTGGCAGTGACGCTGGTAATGGTGATGTTGTTGTAATTGGTATCGCTGCTGCTAGCTGTGTGAGTGATGGTGCTTGTGTGTGCGCCTTCAGCGACAGCATCATCAACGGCTGTCACTGTCACAGTTTGGGCAGTATTCCAGTTGGCAGTGGTGAAAGTTAAGCTGGTTGGGTTGGCTGTGGTTTGTGTGCCAGGGTTGACACTGATGGTAACATTGCTTGTGGGTTTGCTGGTGAGGATGACTGTGTAAGTGTCCGTGCTTCCGCCTTCGGTGACATCAGTGCTGCCTCCTGTTTGGGTAATGGTTACGCCTGCGGTGTCGTTGTCGGTGATATTGGCAGTGACGTTGGCAATGGTGATACCGTTGTAATTGGTATCGCTGCTGCTAGCTGTGTGAGTGATGGTGCTTGTGTGATTGCCTTCAAATACAGCATCATCAACGGCTATCACTGTCACAGTTTGGGCAGTATTCCAGTTGGCGGCAGTAAAGGTGAGTGTGTTGGCACTGGTTGTGGTTTGTGTGCCAGGGTTGAGAGTGATGGTGACATTGTTTGTGGGTTGGCTGGTGAGGATGACTGTGTAGGTGTCAGTTGCACCACCTTCGGTGACATTTGTGTTACCACCGCTTTGGGTGATGGTTACGCCTGCGGTGTCGTTGTCGGTGATGTTGGCAGTGACGCTGGTAATAGTGATGTTGTTGTAATTGGTATCGCTGCTGGTGGCTGTGTGAGTGATGGTGCTTGTGTGATTGCCTTCAAATACAGCATCATCGACAGCAGTGACTGTTACAGTTTGGGCAGTATTCCAGTTGGCGGCAGTGAAGGTGAGTGTGTTGGCACTGGTTGTGGTTTGTGTGCCAGGGTTGACACTGATGGTGACATCACTTGTGGGTTGGCTGGTGAGGATGACTGTGTAAGTGTCCGTGCTTCCGCCTTCGGTGACATCAGTGCTGCCTCCTGTTTGGGTGATGGTTACGCCTGCGGTGTCGTTGTCGGTGATGTTGGCAGTGACGCTGGTAATAGTGATGTTGTTGTAATTGGTATCGTTGCTGGTGGCTGTGTGAGTGATGGTGCTTGTGTGATTGCCTTCAAATACAGCATCATCGACAGCAGTGACTGTTACAGTTTGGGCAGTATTCCAGTTGGCGGCAGTGAAGGTGAGTGTGTTGGCACTGGTTGTGGTTTGTGTGCCAGGGTTGACACTGATGGTGACATTGTTTGTGGGTTGGCTGTTGAGGACGACTGTGTAGGTGTCAGTTGCACCACCTTCGGTGACATCAGTGCTACTGCCACTTTGGGTGATGGTTACGCCTGCGGTGTCGTTGTCGGTGATGTTGGCAGTGACGTTGGCAATGGTGAGGTTGTTGTAATTGCTGTCAGTACTGGTGGCTGTGTGAGTGATAGTGCTTGTGTGATTGCCTTCAGCGACATTATCATTGACGGCTGTCACTGTTACAGTTTGAGCAGTATTCCAGTTGGCGGTGGTGAAAGTTAAGCTGGTTGGGGTGGTTGTGGTTTGTGTGCCAGGGTTGAGAGTGATGGTGACATTGTTTGTGGGTTGGCTGTTGAGGATGACTGTGTAAGTGTCAGTTGCACCACCTTCGGTGACATTTGTGTTACCGCCGCTTTGGGTGATGGTTACGCCTGCGGTGTCGTTGTCAGTGATGTTGGCAGTGACGTTGGCAATATTAATGCCGTTGTAATTGGTATCGTTGCTGGTGGCTGTGTGAGTGATGGTGCTTGTGTGATTGCCTTCAGCGACATTATCATTGACGGCAGTGACTGTCACAGTTTGGGCAGTATTCCAGTTGGCAGTGGTGAAAGTTAAGCTGGTTGGGTTGGTTGTGGTTTGTGTGCCAGGGTTGAGAGTGATGGTGACATTGTTTGTGGGTTGGCTGATGAGGATGACTGTGTAGGTGTCCGTGCTTCCGCTTTCAGTGATATTTGTGTTGCCACCGCTTTGGGTGATGGTGACACCTGGAGGATCATTGATAGTGAGAGTGGCTGCATTGGAGTTGAGCAGCACACTCAGGCTGTTGCTGTTGTAGTTGGTACTGACCAAGTCGAGTTTGCCGTCGCTGTTGAAGTCTCCTGCTGCCACTAAGGTAGGGCCTGAGCCAACGCTGTAGGTGGAGGCGGAGCCGAAGCTACCATTACCTTGCCCTAACAGTACTGTTAGGTTGTTGCTGTTGTAGTTAGCACTGACTAAGTCAAGTTTGCCGTCGCTGTTAAAGTCTTTTACTGCTACTGAATAGGGATTTGTGCCGACGGTGTAGGTGGAGGTTGAGCCGAAGCTGCCATTACTTTGCCCTAACAGCACTGTCAGGTTGTTGTTGCCGTTGCCATAGTTGGCACTGACCAAGTCAAGCTTGCCGTCGCCGTTGAAGTCTCCTACTGCCACTGAGGTGGGGGTTGAGCCGACGCTGTAGGTGGAGGTTGAGCCGAAGCTGCCATTGCTTTGCCCTAACAGCACACTTAGGTTATGGCTGCTTTCGTTGGCACTGACTAAGTCGAGCTTGCCGTCGCCGTTAAAGTCTGCTACTGCCACTGAAGTGGGATTTGAGCCGACGGTGTAGGTGGAGGTTGAGCCGAAGCTGCCATTGCTTTGCCCTAACAGCACTGTTAGGTTGCGGCTGCCGTAGTTGGCACTGACTAAGTCGAGCTTGCCGTCGCTGTTAAAGTCTGCTACTGCCACTGACCGGGGATTTGAGCCAACGCTGTAGGTGGAGGTTGAGCCAAAGCTGCCATTGCTTTGCCCTAACAGCACACTCAGGTTGTTGCTGAAGTAGTTGGCACTAACCAAGTCGAGCTTGCCGTCGCCGTTGAAGTCTCCTACTGCCACTGAAGTGGGATTTGTGCCGACGGTGTAGGTGGAGGTTGAGCCAAAGCTGCCATTACCTTGCCCTAACAGTACTGTTAGGTTGCGGCTGCTGTAGTTGGCACTGACTAAGTCGAGTTTGCCGTCGCCGTTGAAGTCTCCTACTGCTACCGGCCAGGGATTTGTGCCGACGGTGTAGGTGGGGGTGGTGGCGGGGGTGAAGTTAACGGTGGTGTTAGAGCCAAGGATGTAGTCGGAGCCTGATGTGAGGTTGACGATGACGGTTTCGTTGGGGTCAATGACACCATCTAGGGTGGCTTGGACTGTGAGGGTGGCTGTAGTTTGTCCTACGGCGATGGTGAAGGTGTTGGCGGTGAGATTGGTGAGATTTGTGCCGGCAACTAGGGTGTAGTCGCTGCTGGTGGCAGTGCTGCCTGTGGTGTTGAAGTTGATGACTAACCCACCTGTGGGGGCTGGGGTGTCTAGGGTAATGGTGAAGCTACCATTAGTAACGCCTTCAGTGGCGTTGCTGCCTGCACTGATGCTGACTTTGGGTGTGGTGTTTTGCAGTACTGTTAGGTTGCTGCCGATGAAATCGCCAGTGAACGGGTCGTACGCGCCTTCGTTAGCACTGACTAAGTCAAGCTTGCCGTCACCGTTGAAGTCTCCTACTGCCACTGACCGAGGAAATGAGCCGACGGTGTAGGTGGAGGGTGAGCCGAAGCTGCCATTGCTTTGCCCTAACAGCACTGTCAGGTTGTTGTTGCCGTTGCCGTTGTTGGCACTGACCAAGTCGAGCTTGCCGTCGCCGTTGAAGTCTCCTACTGCTACTGAAATGGGATTTGTGCCGACGGTGTAGGTAGAGACGGAGCCAAAGCTACCATTGCTTTGCCCTAACAGTACTGTTAGGTTGTTGTCGTTGTAGTTGGCACTAACCAAGTCGAGCTTGCCGTCGCCGTTGAAGTCTCCTACTGCTACTGAAAAGGGACTTGCGCCGACGGTGTAGGTGGAGGCAGAGCCGAAGCTACCATTACCTTGCCCTAACAGAACTGTCAAGTTGTCTCTGCCGCCGTTGGCACTGACTAAGTCGAGCTTGCCGTCGCCGTTGAAGTCTGCTACTGCTACTGACCAGGGATTTGAGCCGACGGTGTAGGTGGAAACAGAACCAAAGCTGCCATTGCTTTGCCCTAACAGTACTGTTAGGTTGCGGCTGGAGAAGTTGGCACTGACTAAGTCGAGCTTGCCGTCGCCGTTGAAGTCTGCTACTGCTACTGAAATGGGATTTGAGCCGACGGTGTAGGTGGAGGGTGAGCCAAAGCTGCCATTGCTTTGCCCTAACAATACTGTTAGGTTGTTGCTGTTGCTGTTGGTATTGACTAAGTCAAGCTTGCCGTCGCCGTTGAAGTCTGCTACTTTCACCGAAATGGAATTTGAGCCGACGGTGTAGGTGGGGCCTGGGCCAAAGCTGCCATTGCTTTGCCCTAACAGCAATGTCAGGTTGTCGCTGCCGCCGTCGGCACTGACCAAGTCGAGCTTGCCGTCGCCGTTGAAGTCTGCTACTGCTACTGACGAAGGACGTGAGCCTGCGGTGTAAGGAGAGGCAGTGCCGAATGACGGTAATATTCCAGGGTAGGCAATTGTGGCTGCTGTGGTGATGGCTAGGGTGGTGGATATCTCACCTCTGACTACTTCTAGTTCCCAACTGCCTCCTTGTTGGCTATTGCCGACTTTATTTGTAGCGGCGGCAATATTTGCTTCTGTCAGTTGGTGTAGTTGGTTGATGAAGGCTTGTCCTGTTTCACCTTGGGCTAGTTCACAGCTATAGATAAGTAAATCTGTGATTTGCCACTGCTGTAGTTGCTGTTGGTAATGGTGCAGGTTATCTAGGTTGAGTTGGGTGTTGCCTAGTTGCAAGTTGCCTGGGCTACCGTGAGCGATGATTTGCAGGCTGTGGATTTGTTGCTGGCTAATCAGGGCGGTAATTTGCTCGATGCCATCTTGCTGGGGGTGGAGGATGAGTACTGGTGTTGTGGGTGCGATGCCTGTTAGTAGTAATTGATAGTCTGGCACTCCTGCGTCGATGACAATCAGGGTTGTGTTTTGGAGTGAGGTTTCAATATTTGTGGGTGTTTTTGTGAGTGTCATGTTTGTTGTTCTCAAGATTTAGTAGAAGTTGAAATATTCATGAGGAATTAGATCCCCGACTTCTTGAAGAAGTCGGGGATCTGAGTGTTGTGTAAACAGGAGTCAGAATGTCTTGATGATTACTCTATGTATTAGTGGTAATACAGAATAAAATCTATACGTATATGCTTGATAATTGGTTATAACTTAGATACATTGCAGCGTCAATTGAAAATACATAGGACTTACGCACTGAAGCAAAAAACCTTGCTGAGGGTAGTCAATAGTCCATATTGGCAATGTCAGTCAATACATTGGCAATGTCAGTCAACAGATTAATAATGTCAGCCGATACACTGGCAATGTTAGTTAATACATTCACAATGTCAACCGATACATTCACAATGTCAACCGATACATTGGCAATGTTAGCCAGTACATTGCCAATGTCAATAGACATCTGATAGAAATTAAATTCGGCGTTACTCGTCATCCTTGATTCAGACGTTGCAGTGCAACGTCTCTACATTCATTTTTAGAGATGTTTAATACTCTAGTGGGCGACAGTACGGGTGTTATGTATTTTATATGTTGTTGCTTGACAAAATTGCTGTTGTCAGTTGTAATGTGAATCGCATATTTACTTATACTATCCGCATTAATACTGATGGTAATATCTAGAGATAAAAATAATTCATTTGCCAAAATAATCACATCTGCTAATCTAATCGAGTGGTGGCAAGTCCAGCAGGTGAGTTTAGTTGTTACAAGTAACCAAAGTTCCCGCTTGATAGCGTTAAGTGTAAACACTGAAGGACAGATTACTGGGTGTGAACGGGTGTTTGAGCAAGCTAGGGGATTATATGCTACTCCAGAGAGGATTTATTTGGGTTGTCAATCTCAGCTTTGGCAATTGGATAATGTTTTAAAACCAGGACAGCTTTATGATAGTTGCGATCGCCTATTTATCCCTCGCATTGGTTATACAACGGGTGATCTAAATCTTCAGGATGTGGCGATTGAGGCTCAAAATCAGCGCGTGGTGTTTGTCAGTAGTCTGTTAAACTGTTTAGCAACGGTGAGCGATCGCCATAGTTGCATTCCTTTATGGAAACCGAGTTTTATCTCTCATCTTGTCAATGAAGATCGTTGTCATTTAAGTGGGTTAGCGATCGTCGATGGTAAAGCACGCTATGTTACAGCTTACAGTCAATCTGATGTCTTCAATGGTTGGTGGCATCATAGACAAAGCGGTGGCTGCATCATCGATATTTTATCCGACACTATTATTGCTACAGGATTATCTCTACCGCATTCACCACGGTTTTATCAAGGTAAGTTATGGCTGTTGAATGCAGGTACAGGAGAATTTGGTTATATTGATGCCAATCATGGCACATTTGAGGCTATTACTTTTTGTCCCGGTTGGTTGCGGGGTTTGGCATTTATCGGAGACTATGCCATTGTGGGTTCATCTCAACCTCCAGGACAGATTATTGCAGATTTAAAGTTAGCAGAGAAATTAACTAGTAATACACCTGAATGTGGTTTGTTAATCATCAATATTAAAACTGGTGAAATTCTCCATTGGTTGAAGTTGTCGGCAGAAATTACAGATATTTTTGATGTGCAGATTTTATCAGGAGTTAATCATCCCCAAGTTGCCGAAATCGGTTCAGAAGAAATTCACCGCTTAATTAGTCTTGATCCTCTGTCACCTTTAGTTAATACCCACACGCATAACAATTCTCAAGTGACAGTAGATGTTCTGTATCAGCAAGCATTAGATTTGCAACAACAAGGAAAATTAGCATTAGCAATTAGTCAATATGAGCAAATCATTACTGTATATCCTGAATATGCCCCAGCATGGTATCAAATCGGAGTAATTTTAGGTAATCAGCAGCAAACTGAACAAGCAATCTTAGCATATCAAAAAACATTAAGCATCAATCCCCATCATGCGGAAGCTTATAACAATTTAGGCATATTGCGAGTAGCACAGCAAGATTTTGCTGGGGCAATTAGTTGTTTTCAAGCAGCAATTAACAGTAACCCAGATTATGCTTTTGCTCATAATAATTTGGGTTTAGTTTGGCAAATGCAAGGTAACTTGACAGCAGCCGTCGGGAAATTTCGTGAAGCTTTACAGAAAAATATCGAGTATGCAGAAGCTTATCTCAACTTGGGAATTGTTTTAGAAGCACAGCAACAAAAAGGAGAAGCTGTCGCTTGTTTTCGGGCTGCTATTCGTTACAAACCAAACTATATTAAAGCTTACAATCGTTTAGGCACGGCTTTGATATCACTACCTGACACGAGTAACGCAGAAATAGCAGAAGCTAGAAAAGTGTTTGAGCAAGTTTTAGCATTACAACCAGATTCTGCCGAGGCTTTCACTCACCTATCTCACCTGAAAGCATTAATTTGTGATTGGCAATCTTCAGAATCTGATTTAAACCGTCTTTGGCAAATTACACAAGCAGAATTAAAAACTGGAGAACCAACTAGTGTTGGTGCATTTGATACTATATATAAACCGTGGGATAGACATTTGCAATTGCAAGTTGCAAAAACCCATAGTCAATCTTTAATCAAACAATTACAACAAACAAAGCAAACTCTAAATTTTACTCATAGTCGTTCCCACAATGGACGCTTAAAAATTGGCTACATATCTAACGACTTTCGCAACCATGCCACTAGTCATTTAATGAGGAGCTTATTTAGCTTACACGATCGCACAAACTACGAAATTTTTGCCTATTCTTCTGGAGCAGATGACCAGAGTGATTATCGCCATCATATCATCAATAGTTGTGAACATTTTCAAGATATTTCCCAACTATCAGTAGAAGATAGCGCTAAGTTAATTTTTCATGATCAGATCGACATTCTTGTTGATCTCAATGGTTACACTGCGGGTTCTCGTACAGGCATATTCACTCTCAAACCAGCCCCAATACAAGTTAATTATCTGGGCTATCCCGGCACAATGGGAGCAGATTTTATGGACTACATCATTACAGATTCCACTCTCACCCCTCCAGAATTTGCTGACAGCTTCAGTGAAAAATTTGTGGTTTTACCCCATAGCTATCAAGTCAATGATTATCAACAGGAGATTTCCTCTCAACCGATGACTCGTGCAGAACATGGTTTACCTGCATCAGGTTTTGTATTCTGTTGTTTCAACAATAACTATAAAATCGAACCCGTGATGTTTGATATCTGGATGAGCATCTTAGCCTCTGTTCCTGGAAGTGTAATTTGGCTATTTTCCCGATTTCCCATTGTTGAAGATAATCTGAAAGCAGCAGCACAAGCCAGGGGAGTGAGTGGAGAACGTTTAATTTTTGCCCAATACCAACCCAAAGCCCAACATTTAGCCAGACTGCAATTAGCAGATTTATTTCTCGATACTTTATATTGCAACGCCCACACTACAGCTAGTGATGCTTTGTGGGCTGGTGTACCTCTGATTACTTATCCAGGACAAACTTTTGCTTCTCGTGTTGCTGCTAGTTTACTCAATGCAGTGGGTTTACCTGAGTTAATTACTCCTAGTTTAGAAGCATACGCACAACTAGCTATAAATTTAGCCAATTCTCCAGCCAACTTACACCAACTCAAACAAAAATTAGCCCAAAATCGTTTGACTTATCCCCTATTTGACACACCACTTTATGTGCGTCATTTAGAACAAGCCTATCGGGCGATGTGGGATATTTATAGTTCTGGACAAGCACCGCAGGCTATAGAAATATTATAGAAATGGGCTTTGATTTCTGTGAGTAAGCAGTGCTTATTAGTAGTTTATACTGTGCTTTTGTGGTTAAATTAATTCTCTACCACAGAGGCGCAGAGACACACATCTTGCACCTAGCCCTAGCGATTAGAAATCGCGGCTACACAAACCAAGTCCGCCTGCGCGGACTAGAGTAAAATCAAGCTTTTAACCCGCGTAGGCGGGTTTTGTCTGTGTAGCTGCGACTTCTAGTCGCCTGGTGCAAGATATGAGGAGACACAAAGGGATTTTTACTACTAGCCTTTGTTATCTGTCTTAATAATTGCGGCTTCCTGGATGATATATTTTTTATTTCGCTTAATTTCTGTGAGTTGAATTTTGAAAGATGCTTCTTTTGCAGCCAGTTCTAATTTATCGGGTATTGTTGGTGTAGAGAAGCATGAGTCATAAAAAGGACAGATATAAATGAAATTTTGATAACCTTGCTCATTGATGCCTAAACTTAATTTACTAACTTCATCTGGTTTCTTTGTGAGGAAAAATATTTTCTCATGAAAAACAGATTCAAAGGTTTGGCTGACATATTGATGAGCAACTGCAACAATTTTATGACTATCTTGGCGTAAAAAATTGAGGATATCTAGAGTTTCTGTATTACCTACTGGATAGCATTTGATTGTCCCGGCAAATGTATTTAAGTTAAAGCCTAAAACAAATAGGGTGGCAAAAACTGCACTACTAATATATCGACAACCAAATTTTTTGATAGATAGTGTTGCTTGCAAGGCAAATATTGATGCCAAAGTCATGAGGGGAATGAGGATTAATAAGAATCGAGGCCCCCATTGTTTACCACCATCACTAGGGAGAAGTATCGGTACTAAACAGATAAAAGGGGCTGATATGAGCAAAATTTTCCAGATTGTACCTGTCAGTTGGATATTTTTGAAAAATAATGATAGTCCAATAATAGCGATCGCAAAATAAAGCATGGGAAAATGCTGGAGTAGATTCATCCCCAAAGTACCGAAATACTTATAAGCATCCATCAGTCTTTTTCTTAGAGAAAAATCTTCAACAACTTGCAGTGCATGAGCGCCTAAAGGATGATTATAAATTAATTTATTGATAATGAAAAACATTAATACAGAAACAATTATGCTCACCAGAAATATTGTTTTCTGTTGATTAATAATTGTTGCTGCACCAAGATTAAATCTATAAGAAATAGCAACTAATATCACCAAAATTGCTACTATTACAAGAAACTCTGGTCTAAACCAAACGGATAAACCAATAAGTACACCACTCAAAATGGCATTTTTAGGATCAAAAGATTTATCACCTTTAGTTAAAATAATTCCTAGTCCACTAAAAGCTAAACAAACTGCCAGTGTATGCTCCCAATACATAGCACTATAAATAGATAATGGGGCAGCAAATATCAGAGTAGCAAGACCAACAGATGTGATGAGTGCGTTGATTTTAAAAAACTGGCAAATCCGATAAAAATTAAACCAAATTATCCAAGTAGATACTAAAGGCACTATATATAAACCTCTAAAACCTAGTGCTTTATAGAAAGGTGCTGTTACTAAGGGAAAAGTAAAAGGGAATGTAATATAGTAACGATTAGAAATTTGATAAGTAAAGGGTGGTTCAAAGGGGTACAAGCCATTATTCCAGAGATTTCGCACCCACGCAGGTACAGGCAGGTCTAAATTAAAACTGAGATTACCATCACTAAATTGTCTGGCTAGAAGTGCTTTCAATCCAGCATCACCGCTAAAGTAAACTTCATCGGGAATGCGTGATAACAGATATAGGGAAAAAATTATTCCAGCTAAAATGATTAATAAAGGTAGATGAATTTTTGGTGCTTTCATATTTAATTAGCATAATTAATATAGCGGTATTCACTTGAATGAGATACAGAATTGACCACAAAATTCATACACTAATAGACTTTCAACCCTGTTCCCTGTTTCCTGTTTCCTGTTTCCTGCTATAGCTTTGATTGGTATAATTTAAAATACCATGAAGCAAATTACGTTATAACATCAAAGTGTGAAAGTTGTATAATTTTTTGGTGTGATTAAAGAAAAACTTAGTAGATAGCTGTAAAAATTAATCGTGCCACATAAAACTATTGATGCAATTTTAGATCATGCGCTGTTAGGGTATGACCTATCCCCAGCAGAGGGAGTACTCTTACTAACACAAACTGAACCAGAAGCGATCGCCGCGATTCGTACTACAGCCGACAAACTCCGTCATCTGCAAGCTGGTGATACTGTTACCTACGTAATTAACCGTAATATTAACTTTACTAATATTTGTGAGCAACACTGTAGCTTTTGTGCATTCAGACGTGATGATGGAGATGAGGGCGCTTATTGGTTAGATTGGGGGCAAATTCTCGAAAAATCTCAAGATGCGGTAAAACGAGGGGCAACAGAAATCTGTATGCAAGGAGGATTAAACCCCCAAGCCCAAATTAACGGTAAATCTCTGACTTATTACCTGCAACTCGTCAAAACTATCAAGCAAGCATTTCCCCACATTCACTTACACGCCTTTTCCCCCCAAGAAGTACAGTTTATCGCCAGAATTGACGGACTGGAATATGCTGATGTGATTGCGGCTTTGCGGGATGCTGGGGTGAATTCGCTACCGGGAACCGCAGCTGAGGTATTAAACGATGAAGTGCGGCGGGTACTGTGTCCGGAGAAAATTAATACAGCCACTTGGTTAGAAATTGTCAGTACAGCCCACAAATTAGGCTTACACACCACCAGCACCATGCTATCGGGACATATCGAAACCCCAACCCAACAAATTGAGCATTTAGAAAAATTGCGATCGCTGCAACAAACAGCCATCAATCAAAATTATCCAGCCCGGATTACCGAATTTATCTTATTACCTTTTGTCGGTCAAGAAGCACCTAAATCGCTCCGCCGTCGTGTAGGCAGAGATCAACCAGTTTTAGCCGATGCTTTATTACTAGGTGCAGTAGCACGGATTTATTTAGGTAACTGCATCCCCAACCATCAACCAAGCTGGGTGAAATTAGGACTAGCCGGAGCTACAGAAGCTTTAGTTTGGGGTTGTAACGATATTGGCGGAACCTTGATGGAAGAACATATCACCACAATGGCAGGTGCTGTAGGCGGTACTTGTATGGAAGTGGCAACATTACAAAATGCGATCGCTTCCTTAGATAGACCTTACCAACAAAGAGATACCCTCTACCAAAAAATAGAAGTCGAAAGAAAAATTCCCACTCAAAAATAATTCTTTACCTTTCCCTATCTACACTCAAAACTCCTTCACTCTCTCACTCAGCACTCAGCACTCAGCACTCATCACTCAGCACTCCCTTGATCCCTAGATACCAATCCAAGATACGATGGACGTTGATTTACGTATTCTTTTACATAATGCTTATGAAGCGCTATTGGTCGCGTCTGCTTGCCCTAATCTTAGTTGTAGCCATCGGTTTAGTAGGGTGTGGTAGTCCAGATAGTTTAACAGGAGATTATCGCCAAGATACTTTAGCTGTCGTCAGTACCTTGAGACAAGCTCTAGAAGTATCACAAGATTCCCCAGAAAGAGCAGCCCTTCAAGCAGAAGCCAGACAAAAAATTAATGATTTTTCTGCGCGCTACCAACGGGCAAACTCTGTTTCTGGCCTTAGCTCCTTTACAACTATGCGAACAGCCCTCAACTCCCTAGCTGGACACTATAGCTCTTACCCTAATCGTCCTGTACCAGAAAAGCTCAAGACTCGCTTAGAGCAAGAGTTTAAACAAGTAGAAACAGCCCTGAATCGAGGTGCTTAACTCTCCTTACTTCATATTTCCCAGTCAAGAATCAATTACGCTAGGCGGAATTCGTAATTCGTATACCGCCAGCGTTTCCTTTATTTAAAATAATGTGCAAGTTGAGAGTTAACGGTATCGCCTCCATAAGCGCCGCCAAAGCAAAAGCACTAAGATAGCGATAATAAATCCACTAAAAGTGTATATTCCCTTAGTCGCTGGGATTACCCACCAAGGTTCTTTTGGGGTTATCTGTTGTGTACTTGTTGCTGGCTGCGTCGCTTTTATCTGTGGTGTACTTGTTGCCTTTTCTGGGGTTACTTGAACCTTGAATGTTTTGATCAGGTACGATCTTACAGGGTTGTCATTTTCTTTATCTAGTCCTGGTAAAGCAGAAACAAATGAGCCAAAAGTCCATCCCGCAGCTAGAAGACTAACGAAAGTTTGAAAATTGCGATCGCGTTCAGCTTTTTCTACTTCAACTCGACTGCGAACGGCATTAATGGTATCTGATAATAATTTTAAACCTCTCTCCAGGTTTTCTGAGTCTTTAGTTATCTGTAGGCGATATTTATCTTTAACTAATTTACTAAACTCTGTTAAAAACTTAACTTCTGTTTCTTGATTTGATTGTATTTTGTGAGACTTTTGTTTAATTCTCCCTAAACGTTTTTCATAATTACTTAAATTAATATCAATCGTCCCACCTTGAAAATCAAGTATAGTTAACTCTCTTGTATACTCATTGAGTGTATTTTGCACATCCACTAATGTTTTATGTAATGTATTTAACTCACCTCCCTTATTTCTAGCTTGTTCAATAGCATCACTTCCAACTTTAATTTTAGTAAAATAAGTTTGTAGAGAATGTTTTAATAAACGACTTTGACTATAAGCCCAAACTATTTTGTGCCGATAATAAAATAAACGTATCCAATCAGAATAAAATTTACCAGATTGGTTGGAAGTAGCTTCGTCAGGATATATTACTATAATAAAATGCTGATTATTTTGGGTGAGTTCAAAAATATTTGCTCCGAGAAAGTGTCCTTGACCTTGTAAATCTCCTTCCCAATCTAAACCGGGCATTAATGCCTGATAACAAGCTTGAGCAATATCTTCCTGGCTCTTACTTTGAGAAGGAGGTAGCCAGCCTGAGAGCATCCAGGTTTGCCCAATAGTGGCTGTTTGACTCTTCAAGACTCGCTCAATTTCAGCTTTGATATCTGCAAAGCATTTAGCTGATTGAGCATTAGTTTTATTTTTGAAAGCACACTCTACAAGTAAGCCATAACTATCACCGAGTAGCACAGGATAGAAATAGCCTTCGTATTGTTCATTATGATGTTTTGTCTGTGCATATACATCTTTGAGAAGATGAATGTATTCGCTTTGCAAATCCTGCCCATTTTCTAATAATAATGGACGAATATATTCAGGAATTTTATTGTAAAAAGATTGTTGATTCAGGTTAATCTCTTCTGGAGTATCGCCTAAACTATACTTCAAGTCATAGAGAAAGAGGTCGATAGTGGGATAGATGATGTCAGTCATTCCAAGAAATAATTTATATTTTGGATTCTGGATGATAAACACAGATAAATAAATTTTTTATCTGTTAAAACACAAGGCTATTATCTTGTTAGTTAGTCAGCTAACAAATAAATTGATTGCCTGATAACTCAAATTTATTGAAACAGATTATGAGTCATAGTTTTAACCCATGATGATATGTTTTGCCATTAGTTTAGTAGTCTATTGATAATTACGCAAGGGAAAGTATGAACTAACCCCACCTTTGAATAAGAGGGGTTAAGAAAATAAATGTAGAGACGTTGCAGTGCAACGTCTCTACAAGGATTTCGGGCAACGCAGAATTAAATTCGGTCGATGTCTCGTTATTTTTGTGCAAGGTTTTGGTTTAAAAATTGTTGAAATTGCTCAAAGCGACTTAATTTTTTAGCAGTTTCAGAAGGATTGGGAGTTGCCATAACCCTGATAGCCATGTTGGTAATTTCATTACTTCTCAAGTCTGATGAGCTAACTTGTGGAATAGCACGGGTTATCGGTTGAAGTTTCTGCTTTGGTGCAACTTGTTCTAGTTCAGCCTCGCTAGGTAGTAAATTGAGGGGTGTTGTATCACCTAAATTATCTAATTGAGATTTAGCGGCTTGAAAGCGTTGATTTAAAGGTTCGTTAGCTTCAAGCATCGCTAACAAGCGGGGTTCGATGAGTACCTCCCAAGCTTTTGGGTTGACAGACAGTTGTTCAGCAACTTGGGATAAATCAGATTGTTCCCTATCACTCAGAGGAGTTTCTAAATCTTTCAGGGCTAGTAACAGAGCTAATAACGTATTGTTAAGATTGGTAGTTTCCATAAGGAAAATTACTAGGTTTTTTTGGTTACATGATTAATTAGCCTAGCTTAAATACTTAAATTAATTTGTGGTTATGGAAAGAGAAGCACTCGTGATCGGGATTAATCGCTATCCGACGCTGATAGAAAAATCTAGCGATCGCCCCCCGCATCTCAAAGCCCCAGCCACTGATGCCCAAGCCATAGCTCAAATTTTAGAAACTTATGGTAAATTCCATGTTGAGCGTCTACCAGCAGCTTATAATCAGAATGGATCTTGCTTTGTCGATCCTCAGCAGCAGCTAACACTCAAAGAGTTAGAAACAGCAATTGTCCAACTTTTCAACCCCCCTGGACGCAGCATTCCTGATACAGCCTTGCTCTTTTTTGCGGGGCATGGTTTACGCAAAGATATCGGTGGAGTCACAGAAAGCTTTTTAGCTGCCAGCGATACTTGTCCTGTGATTGGACAGTGGGGACTTTCTCTAGACTGGTTACGCAAACTCTTACAATCTTCCCCGGTTCGTCAGCAAATTGTTTGGTTAGATTGTTGTTATAGCGGTGAGTTATTGAGTTTCCATGATGCCGATCCTGGCAGTTTTGAGACAAAGGATAGATGTTTAATTACCGCTTCTCGTGGATTTGAAGTCGCATACGAAGAGTTGAGTGGTAATCATGGGATTTTGAGTGGTGCATTAGTTGAAGCACTTAAACCTGAAAGTCATGCTGAAGGCTGGGTGACAAACTACTCCCTGGTTGACTTAATCAAGCAGCAGCTAAAAACCGCCCGTCAGCGTCCCATTTTTCACAACACTGGCACAGAAATTATCCTCACGGGACAAAAAGAAAAAATTGACCGTGCTGTTTTAATGGCAGAGTTCTGTCCTTACAAGGGTTTAGCAGCTTTTGATTTTAACGAATCAGACCCGAAATATTTCTATGGACGCACCGCTTTAACTGATTCGCTTTTGGAGAATATCAGGCAAGGGAATTTTTTAGCGGTTGTCGGAGCTTCTGGAAGTGGTAAGTCTAGTGTAGTCAAGGCAGGTTTACTGCATCAACTGAAGTTAGGCAAAAGATTGGGAGGAAGTGAGCAATGGGTAATCAAGATTTTTCGCCCCGGAGAACATCCCCTCAAAAGTTTAGCTAGAGTATTACAGACAGATAAACCAAAATCTGAATTAGAAAAGACAGAAGAATTACTCAACAAGGGTGCGATCGCATTAACCCAATTAGTCCAAGCCACATTGCAATCATTAGGGATACCGCATGAGCTAGAGCCTGATACAAACACTCTCTCTTTACAAACCCCAGTTTACCATCGCCTTATCCTCGTCATCGACCAATTTGAAGAAGTTTTTACTCTCTGTCAAGATGAAAACGAGCGACAGCAGTTTTTTGAGTGTTTGCTAGGGGCATTAAATGGTTCTGGGTTGACGGTGGTAATGACGATGCGGGCAGATTTCTTTGGAAAATGTGCAGAACAGGAATATGCAGGATTAGCACAGAAAATTCAAGAGAATCTGATTACTGTCACCCCAATGAATAAAAAGGAGTTGACCCAAGCGATTACCCAACCAGCCTATCAAGTCGGGTTAGAAGTGCAACGGGAACTAGTAGAACAAATGCTAGCCGATGTCGAAGGCCCTGGTAGTTTACCTTTGTTACAATATACCCTAACGGAATTGTGGCGCAAGCGAGAAGTGAATCGCTTAACTCTGGCAGAATATAGCAGACTTGGTGGAGTCAAAGGCACGCTACAAAAACGGGCTGATGAAGTTTATGATGCCCTCGACTCGAAAGAAGAACAACTGACTGCTAAACGGATATTCATTGAGTTAACCCAGTTGGGAGAAGGAACAGAAGACACCCGCAGACAGGTGTTTAAAACAGATTTAGTCAACTCCCAGCAATCGGCTCAAGTTGTGGAACAAGTGCTAATGAAGTTGACAGATGCCAGATTAGTGGTGACATCGGAACTGCAAGCACGGGGAGAGAGTGAAAAGACGGTGACAGTGGTGGATGTAGCTCATGAAGCACTGATTCGCCATTGGCCAAGATTGCGTTCTTGGGTGAGTGAAAACCGAGCCGCTATCCGCATTGAGCGTAAGATTGAAGCAGCATCAGAGGAGTGGGAAAGTAAAAACAAGTCCAAAGATTATCTGTTTACCGGGTCAAAATTGGCAGAGGCAGAGAATTACTTACAAGAGTATCGGGATCTCGGTTTGCTGTCGCATTTAGCATCTGAATTTGTCCAGAAAAGTATCCAGCAACGTAACACAAGTAAATGGGTTAGGTTTGGCGTAGTTGCGGCTTTTGTAGGCGTGGTAGCTATAGGTGCAGTTGCTTCGACAATTTTTGGATTAGAGTCTCGCAAACAAGCAACTATGGCCAATCTGCGAGAAAAAGGTACAAATATCAAATATTTACTGCCAATACAGCCAAATGTAGAGCAATTAATTTCAGCAATTGCGGCAACTGGTGAAAGTCAGTCACAACTGGGGGAAGCTTTGAGTGAAGTTCAATCTAGTTTATCGGAAGCAATAGAAGCTGTTCATGAGCGCAATATTTTCTCCGGTCATACAAGTTATGTCAATGCGCTGGCGTTTAGCCCTGATGGTAAGTATATTGTCAGTGGCAGTGAAGACAAGACGCTACGGTTGTGGGATACAAAAGGCAAGTTACTCCACACTTTCAAGGGTCATACAAGTTCTGTCAGGGCGCTGGCGTTCAGTCCCGATGGCAAGTATATTGTCAGTGGCAGTGAAGACAACACGCTACGGTTGTGGGATGCAAACGGCAAGTTGCTCCACACTCTCAACGGTCATACCAATATTGTCAATGCGCTGGCGTTCAGTCCTGATGGCAAGTATATTGTCAGTAGCAGTGCAGACAACACACTACGGATGTGGGATACAAACGGCAAGTTGCTCCACACCCTCAACGGTCATACAAGTTATGTCAGGGCGCTGGCGTTCAGTCCCGATGGCAAGTATATTGTCAGTGGCAGTGCTGACAAGACGCTACGGTTGTGGGATACAAACGGCAAGTCGCTCCACACCCTCAACGGTCATACAAAACCTGTCAGAGCGCTGGCGTTCAGTCCTGATGGTCAGTATATTGTCAGTGGCAGTGAAGACAAGACGCTACGGTTGTGGGATACAAACGGCAAGTTGCTCCACACCCTCAACGGTCATACAGAATCTGTCAATTCGCTGGCGTTCAGTCCCGATGGTCAGTATATTCTCAGTGGCAGTGAAGACAAGACGCTACGGTTGTGGGATACAAACGGCAAGTTACTCCACACCCTCAACGGTCATACAAGTTTTGTCGATGCGCTGGCGTTCAGTCCCGATGGCAAGTCTATTCTCAGTGGCGGTGGAGACAGCACGCTACGGTTGTGGGATACAAACGGCAAGTTACTCCACACCCTCAACGGTCATACAAGTTCTGTCACGGCGCTGGCGTTCAGTCCCGATGGCAAGTCTATTCTCAGTGGCAGTGGAGACAGCACGCTACGGATGTGGGATACAAACGGCAAGTTGCTCCACACCCTCAACGGTCATACAAAACCTGTCACGGCGCTGGCGTTCAGTCCCGATGGCAAGTCTATTCTCAGTGGCAGTGCAGACAACACGCTACGGATGTGGGATACAAACGGCAAGTTGCTCCACACCCTCAACGGTCATACAAGTTTTGTCGATGCGCTGGCGTTCAGTCCCGATGGCAAGTCTATTCTCAGTGGGAGTGCAGACAACACGCTACGGATGTGGAATACAAACGGCAAGTTGCTCCACACCCTCAACGGTCATACAAGTTCTGTCAATTCGCTGGCGTTCAGTCCCGATGGCAAGTATATTGTCAGTGGCAGTGCATACAACACGCTACAGTTGTGGGATACAAACGGCAAGTTGCTCCACACCCTCAACGGTCATACAAGGTTTGTCACGGCGCTGGCGTTCAGTCCCGATGGCAAGTATATTCTCAGTGGCAGTGATGACCAGACGCTACGGTTGTGGGATACAAAAGGCAAGTTGCTCCACACTCTCAACGGTCATACAAGTTTTGTCAAGGCAGTGGCGTTCAGTCCTGATGGTCAGTATATTGTCAGTGGCAGTTCAGACAACACGCTACGGTTGTGGGATACAAACGGCAAGTTGTTCCACACCCTCAACGGTCATACAAGTTCTGTCACGGCGCTGGCGTTCAGTCCCGATGGCAAGTATATTGTCAGTGGCAGTGATGACAAGACGCTACGGTTGTGGGATACAAACGGCAAGTTGCTCCACACCCTCAACGGTCATACAGGTGGTGTCTGGGCGCTGGCGTTCAGTCCCGATGGTCAGTACATTGTCAGTGGCAGTGAAGACAACACCCTACGGTTGTGGCTTGGTGGTAATTGGCAAGATTGGCTAAAAGTGGGGTGCGATAGGTTACACGAGCATCCCATCCTTGTGCAAGCTAAAACTGAGGAAGCGAAAACCGCAGCACAAACCTGTCTAGACTATGCTAACTGGAGCAACACCGAAAAAGCTCAATTTCTGGTTAAGCAAGGTCAAGCATTAGCACAGTTTGATGGAGATATCAAGAGTGCTGATGCTAAATTTAATCAAGCTCGAAAATTGGATTCTAACGTAGCTATCCCTAGCACAACAGAAGTCAGATAGTTTCACTTTAAGGTTGATACATTTAGGCAAGCAGGGGAGCAGTGGTTCTCTTCGAGACGCTCCGCGAACGACTCCTCTCACCAACAGGGGCAGAGGGGCAGAGGAGAAATTATTTGTATCATTCATTTAGTGAAATGTTTTTATCAGGTATGCGTAACCGTCCCTTGAATCCCCTAAAATCAAAATTACCTTGGCAACGTCTATTGACTGCCATTTTGAGCAGTAGCCTATTAATCCCTTGGTTTGAGAGTAACCCAGCTCAAGCACAAGCAACAGAGTATTGTCAGCTATCTCCACAAGTAGCAAAAACGAAAGAAAATTTACGCTTATTATCTATTAAGGGGAATCAGGACGCGCAACAACGCTACCAACAGTTAGTCAAAAAACACGCCGAGGAATTAAAACAATGTCGTAGCCGCACCTGGCCGAAAATCCAAGCCATTTGGTTACGGCTGTATCCTTGTGATGTTGCACCGGGAGCCATAGAGCAAATTATGGATAGGATGGTGAACCGAGGCTATAACCAAGTTTATGTGGAAGTATTCTACGATGGGCAAGTACTTTTACCCGCAGCCGCTAACCCGACGGTTTGGCCTTCTGTCATCCGCACCCCCAGAGCCGAAAAAATCGATTTACTCGCTACAGCAATTCAAAAAGGGCGGCAACGCGGTTTAAAAGTCTATGGCTGGATGTATACTATTAACTTCGGTTACACCTACGCTAAAAGGAAAGACCGAGAAGAGGCGATCGCTCGTAATGGTAAAGGTCAAACCAGTTTATACGTCGTAGATAATGGTTCTCAAGTATTTATTGACCCCTACAACGAACAAGCCAAACGCGACTATTACCGTATGGTACAAGAAATACTGCGCCGTCGGCCTGATGGCTTGTTATTTGACTACGTGCGCTATCCCCGTCAGGCTGGTAGTGATTCCATCGCCACTAAAGTAACAGATTTGTGGTTATTTACCCAAGCAACTCAACAAGCTTTATTTCGTCGCGCTCAAAATAACAAAGGATTAGAACTAATTCGCCGCTTCTTAAGTAAGGGATACATTACCGCCGGCGATATCAGTGATATAGACAAACTTTATCCCCAAGAAAGTGAGCCTCTCTGGCAAGGTCGAATTATCCCACCACAGCAAAAAGCATTACCTTCACCCAGCGCCAGACAACCAATCTTGCAAACGGAATTGTGGCTTTTATCAGTTGCTCACGCCATGCAAGGTATTCTCGATTTTGTCTCTTTAGCTACCCAGCCAGCCAAAGAACTAGGTATTACTTCTGGGGTTGTCTTCTTCCCAGAAGGCAACCAAACACTAGGCGAAGGTTACGATTCGCGCCTACAACCTTGGGATAGATTTCCGAGTACCTTGCAATGGCATCCCATGTCTTATGGGACTTGCGGTAAAGTCAGTTGTATTGTCGAGCAAGTGCAACGAGTTTTGAGTATGGCAAAACCAGGTACACAAATAATTCCAGCCTTAGCAGGAACTTGGGGAGAGTCAGTGAGCAATCGTCCACCCCTAGAAGCACAAATGCAAGCTCTACGCCAATTTTCTGACAAAATCCCAGGTGTGAGCCATTTCGCCTATTCTTGGCAATACCCAGAACATGATGGCGATCGCAAATTCTGCCGCATTCAATAGTCCGTAATTAATAACATCTGACAACTGTGTGATTCTTAAACCTCATAAAATTATAGGGGTAAGGAGTCAGGCACAATTTTGCATTTTTATCAACTAAATACCCTTGAGAGACATCAACTATGGTAGCGATCGCACAACCAGCAGAAACAAGAATTCTACTCCAAAATATCAGTTGGCAGACATTTAAAACTATGCTGGCTGAAATGGGTACAGAACGCAACACCCGATTAGCTTATGAAAATGAAATAGTAGAAATTATTACCGCACAAATGTCTCACGAAAATTCCAACCGTCTGATAGAAGGTTTTGTTGGAGTACTCTGCGAAGAATTAGGTTTAGAAGTTAAACGTTCTGGTTCCTTGACATTAACGCGGGATGATTTAGAACGAGGAGCCGAGCCTGATAGTAGCTACTATATCCAAAATGAAGCTTTAGTAAGAAATAAAGAAAATATTGACCTAGCAACTGATCCACCACCAGACTTAGTTCTAGAAGTGGAATATTCCCGATCTGCCATAGATAAGCTGAAACTGTACGCAGCAATGGGAGTTCCGGAATTTTGGCGTTATAACGGCACTACATTAAAAATTTATACCCTTGCTGGTGGGCAATATTCAGAAGTGCAAATTAGCCCCACCTTTACCCCCATACCCGTAACCGAGATTCCCCAGTTTATCGCCACCGCCAAAAATCACGGTGAAGTTGCCACAACTCGCGCATTCCGTACCTGGGTACAGAAGAATAGGGGATTGGGGAACTCGGGGCCCCCTCTGGGGATAAGGGGTAATGGGGATTGGGGACTAATGACTATTGACTATTGACTATTGACCATTGACCCCTTAATGAGAATTTACGTATCTTAATTACATAACTTCCTAAAATCTTAACTTTTGTTTGTTTTATTCTCTGTTTTATCAGCAACTAGGGTATTCACTAGGTATTTTTTCCTACTTTTTTAGTGGTTTTGAGGGTAACAATGACCCCAAAAATAAAAAAAATGCCGAAATCCATATAAATTAATGCTTTCATCTATCCACTTCAGGCTACAACGCTTTAGAATGATTCATTGAAAAGTAGAGCCGATGGGATTTGCAGCCATTTTAGGTATAAATACTCCCAAAGGGCGACTTTTGTATCTGTTTCAACAGAGATTTTGGTAAAAATGCGACATCGTACATTTGTCAAAAATCTCAATTAAACACAAGGAGTTTCAAATGAACAAAGGTGAATTGGTTGATGCCGTAGCGGAAAAGGCTAGTGTGACTAAAAAGCAAGCAGATGCCGTTTTAACTGCTGCTTTGGAAACGATTATTGAAGCTGTCTCTTCTGGCGATAAAGTCACGCTAGTGGGATTTGGTTCATTTGAATCACGGGAACGTAAAGCTCGTGAAGGTCGTAACCCCAAAACCAACGAAAAGATGGAAATTCCCGCGACTAGAGTTCCTGCGTTCTCTGCTGGTAAGTTATTCAGAGAAAAAGTTGCGCCCCCAAAATCCTAGTTTCTGCTATTAGGAACATTGATTGGATGCAGCAACCATCTCACGGAGGAAATTTAGCTTGGGCAGCAGCGATCGCTGGCTGTCCTGCTGATGCTATCGTGGATTTCTCTGCTAGCATTAGCCCATTGGGGCCACCAAAAAGTGCGATCGCTGCTATTCAGTCACAAATTGGTAATCTCAGGCATTATCCAGACCCAGATTACAGTGACCTCAGACTCGCTCTAGGTCACTTCCATCAATTACCATCAGCGTGTATTCTGCCTGGCAATGGCTCGGCAGAGTTACTTACCTTAGCAGGTAGAGAATTAGCAGAATTAGCCGCAACAAGTTTAATAACTCCAGCCTTTGGCGATTACTACCGCACTCTAGCTGCTTACGGTGCTAAAGTGCTGGAGTTTCCCCTGTCTTTAACAAGGGGACAAGGGGACAAGGGGAGAGGGGGACAAGGGGAAGAAATTTCTCCCCATCTTTGCTCTTATTTCTCGGACAATAGTGGATTGTTGTTAAATAATCCCCACAACCCAACAGGTAAACTCTTTACACGAGAGGCTATTTTGCCCTTATTGGCAAAGTATGCTTTGGTAGTGGTGGATGAAGCGTTTATGGATTTTGTCCCTCCCGCAGAGGAACAAAGCCTGATTCCAATGGTGCAGGAATATCCCAACTTAGTAATATTGCGATCGCTGACAAAATTTTACAGTCTACCTGGACTGAGATTAGGATATGCGATCGCTCACCCTGACCGCTTGCAAAAATGGCGATCGTGGCGTGATCCCTGGCCTGTCAACACCTTAGCAGCAGCTGCGGCAATAGCAGCCGTCCAAGATCAAGAATATCAAACACAAACTTGGCAATGGCTACCACCCACACGCCAGCAACTATATCAGGATTTATCCACAATCGCTGGATTAGAACCCCAACCCAGCGCTGCCAACTTTTTACTAGTGAAAACCCAAGTATCCAGTGTGCAATTGCAACAAAAATTACTCCAACAACACCAGATTTTAATTCGTGATTGTCTCAGCTTTCAAGAATTAGGCGATCGCTTTTTCCGCATCGCCGTCCGTTCTCAATCCGACAACCAACGCCTATTAACAGCACTAAAGTTAGTAATGAATGCTGAGTAAAGGAGTGAGGGAGTGAGGGAGTGCTGAGTAGTGATTAATGACTATTGCCTATTGCCTATTGCCTATTGACCAATGACTATTGACTAATGACCATTGACTAATGACCAATGACCAATGACTATTGACTACGATGTCGTAATTATCGGTGGCAGTCCAGCCGGACGTTATGCTGCCTTAGCTGCTACTCAACTAAAAGCTAAAGTTGCTTTAGTAGAATCTCAAGTTAATAATGGTTTGATTTTTCACCAAGCCTTCAATGAAATCGCTCATCGAACCCACAATTTCAGTTATCTGGCTGATTTTGGTATCAACACCATACAGTCGAATACTGCTGAACAATGTCAGATATCTTTGGCATCGCCAGAAGTAATGCTTTATGCTCAAGGCGTTGTCTCTAATATTCAAGAATCTAACTCTATTGCCAATTTAGCAGCCCAAGGAATCGATTTCATTTTTGGTAATGGTCAATTTCAAACTTCCCCTCATCTATCATTTGCAATTAATCAGCGCCTACTACGGGGGCGGACTTATTTACTTGCCACTGGTTCTCGTCCCAAAATTCCCGCAATAGAAGGATTGTCTGCCACTGGCTACCGCACCTTAGCAAATATTTGGCAATCTCTATACAAGCAAGGTTCTCTAATTTCTTCACCACCTCAAGATTGGTTAATTATTGGTGGTATTCCCCAGAGTATTGAGATAGCACAAACATTAGTCAGACTGGGTTGCAATGTCACCTTAGTAATTCAATCTCCTGATCTTCTACCTCATATAGATCCAGAAATTGCCCAGTTACTTCAAGCACAGTTAGAAGTTGATGGTATCCGTGTCCTCACGCAAACAGTAGTCACTCAAGTCAAGCGAATTGAGCATAAAAAATGGGTGCAGGCGGGAGATAGAGCCATAGAAGTAGATGAAATATTAATAGCGATAGGACAGCAACCAAATCTAGAAGTGCTGAATTTGGCAGAAGCTGGAGTGAAATGGCATCAGCATCGTTTAATAGTCAATAACAAGCTACAAACCACTAATCGCCGTATTTACGCTTGTGGTGATGTGATTGGTGGTTATGACTTCCTGCACATTGCCCATTACGAAGCCAGAATTGCCTTAAAAAATGCTCTATTTGTGCCGCAGTTTTCAGTCGATTACCGATGCCTTCCTTGGGCAATCTTATCTTACCCCAATCTCGCCCAAGTTGGTTTGACACAAGCACAAGCAAGACGTAGATTTGCCAGAAAAGAAATTTTTGTTCTACAGCATTATTACAAATCAGTCGCCGCAGCTCAATTAAGGAATGCAACTACAGGTATTTGTCAACTAGTTGTCCTCAACAACGGAGAGATTTTAGGCGCTACTATATTGGGTGCAGAAGCTAGAGAGTTAATTAATATCATTGCTTTAGCTATGGCTCAAAAAATCCCTGTCAAGCAATTAGCCAACTTATCCACTGTCTATCCCAGTTTTTCAGAAATTTTAGAACAGACAGCACGAGAATGGAGCCAACAAAAGCTCAATAGCAACCCAGCTTTGCAAGATTGGCTAGAAGGTTTCTTCCATTGGCGACGGAATTGGAATTTGTGAGTTATCAGCTATGTTCTTATATTAAAAATTGATGGTAGTAAAAAAGACCACTGTGAGTAATTTTAAAGAAATGACGATTTGTTATCTATCAAACATTAGTTTTTCGGTTTATTCTTATATATTATATAAAGCTTTTCTCAAAAAACCTTGTATACCTTAGCGGCGAGTAGCACCTTTACCCAAATTCTCAGAAATTTTGGCTGATGCTTGAACTCGCTTTTTTTTACTTATTTTTTGTGTCAGTGGTTACTTATTCATACCAAGTTAAAATTCAAAATACCCTTCTCCTGTCAGAGACACTGCGCGAACAAAGACGCTACCGCCAAGAGAACAAACCAGCATACTACGTTCAAAAATTAAATCTTAGTCCTGTATCTCAATTTTTTAGCCTTGCTATGCCAATACTATCTATATGCCATGAGGAAATGTAGATATGCTCCGTCGTTGGATATCATCAGCTTTAGCAATTTTATTCAGCATCATTGTAACTGCTTGTAGTACTGCAACTACCCAGCAGCCACAAGCACAAAACACAACAATACTCAACACTGATGCTCAACCATTAGCAAATGTATCTGCGAAAAGAGTTGTCACCCTCTCTTCATTAACTACAGATATTATCTCTCAACTTGATCAAAGCAAGCTTGTAGGTATGACTGGGAGTACATTATTTAAAAATGATTCACGCTTCCAAGATATTCCCCGTGTTAGCGAAGGTCAAAATCCCCCCAATTTAGAAAGAATTATTGCCTTGAAACCAGATTTAGTTATTGGTGCAGAAGGTTTTTCTAATCAACCAATTCAACGCCTGAAACAATTGGGTATTCCTACTTTGCTAACGCAAATCAACACATGGAATTCTTTAGAAGAAATCACCAAAAAACTAGCTCAGTTAATTGATGTCAATCCTCAACCTTTATTAGACCGTTACCAAAGTTTTTTACCAAATAAATCATCTCCGAATGTTTCGACTATTGTATTGGTAAGTCGGCAACCAATCTTAGCACCAAATAAAAATAGCTGGGCAGGTGATTTGTTAGAAAAATTTCCTACTAAAAACTTAGTTGCAGATTTACAAGGTCAAAGTCCCATTTCTGGTTATGTTACTCTTTCGGCTGAGAAAGTTTTAGAGGCTAATCCCGAAGTAATTATTGTTGTTAGTCCTCCCCAAGGTGGAACAAAAATATCAGTTTTAGATGATTTTAAAAAAGAAGGATTTTGGGCAAAACTACAAGCCACAAAAAATAATCGAGTATATGTTTATAGTTATTACGGCTTAGTTAATCCAGGCAGTATAGATGCCATAGAAAAAGTTTGTCGGCAGCTTCAGCAAGATTTGTTAGTTGTCAATTAGCACTCCAATCTGCAAACTCCAACCCAGGTACACGGGTAAAATCTCGCTGATTCCGCGTTACCAAAATAGCATCATTAGCAATGGCAATGGCAGCTATGCGTAAATCTTGCGTCCCGATACGAAGATTCTGACGCAACAGTTCTCCATAGCAATCAGCAGCTTTTTGGTTAAATGCAAGTAAATTAATACTATTGAAGTAATCGTATGTCGCTTGTAAACTAGAGTAGGCAGTAACTAATTTATCTAGAGAATCAGCTTTCCTAATGACATTAAATCTTCCACGAATCTGTTCTTCAAAGGTAATAATGGTCACAGCTAAATTTTCTGAAGAAATTTCACTAATACGCTTGCTAACATGAGGATGCCCATTTTGGAAAAGTGAGACAGAATCTGTATCTAGTATCCACAAACTCACGATTCTTTAACCTCTGTAGCATCAATTTGATGATAGCGTTCTGCCATTTCTGCATCTATTTCTCTACGATATTCTTCAATGTCTGCTAATACCTCATCAAACATTGGATCATCTTTAAACATACCTGCAAATTTCATCCAAGGATGTTCTGGTTTTGGTACTGCTATTTCTTGAGTGACTATTTCTACATTTTTTAACCTTCTATCCACAATTTCATGTAAATTATGCAGTGCATCTTCTCGCGTTGTAGCGAATACTTGACAGTCTGGTAATCCCCAAACTGTTGCTTGATATCCACCTTCTTTTTCTTCGATTAATACTGAATAGTTAAGCTTGGATAGTTCATTAGTTGTTTTTTGAAGTGAATTACTAGTCATAAGATTTACCTATTTTTTCTTTTGGCTATATCTATTGTAAATCCACTAATCAGCAAGATGAATTAGTGAGATTAGTAAGTATGCTGGCAGGTTTTTTCTGAGACGGAATTAACTACTTGAATTAGTTCTTGTAATTTGGCAGCTACGACTCCACTAGTTAATAGTTCTTCTGCTGTAGCAATACCCGATCGCATATCGGCACAAATCCCACTTTGCCACAGGTAAAATCCCCCATTCCACAATGCTGTTTGCATTAATTCGCTAGCATTCCCAGCCAATACATCCTGCATCTGTACCAGCAATTCTTCTGTACTACCTAATGCTACATTCTTGGTAGTAAAACCATAATCATGGGGTGAAAGCAACAATCTTTCTAACTCTGGGGATGTTTGCGACAAGCTGATAATGGCTGTCCGATCGCGTGGTAAATCGCAACTCCCCTCTAATCCTTTGACTAAGGTAAATTTAGTCACTCCCCGTAATCTCAAGGCAGTCTGGAACATTCCCTCTGTCGGTGGATGAACATAGCCAGCAATCATGTGAGCATCCCCACCATAAGGACACCAGATTAATTCCATTGTCGCTAAAGGTGGACGCTTGCCGAGTTGGTCACGGTATCCCCATAGACTATTAGTTAAAGGAAAATGCTGTGGTGGATAGACAAAACCAATGCCAGTTTGCTGAAATACTACTTGGGTGTTAATTAGAGGTAAAGTAGTCCAGTTGACTCCTAATCCTTGCCAAATTTCTGTTAGCGGTAATCCATACTTAGTGGGTAAGCGATCGCCTCCGTGCATCACCACTGGTTGTCCTGCAGCAGCAAGTAATAAGGCGATGACTGGGCTGATGGGTGCGGTGCGTGTTCTGCCATCATAAGGTATGCCAAAAACCAGGACTGGATGTGGTGAAGTGATGGGTTGCAGTTTTACACCCAATTCATCGTAAGCGTCTAACATTCCTGCCAACTCTTCTCCCGTGGGACGCTTAATCCGATGGGCAATCAAAAATGCACCGATTTGGGCTGGTGTAGCTTCTCCCAGCAACATCATTTTCGTAGCTGTGGCTGCTTCCACACGAGTTAAATTTTCTCCCGTATGATTGCCACTACCTACTTTTTTCAATAATTCCCTGAAGATGATGCTCATAAAAGTCAATGGTCAACGGTTAATAGTCAAAAGGACTTACGCACTCAACCAATAAACCCTTCTGAAGGTAGTCAATAGTCCATAGTCAAGGGGAGCCTGCCGCTTGTGGGGGTTTCCCCCATTGTGCGGACTGGCGTTCAAAATCAAGTTTTTTTTCGACTATTGACTATTGACAAAAAAGCCAGAAAATTTATTGACACTACGTAAGTCCTAGTCAATAGTAATAGTCATTGGTAATTCTTGAGACTTTTGACGCTGAACTATGAGCTATTGACTTTTGACTATGGACTAATCCTAACGTTAGGATGCCGATCGCTGTTGCTCCATTAGTGGGGGAATATTTTCTTGGACTAGTTGCCAAAAATGCTTGATGGGTGGAATCTGTAAACGATCTTGAGTTGTCACCATGACTACGCGACGAGTCAAGCCAGAATTCTCAGATCCTACACCGCTATTGGCTAGGGGACGTACTGCTAAAGTGGGGTCAAGACGCGCTTCTACTAGGGCGGAAGTTGGTAACAAGGCGATTAATTCTCCTTGGCGCACTACTCCCCGAAAGGCATCTAGGGTATTGACTTCTAAAGCTGCTTGTAGCGTGGCTTCTAGGCGCTCAAATTTATCTTGGACTAGACGCTGCATCCCATAACCATCTTTAAAGACGACTTGCGGATAACGAACTAACTCTGGCCAAGGAACACGTTCGTATTGGGCTAGAGGATGATTGGCTGCGGTTAAAACTTCTATGGGTTCATCATAAAGCATTTGTACCACCATTTCCCGACCGGTGATCAGGAAGCGATTATTCATGACAATTGCTAGATCCACCAAGCCATCTTTGAGGACTTTGAGAGCGCGATCGCTCCCCAAGGAAGTCACCCGCAGCTGCACATCGGGATAATCACGACAAAACTTTTGTAACACTGGCGGTAGGTAAGAACCACACAAGGAATGAATGGCAGCAACACACAATTCTGGCTGCTTGCCTGCCACTAAATCGGCTAGTTCTTGCGTAGCCGTATCCCACTCTTGACAAATTTTGCGGGCGCGAGGAAGTAAGCGTTCACCCCCCAAGGTGAGCTTGGCATGATTTGTTCTGTGAAATAGTTCCACTCCCAAATCAGCTTCTAAAGATTGGATTTGCCGACTGATGGTCGATTGGGTGACACCGCACTTACCGGCAGCTTTCTGAAAGCTGCCAGTTTCTGCGATCGCCAAAAAAGCTTGCAACTGCTCTAGTCGCATTGGTTCGGTAGCCTGAATTACATTTATGGCTTTTATTTAAGTTAGCGGATTTTGGCACATAATTTCGTAGATTTTGTTACAGGTTTACTTTTTTCTTAAAGTAAATTTAAAAAGTGAAAGTAGTCCGCAGTACACCTACTGTAGTTGTGTCATTTGTGCGATCGCCTTCCGGGTTAAAGAGAATAAAGGCTCCTGGGGTAATGCTGATGTGATCATTGATTTGCCAACGGTAGTAAGCTTCTAAATGATAAGGAGTAGCCCGATTTACACCGATTGGTGCTAACTGAGCGCTACCGCTAGCCTCACTACGATAAAGTGGTTGTCCAAAAAGAATCCCCGCGTTGTTCCCAGACTTAAACAAATCTCGGAAATGCAGTCCCACCATCCAACTAGTAAAGGTGGTAGAAGCATCTACAGTTTTGGAAGAATCCTCGACAAACAAGGCTGCACCATAGCCAGATAAAGCTATTTTTGGAGAAAATCGCCACGTCACTGTACTGCCAATAGAGTTGAGTGTCACAGGTGTTCCAGGATCAACACCAGCTAAAGCACCAACATCACCACTAATTAACCCCGTGCCTAAGATGTTGATCTCGTGATAGCTGTGGGCATAGTTCAACCCAATATCTAAATCTCGCATGGGTTTGAAGGTTAACTGAGCAGCTACAACACTACTACCACTAAAGAAACCTCCTCCCAAAGGTGTCTCGGAAACTCCCGCTAGTACTTCATTGGGAGATTTTTGCGGTATGTTGGCGTTGACGCTGCCATATAAAGCTCGCAAATCCAAACTCGGAGCAATGTTGAAGATAAATCCTGCCGCTGATGCCAAACCAGAACCAGAAGTCCCACCGGAAACACGCAACACCGGATTTAAACCAGCAAACCGCGAAATTGATTCTTGTCCCTCACCGTAAAAAGGTGTAATTGCCGGAAAAGCATCTGATACTTCCGCCGCAGTTCCCGCAAACAGGGTCAATTTATTAGCGACAGGAAAGATGTAAAGTAATTTGTACAGTTCTAAACTATTCGCACCCACACCTGTCAAATTTTTGACGTTAAGACCTGGAAACTGGGGTTCAAAACTAGTACGAGCGCTACTAGAACTCAGTAAAGGCGAAGCTAATCCTAAACTCTCTTGCAGACTACCCCGTCCATCTGCACCACCCAAAAAGTTGTGAGATTGCAATCCTGTAATTAATAAATCTTTACCTGTAAAACTGGTGCTGAGATTTAAGCGGACTCTATTGACAAGGATAATATTAGAGCCACTTTTACCAGGAGCGCCGCCAGTAGCACCAATACCAGCGATGATTGCTTCCCCAGTCAGTTTGGTGGTAGTAGAAAACTGATTTGCTTCTAATTCTGTTGTCCGAGCTTCTAGGGCATCAACTCTACCTCTAAGTGTTGCCAGTTCTGCGGCAAATTGTTCTTGCAATTTCTGCAAAGTGGCTAAGTCTTCTTTCTTGACCAAATCAGCAGTTGCTGTAGCAATGAGTTCATTGATTCGCTCTAAACAAGCATTCAAACCTGCGGCAAATTCATAGCGAGTCATCGCCCGATTGCCGCGATAGGTTTGATTCGGATAACCAGCAATGCAACCGTAGCGCTCAACTAAAGACTGTAATGCTTGAAAAGCCCAATCTGTCGGTTGGACATCAGACAATTGTGATACAGATGTGACTTGTGCCATTTCATCTGCTGGCGGTTCTAAAGCATTAACAGCATTTTGTGGCTGATTTGAAGAAGATAAATTTTGTTGAGTATCATTGACTATGGGCAATTTATCAGATTCAGTCTCTGATAAGTTGTTGTTATTAGTATCCGCTTGTTTATTAATGTCATTATCTTGAACCGATGCTAATTCTTTTTCAGAAATATTTAAATTAGGTAGAGCTTGTGCAGGTAATAAACTAGAAAGTAAGCAGAAAAAACCTACTCCACCAGCAGCAGCTAGTAGATATTTGGACATGATGACCCCTCACACACATTCAATAGTTAAAAAATCTAATTGCAATAATTGAATAATACTGATAAGTAAATCTAAAGCTTATTTAGTAAAAAAGAATTACTAGCTATAAACTTTAGATACTACAGTTTTTTACTGAATTAATTTATCAAAGTATTGTTTTTTATTGCAAGTATTAAAATACAGTAAATACTATTTTGGGTAATAATTAACAACTAGTTATATTTATAATTCTTATGATTACTATCGATAAATACCAATATCATCATCAGGCGTTAACAAAGTCTGACTTGATATGGATTGGAGCGATCGCACTTAATCAATCAATAGAAATCTGGTGAAAATAAATGTAGAGACGTTGCAGTGCAACGTCTCTACAAGGATTTCAGGCAACTATGCAACGAAAACAAAATCGTTAGCGCTCAAACTGGTAGAAGTAATCCCCAGTAGTGAAGCCAACTCAGTAGTACCTGTCTTCACCAAAGTATCGCTACCTTGTTGTAACAGAGTTAAAGCACTAAATTGCGTTACGCTTGTACCACCGAGGCCAATTTTGTCAATCCCGATGGTGAAATCAACCACAATATTCTTGCTAGTGGGTAACTCAGCATTGGCAATCCAGAATTGGTCAATTCCTGCACCACCAGTCAAACGATTACCACCACCAGCACCTGCAAATAGCACGTCGTCACCATCACCACCAAACAGGGAATCATTGACATTAGAGAACAGCTTGTCATCACCTGAACCGCCATAGAGACGATTCTTATCACCGTTGCTAGTGAGGGTGTCTCTACCGGAACCACCGAAAGATGATTGGCGAGAACCTTCAACGATAGTTAACGTATCCGCACCAGCGCCACCAAACAGATTATTGCTACCACTGGCTTCAATGACGTTAATTTCGTCATCACCATTACCACCGTTAGCAGTTGTATTGCTAGCTGGGCCATTTGCACCGACGAAGATTGTATCATCACCGTTGCCTGTGGAGACAGATGAGTCACTACCTGTAACTACTGTGTCCTCACCGTTGCCAGTGCTGATGGTGTTATCACCATTGGACTCTACAAAGTCTGCACCGTCACCTGTCAACAGGATTTTCCCTAGTTGCGGTGTCACATCATCATCGCCTGTAGAACCAAATTGAATGTCTGGGGCTGAGGGTGTGCGGGGATTGTAGCTGGTAGTATCAATCTTCAGGGGAGTGGGGAATAAGTTAGCAATATTTTCCCAAGGTACAAATTTGAAGTTAGCGTTGACGTTTTCATCATCAACGATTCTGGCTGGGTCGTTAGCACCGTCTTGAGTTACAAATAAACCATAGGGGAAGTTTGGCCCCAAGGGAACGTTAACTACATCTGCACCATCCGACTCTTGGACGCTGTCAATTGAGCCATTATTCCCAACACCGAAGCGTCCCAGATATGCGTTATTACCTTCGCGGGTGTAAGCCACAAAAGTATTGTCTCCTTGACTGGAGGCAAGTAAATAACCTGTACCATCATTGCTGTAGTAGATGGTTAATCCTTCCACATCATCGGTGAGATACTTACCACCTAACGCTTTGACTTTATCAATCAACTGTCCAGTTGTCCCGCCATCGGGTTCGGCTTGGAACTTCCAAATACCTACATCTTCTTGACCAATATAGAGATACCCTAGTTGCTGGTCTACCACCATCCCCTCAGTTTGTGGGGTACGTCCATCAGTTGTGGGAATAGTGAAATTCCTGACTAGTTCCGCACCAATTTTGCCATTACCTTGATCTATCAGTTTGAATTGGGCGACATCCCCCGTTTGCCGACGGTTGACAAAGGCGTAGTAATCACTGGTGTTGGGGCTACGGTAGAGAGTTAGACCGTAAGCACTGCGAGATGAGGCAGAATAGGGAGGGTTAAAGGGTATGCCTTGGAAAAGCTGACCAATGCTGCTATCGGTGATGTCTTCGAGATATTGACCGGGGGTGGTGGGGTTGGGGTTAATCTTGAAGATGACTAGTTTATCATTTTGGCGATCGCTCGCTACGGCTATATCGATAGATTGTCCACCCAAGTTAAAGCCGTATTGTAAATCGACGTTGTTGTAACGAATACCACCAGGGTTAATGCTCTGCAACAAGTTACCAGATAAGTCATACACCCGCAACCCAGCATTTTTAACCGAGGTTAAGACTAAACTGGCTGAGGAGTCTTTGGCGTTGACATAAATAGCTGGGTCATCAGCATCAGCATTCTGGTCGATCTCTGGGATGGATGAATCATCATCATCAAATAAACCAGGACGAGTTTCCACTGTCGGCGCGGCGGTGGGAACTAATTCTGCATCTAAGGTGAGGATTTGGGTAAATTGCGTTTGACTAAAGTTGTTGTCACTGACTAGTAAAATCGATTGGCGACCATCAGCTAGTTTCGGGCCAAGGGCTAGACCTTCTACATTATCAAGTCCCGTGGGATGATTGCCGTCGCTATTGGGTAAGTTCAAGTCGTTGAGATTTAACAGTAAGCGTTTTTGGGCTGGTTGAATAGCGGCAAATTCGGCTGCACTCAAACTATCTAGAGAGTTAATGGTGCTGATGTCGGTTGCACCTTGGAGAGAAACTTCGTAGATTTTGATGGTATTCCCCAAACCTTGCACAAATGAGCGTTCCAAGGCTAACAAAGTGCCACGGTTATCAATGGCTAATAAATCTACTAATCCATTATCACTAAAACCTGTAGCTGGGTCAGGTGTTCCGGCAATGGTATCGGTGTTGTAGAGGTATTCTTTCTCTGGCTGACCACTAACGAGATTGTATTGCAAGATGCGAGAACGGCTACCACTATCTAAAGAAGCCCGCGCCCCATCTTGAAATAAGGCATTTTCGGTCGCGGTGAAGAGAGTCTTTTGGTCTGGTGTGATGGTGAGGCTTTCAAAAGCTAGGTTATTACGAACACCTGATGTTTGCGTATCACCCGCATCAACAGTACCGTTACCGTTGGTATCTTCGACGACTGGTAAAAACTTAGTGGGAACAAGGAGCGATCGCACTTCTTGTCCTGTGGTTAAGGAAAACTCTTTGATAAAGGGATTGGTAACACGACCAGCACTAGGATTTGCTTCACCTTCAGAGGAGATAAATACTGTCCCCTGATTGGTCAAAGCAATTCCTTCTGGGTCAAGGCTATTTGTGGGGAAGGTATTACCGTTAACATCTTTGAGGGTAGTGACATCGGTAAAAGTCACCCCATTATTATTAGTATTAAAGGTATAAAAACGTGCTGGAGCTATTTGCGAGCGATCGTCTGAGATGGCATAGTAGCGATTATTCGCTGCATCATATGTCACACCAGACAACCCACCTACCGGAATTTCCACCCCATTCACTAAGCCAGCAGCCCCAGTAGGAATAAAGCCAGTGGGGAAAGTGGTTTGTCCTTGAAAATCCACATCAGGAATAGTTTTTCCAGCTTCCGTTGCACCCACTTCTACATCCACCCACACTAAACGATGGTCGGAACTGGGGAAGGGGAAAGTCCCTACAGGCGTAAAGGCTGGGTCAGTGTTTACAGGCCAGTAAACTTGAGAGTTGGTAATCTGTAAATCTGTGGAGGGTAGGACGTAATCGGCTCGCAAGTTACCTGAACCTGCATCATTAAAGTCGGCGGTGTCGAAAGCGGGGTTTCCCTGGTGGGTGGCATTTGTCCCACCTTGCAAAGCTGATTGTTGAACCGCACCGGCACTGGTGGGAATGGAATTGGTATTGATGTTGGGATTCTGTAATAGTTGCTGAACGGCGTGATCAAAACTATCACCGTCGTAGGGGTCGGCATTTTGATCACCCATAATCACAAAGCTGGAACCAGCCGCTAAACCACCCTCATTTCCCTTGTCATCATAAATGTAATCACCTTTATCAGGGGTGATGTAATCTGACCAAAACCGGATTTCGTCGTGGTTGCGCTTACCGTTACGGTCTTCTGCGGTATCAAACACTGGGGGTGTGGGATGGCTAACTAAGGCGTGGATTGTTTGACCATTCACCTCGATGGGTACATCCCAATGGCTCTTGGAAGATAGACGCAAGACGGCTTGTTCTTCAAGAGAATACCAGGGAGTATTACTACCAGGAGTCTCGATAGTAGGCAATAGAGAGTCTGGCATATCCTGCCACAAGAAGTTCTGGAAAGTGCGAATATTAGTAGTATCGATGGGATATTTGGAGAGGAGCAACATCCCAAATTGACCAGGGAAGTTACCAAAACCAAAAGCATCATCACCATATCCCGGTGCGCCTGGGGTGGTGACAGCTATACCGTTATTATTTAAGTCCAACCCAGAAGCAATTCCTGTGTTTGAGGGAGCGATGTAAACATAGGGATAATCAACGGGATTTGCCCCATTTTGACTAACAGCAAGGTAATTTTGTTTAAATAGTTCAACTGGTGCTAAAGGATTGCTAGCATCATAGTCAAACTCATTAATCAGTAGTACATCTGGGTTAGCACGCTGAATAATTTCGGCAACAGCTTTTGCTTGGGCGTTATTAGGTGTAGATAAATCAGTTGCTAGCTGTCCTTCAGTGTTGCGATTGAGGGAAGCATTGAACTGGGAAAAGCGGACTGTGAGATTATTGGTTGTCATAGATTATACCGATATTTGCAAATATGCTTTTGTGGTGAAATCAGGCGATCGCCATCACAAAACAGGATATAAATCAGAACCTGGAGATATACCCTCGTAAGTATTAATTCGGATTGACTGCCCCCAAACTATCCTAGTTAGTTTAAGAAACTCCTAGCAAAAGGTTAAAATAATAGACTGGTTGGTTGTAATTGCCTAGTACTGTAATTCGTAATTACTTTTTTGCAGGGGTTTCAGGCATTTTCCATGAGTAGCTTATTGACCAACACTGTAACTAGACAAAATTCTTTGATGATTTTGCCTGTTGATGATGATTTTTTCTTGTAAAGAGAATATAAAATCTGCGATCTTGGGCTAGGGAGGTTAGGGGGAATCAAACATATGAGTGCTAAAATTCGTTATTCTGTTTGATATCCTGGCTAAACTACTCGTGGTTGTTGGCTGATGTTCTCATTTATTAGCTCTGTGAATCCCTGGTTAGTAGGAGTGGGACTAAACACAATTTTATTGAGTCTAGTTTGGTTTGCTCCAAAAAAACTGCTGACTCCTGCAGGAGTATTTCACGCTTGGTTATTGGGCATACTGATTTGGGGTACTTTAGGCTGGCAGGGGTATGTAGTAGTAGTGTTCTATTTTCTAGTGGGTTCTGGTGTGACACGCATCGGCATGGCCCAAAAAGAAGCGCAGGGTATTGCTGAAAAGCGTTCGGGTGCAAGAGGCCCAGAAAATGTCTGGGGTTCTGCTTTAACAGGGGCATTATGTGCTATGGGCATTGGTATCCTCAATGCCGGAATTCTACCTCATCACCAGTTCCCAATCACCAATCCCCAATCCCTACTGTTATTAGGCTATGTCGCCAGTTTTAGTACCAAGCTGTCTGACACTTGTGCCAGCGAAGTTGGTAAAGCATATGGTAAAAGTACCTTTTTGATTACTACTTTGCAACCAGTGCCACGAGGGACAGAAGGGGCGGTGAGTTTGGAGGGAACCTTGGCTGGTGTGATGGCTTCAATAGCGATCGCTATTATTGGTTGGGGTGTGGGTTTAATTTCACCATTGGGTATTGTCTGGTGTGCATTGGCAGCTTTCATTGCCACAAATTTAGAAAGCGTCATTGGGGCAACCCTGCAATCTAAATACACTTGGTTAACGAATGAAGTAGTAAATATACTTAATACTTTAATTGGGGCGATCGCTGCTATGTTACTTGCTATCTTCATTAGGGGATAGGTGACAGGTGATAGGTGACAGGGGATAGGGGACAGGTGACAGGTGACAGGTGACAGAGGCTAGAGGGTTTTTATCCATAATTCATTCAGAAATTGTTATCCTCTACCCCAATACCCAATACCCAATACCCAATACCTATTGCCTACCTACGCATCGGATTCCCATAGTTACAAGTAACTGTTTTAACTATCTGATAAATCAAAATCAAAATAGTAAATCATTTTGTTTTTAAATATTTTTATTTCTGTAAGTTGCCATTATTTATTCATGGTCTATAAAATTGTTAGCTGCTTTTACGAGGTTAGGTGATGGAAACTTTATCGTTTTTGAGTATTGATGACCAACCAATTTCTGTGGAACAAACAGTAAAATACTTACAATCTTCAGGGAAATTGGCGCAATTTATCGGTGATGTGTTGCGTCAGTATGTGATTGAGCAAGAAATCCAGACGCGAGAGGATGTGGAAATTAATCCGGCACTCATTGAACAAACAGTAATTGATTTTCGGCTGAAAAATCAACTAGCTGACCCTGATGTTTTCCAGGAGTGGTTAAGAAATAATGGGATGGACTATCCGAAATTCCACGGATCAATTACGTTCAATTTTAAATTAGAAAAATTGAAAACGTTAGTGACAGAAGCTAAATTGCCAGAATACTTTATTGAACGTAAAATTTTCTTGGATCGAGTGGTACTTTCCCGGATTGTCGTAGAAAGTCGAGAACTAGCTGAAGAATTGCAGTTACAAATCGAAGAAGGAGGTAGTTTTGAACAATTAGCGAAAGAGTATTCCTTATTGGACGATCGCCTTGTCAATGGCATGATGGGGCCTATCAGTCGCGGAACTATGCCAGATATATTAAGAGCAGCTATTGATATTGCTAGCCCTGGACAGTTAGTTGGGCCGATTGACATTGAAGGACGTTACGGTTTGTTTCGTGTCGAACAATTTCTGCCAGCGTCTTTGGATGATACTCAACTCCAGCAAGCATTACAAAATGAGTTATTTGAGAAATGGCTAGCAGAGAAAATCCAAAAGCTGACAGTCAAATTGCAAGTGAGTTAAAACTTCAAAATAATGAATCGCTGAGAATAAACGTGCTAGCTTCTATACCTTGGACTCAACCACCTCTCAATTGTCTCACTCCTGAACAAAAAGCTCAATTAGAAGAACGTCTAGAAATCCGTCGTTATCGACTGGGAGAAAAAATTTGGTCAAGTGAAGTCGGCGGTTATCAGTTTTTCATTGTTGCTGGTAAAGTCCGCTTGCGCCAAGAAGGGATTAACCAGCCTTTGACAGCCTTACAAGTAGGTGATTGGTTTGGTGACTTACAAAAACTACCGGGAGAATATAAAGCTGTAGCTGCTAGTAAGGAGGTAATACTGGCTTGTTGGGATACAAGTCTGTGGGAAGAAATCTCGACTCCAGCTATGGAAGATTTTTGGTTGGGGTTGGGGAGTCAGGGAAACAGAGAAATTGGCAATCAAGTGGATGCTTTTGCTAGTCCTGTACCGCCACAGCCGCTAACACCTCCAGAACAGACGGTAAATCCTCCCAGTCCTTCACCTGCAACAAGTTACCCGTTTGTGAGTAGTTGGAATACTGCTGCGGCTTGTTTGACAATGGCAGCCCAACAGCTAGAAAATCCGGTGAATTTGGAATGGGTACAACGTCAACTCAGGGGACAGAATCCTCAACAAGTCGTGGAAGCAGGGGAAAAGTTAGGTTTGGTGTTGCGACGCTTACAAGTTACTTGGGCTGAATTGCGCCAGTTGTCTTTTCCGGCTTTGTTGCAATGGCAAGCTGAGTCAGTTCCCCATCCGTCGTGGGTGGTGGTTTATGGGGTGAAAGGCGATCGCCTAATTATCGCTAATCCCTTAAATCCTGATAATATTTGTGAAACTGTCCCACAGTCAGTAGTTGAACAGTGCTGGGATGGTAAGTTGTGGCAAGTAGAACTGATATCTCAACAAGAAAAATTTAACCTCAACTGGTTCACACCAGCCGTTTGGAAATATCGCAAACTGTTAGCAGAAGTATTACTCGCATCTTTCACTTTACAATTATTGGGTTTAGGCACGCCATTAATTACTCAGGTTGTGATTGATAAAGTCATGGTGCAGGAGAGTTTGCCCACTCTCGATGTCATGGCGATCGCCCTTTTGTTAGTTGCTATATTTGAAGCTGTATTGGGGATTTTACGATTATTTATTTTTACCCACACAGCCCGACGTTTAGATTTAAGCTTATCAGCACAATTATTTCGTCACCTGATGCGGTTGCCCTTGGCTTATTTTGAGTCCAGGCGGGTGGGTGATACAGTAGCCAGAGTCCAAGAACTAGAACAAATTCGTCAGTTTCTTACAGGTACAGCCTTAACGGTAATTTTAGATAGCATCTTTGCCGTCGTTTATCTAGCATTGATGTTTTATTACAATATTCCCCTAACTTTTGTGGCGTTGGCAGTGCTACCCTTGTTTGCCACACTGACCATAGTTGCGACACCAATTTTACGTAACTGGCTCAACGAAACCTTTAACCGCAATGCTGACAGTCAATCGTTCTTGGTAGAAACGGTTACAGGTATTCATTCTGTCAAAGCTCATGCGGCTGAATCAGTCGCACGCGATCGCTGGGAAGGTTTATTTGCTCGGTTTGTGCGGACTGGTTTTAAAGCCTCCACAACATCTAATATTAGCAGTAATATTGGTGACTTTCTCACTAATTTTTCCTCCTTATTAATTTTGTGGTTTGGTGCTAAATTAGTCATCGACCATAAACTGACAATCGGGCAATTAATCGCCTTTCAAATGCTCTCTGGCAGAGTCACCGGGCCGCTTTTACGCCTAGTGCAATTGTGGCAAAATCTCCAACAAGTCTTACTTTCTGTTGACCGCATTGGCGATATTCTCAATGTTGCCCCAGAAGCCGAAATGGGAACTGGTTTAGTATTACCACTCCTCAAAGGTCAAATTACTTTTGAGCAAGTATTTTTCCGCTATAAAGCTAATACTGAACCTGTTTTGCGGGGTATTTCTTTTAATGTCGAACCAGGACAATTTGTCGGTATTGTGGGACGCAGTGGTTCTGGTAAAAGTACCCTGTCTAAGTTGTTGCAACGACTCTATCAAATTGAATCAGGACGGGTTCTCATCGATGGTTTTGATATTAAAAGTGCAGACTTAGCCTCACTACGACAACAAATCGGTGTAGTTCTCCAAGAAGACTTTTTATTTAACGGTTCCATCTTGGAAAATATCACTCTGGGCAATCCTGATATTACCGCCGAACAAGTTGTAGAAGCAGCCCGACTAGCCGTCGCCCACGATTTTATCAGTCAATTACCCTACGGTTACGAAACAAACGTCGGGGAACGGGGTACAGCTTTATCGGGGGGACAAAGACAACGCATTGCTTTAGCGAGGTTATTTCTCTCCGAAGCCCCGATTTTAGTCTTAGATGAAGCTACTAGTGCCTTAGATAGTGAAACCGAACAGCAGGTACTACAAAATCTGCAAACAGTTTCTGCTAACCGTACCGTCTTTCTCATTGCCCACCGCTTTGCTCCTCTGAAGCGCGCAGATTTGATTCTGGTGCTAGAAAAAGGCGTAATTGCTGAACGTGGTACTCACGCACAACTCCTGCAACAAAAAGGCTTGTATTGGTCACTCTATCAACGCCAGCAAGCAAACGTGTAATCAAAACCCCGGTGAATTCACAAAGCCGGGATTTTGTCAATCAGCGCTCTTAGATTAATGTGAATTCGATGCAGAGGATTTAGACCAATTTATTTTAAATGTAAAACAGTAGAGACGTTGCATTGCAACGTCTCTACATATATTGATGGTAAATAGACCCGTGTCGTAGTTGCAATAAAATTGTTGGTTGGGTGGAGGCTTCGCGTAACCCAACATTCTGATCTCTGTTGGGTTGCGCTACGCTTAACCCAACCTACTAATACTACTAATACTAATACTTGATTTTGACCATTGACTATTGACCATTGACCATTGACTATTGACCACCCTCATAAAGGTTTCTTGGTTGAGTGCATAAGTCCTAGTGATATAGAATATTGCCAAATTGCTCACTATCTGATGAATCAGTAGGTTATTTTTTATATCCAAGAATTAGTTTTATAGTATCGCCTTAAAATTGAGTGGGAAATAAATGGGACAAGGTTTGTTACAGATTGGCTTAACGCTGTGTGTTGTCATAGCGATTACCCCTGTTTTGGGGAGATACATAGCACGTGTGTTTCTGGGAGAAAGGACTCTACTTGATCCTTTAATGAACCCCATCGAACGCAGTATCTATGTCTTAACTGGTGTCCGCACTAAAGATAAAGATGAGATGACGGGTTGGCAGTATATCCGCGCCATCATCTACACTAACCTGTTGATGGGTATTTTAGTATATTCACTGATATATTATCAGCGACTATTACCCTGGAATCCTAACGGTTTCAGTGCGCCTGGATGGGACACACTTTTACATACTGTAGTTTCTTTTGTCACCAACACCGACCAGCAACACTATGCTGGTGAAACAACCCTGAGTTACTTCTCCCAAGTAGCAGCCTTGGGCTTTTTGATGTTTACCTCAGCCGCTACAGGTTTAGCGGTGGGAATTGCCTTTATTCGGGGATTAACAGGCAAAAAACTGGGAAACTTTTACGTTGATCTCACCCGTGGGATCACCAGAATATTATTGCCCATGTCGGTAATTGGTGCGATCGCTTTAGTTCTACTAGGTGTACCGCAAACATTAGGCGAAACCTTGACTCTCACCACCCTAGAAGGGGGAACCCAGTACATCGCCAGAGGGCCGATCGCTTCCTTTGAGATGATTAAGATGTTGGGTGAAAATGGCGGTGGTTTTTTTGCGGCTAACTCAGCCCATCCCTTTGAAAATCCCAACGCTGCCACTAATTTCCTGGAAATCATCGCTATGATTGCCATCCCAGCCGCGATGATTTACACTTACGGCGTGTTTGCTAAAAATATCAAACAAGCTTGGCTATTATTCTGGATGGTGTTTATTGTATTTGTCGTTCTTGTGTGGACAGCAGCCAGTGGCGAACTACAGGGTAATCCTTTGGTAAATAGCACATTGGGCATAGAACAACCGAATTTAGAAGGGAAAGAACTGCGCTTTGGTTGGGCCCAAACAGCACTTTGGGCAGTGATGACAACCGCTACCATGTGCGGCGCAGTCAATGGAATGCACGATTCTTTAATGCCCCAAGGACTATTTGCCACATTATTTAACTTATTTTTGCAAATTATCTGGGGTGGACAGGGAACAGGCACAGCGTACCTATTTATATATCTCATTCTCACCGTATTCTTAACTGGACTGATGGTGGGACGCACCCCAGAAATTTTTGGCCGCAAAATTGAAAAACGAGAAATCGTCCTGGCGAGCGTCATCTTACTCATTCACCCCATTGTCGTCTTAATTCCCAGTGCGATCGCCCTAGCTTACCCGTTTTCTCTCTCCGGCATCACCAACCCCAGCTATCATGGCATTTCCCAAGTAGTTTATGAATACGCCTCAGCCAGTGCCAATAATGGTTCTGGTTTAGAAGGATTGACAGACAATACTCTGTGGTGGAATATCAGCACTTGTGTCAGCATCCTCGTAGGTAGATACATTCCCATTATTGCCATGCTATTACTAGCTGATAGTATGTCTCGCAAACAAACCGTACCCCAAACCCCCGGCACACTCAAAACCGACTCCCTAGTATTTACCACCGTCACCGCCGGCATAGTCCTAATTTTAGGTGTGCTAACATTCTTCCCCGTCCTAGCACTAGGCCCCATCGCCGAAGGTTTTAAACTAGCCGCCGGGGGTTAGCAGCTAGAAGCTAAAGACTAAAAACAAGTCTTTTCACTCTTTACTCAGCACGGGCTAAACGCCCCGCTACCGCTAACAGCACTCAGCACTCCCTCACTCCCAAACATGAACCCAACCGCACCTACCCCCAAATCTAAACCCCCCCGTTCTCGTCCAGGCGATCGCCGTCAAACACACAAAAGAGCTAAAATCAAAACTCAGGGACTCTACCTCAGAGCAATTCGGGATGCTTTTGTTAAACTCAATCCCCAATCTGCCATTAGAAATCCAGTGATGTTTTTGGTTTGGGTAGGGACGCTGGTTACTTTTTCCGTCACTATTGATCCCCAACTATTTGGCCCCACTCAGCAGAAAAACCCCCAACTATTCAACGGCTTGTTAACAGGGGTTTTATTCTTCACAGTTTGGTTTGCTAACTTTGCCGAAGCTGTAGCTGAGGGACGAGGTAAAGCTCAAGCCGATGCTTTGCGTTCCACCAAATCTGAGACTTTAGCTAAACAACTTGCCCCCGACGGTACAGTTACACAAGTTCCCTCCACCAGTCTCAAACAGGGTGACACTATATATGTAGTTGCAGGTGATATTATTCCCGCCGATGGGGAAGTAATGATGGGTGTTGCTTCCGTCGATGAATCGGCAATTACGGGAGAGTCTGCACCAGTCTTGAAAGAATCCGGTTCCGATATTGCCAGTTCTGTGACTGGTGGTACAAGGATTATCTCGGATGAATTAATTGTCCGGGTAACTGCTGACCCAGGTAAAGGTTTTATTGACCGCATGATTGCTTTAGTCGAGGGTGCAGAACGGACAAAAACACCGAATGAAATTGCCTTAACAGTATTACTTGCCGTTTTAAGCTTAGTCTTTCTCTTCGTTGTTGCCACCATCCCGGCATTTGCTTACTACGCCGATACTCCCGTCGATGTCCCGACCTTGGTTGCTTTATTAGTCGCACTGATCCCCACTACCATCGGCGGCTTACTCAGTGCCATTGGGATTGCCGGCATGGATAGAGTTGCCCAATTTAACGTTATTGCCACCTCTGGCAGGGCAGTGGAAGCTTGCGGTGATGTTAATACCTTAGTACTTGACAAAACAGGCACAATTACCCTTGGTAATCGCTTGGCAGAAGAATTTATCCCGATTAATGCTCACACAGTCGAAGAAGTAGCCAGTGTTGCTTGGGCTGCTAGCGTCTTTGACGATACACCAGAAGGTAAATCTATTGTCCGCCTAGCCGAAAAATTAGGTATACACTTTGATTTCGACTACAATCAAGCCCAGGGAATTGCCTTTTCCGCCAAAACCCGCATGAGTGGAACTAATCTACCCGGTGGCAGAGAAGCCCGGAAAGGCGCAGTAGGAGCAATTCAAGGGTTTGTGCGATCGCGTAATGGCCGCATCACCCCAGAATTAGATACAGCCTACGAAAGAGTTTCCCAACTAGGCGGTACACCCTTGGCTGTTTGCTTAGATAACGAAATCTACGGTGTTATCTATCTCAAAGACATCGTTAAATCCGGGATTCGAGAGCGTTTCGATCAATTACGTCGTATGGGTGTACGTACGGTCATGCTTACCGGCGACAACCGCATTACAGCCTCCGTCATTGCCAAAGAAGCTGGAGTTGATGACTTCATCGCCGAAGCCACCCCAGAAGACAAAATCAGCGTCATTCAACAAGAACAAGCCCAAGGTAAACTCGTCGCCATGACAGGAGACGGAACCAACGACGCACCAGCCCTCGCCCAAGCCAATGTTGGTGTCGCCATGAACACAGGTACACAAGCTGCCAAAGAAGCAGCCAACATGGTAGATTTAGACTCCGATCCCACAAAACTGATTGATATTGTCAGCATCGGCAAACAATTGCTCATCACCCGTGGCGCATTAACCACATTTTCCATCGCCAATGATATAGCCAAATACTTTGCCATTATTCCCGTCATCTTTGCCGCAGCGAATTTGCAAAGCCTCAACATTATGAACTTAACGAGTACCAATTCTGCTGTACTCTCAGCCCTCATCTACAATGCCCTAATTATCCCCGCCCTCATTCCCCTAGCCTTAAAAGGTGTACAATTTCGCCCCCTCACAGCCAATCAATTACTCCAACGCAACATCTTAATCTACGGCTTAGGCGGCATCATCACCCCATTTATCGCCATTAAATTAATCGATGTACTCATCACCCTCATCGGACTCACTTAATAACAACTCCGCGTACCTCCGTGCTTACCTCCTCCCCCTCTGCGTTTAAAAAAATGCCAACATGGCAAGCAATCAACTGAAACCGCCCCAAACCCATGAAAATAGATATAAAAGCGATCGCTCTAATTTTTACCTTACATCTGCTCATGCCCCCAGCCGTTCACGCCACCACCAGCATCACCTTAAATCGTACCTCCACTTGGGCTGTTAGCATCTTAGGAGTAGTGATTTTAGCCTTAATTATTTACTTATTTACAGTTATTTTTCAGCCAGAAAGATTTTAAAAAACCCTATTTATTCTTACGGTATATTTCCTATGTCTTTCATTAGAGAAATTATTAAAGCAATTCGCATTACTTTAGTACTTTGGTTAATCACAGCCATCATTTATCCTCTCGCCATTTTAGTCATCGGTCAAGGTTTATTCCCCTTCCAAGCTAACGGTAGCATCAGGAAAAATCTCCAAGCCGAATCAATTGGTTCTGAGTTAATTGGGCAAGTATTTACATCGGAAAAATACTTCCACAGTCGCCCTAGTGCAGTCCGTTACAGTCAAGGTAGAAAAGCCAAACCCACAGGAATTTCTGGTGCTAGCAACCTCGCTCCCAGCAATCCCGAATTACTCAACCGCATTGTCGAAGCAGCCAATCAACTCCGCGATGAAAATATTCAACCAACTGCGGATTTAATCTACACCTCTGGCTCAGGTTTAGATCCGCATATTTCTTTCCCAGCAGCCAGACAACAATTAGAAAGAGTAGCCCGCGCTCGTGGTGTGAAAGAAGATGAAATTCTCACTTTAATTAATAAATACACAGATGGCAGATTTTTGTGGATATTTGGTGAGCCAGGAGTCAATGTTTTACGATTAAACTATGCACTTGATTTGCAAGATATTAACAGACAACAAAATTAATTATGTTGGCAGGTTGGATGACTTAACCAAGTACCTTGCGGTGTAGAAACTACAGGTTGAGATGTCAAAATTACAGTACCATCTAAATTTTTCACCCAACCTTGAGCCTCAGTAATGCGAGTAGGGAGTAAAGCATTAGGAGTATGAGATTGAGAATTTTTTTTCTGCACACTCCTACTTGCCAACTCACTTATTTGCCAATCTTCCCACCCAGTATTCAGGTTAAGAATTTCATAAGGAGAGGGCGGTAAACCCCCACGTCCGGTGATGATAAATTCACTGCCTTGACTAGCGGCGACACAGAGATTTTGATTAATTAAACCAGAAACATCCACAATATCTGTTGTTAGTTCGACAAGTCCGCTTGAGGGGTCTGATTCTGGTGTGTTAAGTGTTACCTGACCACTTAAGGAAGGACTTTGTTGAGAAATCGCCGTGATATCATTACTCAACAATAGGCTGGGATTGATTGCGTCTGGATTATCTGTTGCTAATAAGGTTTGTAGTTCTTGACGACTCAGAGGCTTAATCCCAAAAATACTTTGGGCTGTAATATTGACCTTACCCCCACTACCTCTAAACGCATTAGCTGTGATATCGCTATTTTCACCACGAGCAGTGACGATAAAATCTGTGTTGATATCAATATTGCCACCATCACCACCAGCTCTAGCTGTGCCTGCTGTGGTAGATATTGTACTATGGCGACGCAGGACTAAAAAGTCTTGAGCTGCCAGTTTGATATTCCCACCTTGACCAATAAAGGTTGTAGCCGCAATTTGTCCTTGATTGTTCAGTAAAATATTACTAGCTTTCACGTCTAATGTGCCTGCACCTTGAGCATTGCGGTTTTCACTGCGACTACTAACAGTCAGTCTGGCTTCATCTTGAATAGTTAATTGTCGAGTATTGATGGCAAGATTACCCCCTTTTCCTGTGACTGGCGCTGAGGGTGCGTTGCGATTAACTTCTCGAATATTATTGCCAGCCTCAGCCACAATTCTACTGGGAAGGAGCGTATTCCTGCTGTTGGAGATCCCCTTTAATTCCACAATTTCCGAGGCGTTAATGATAATATTGCCTCCATTACCTGCGCCATAGGTAGAAGCAGAAATTTCTGCCCCTTCTCGAATAGATAATTTTTTGGTATTGATGATTAAGTTACCAGAATTTCCCCTACCTGTGGTTTGAATCGATAATCCACTAGAACGCAATCCACCTGAACTGGTGAAAGTACCAATCAATTCTACAAGCTCATCAGCGTTAACAGTAATAGTTCCGCCTAATCCAGTATCAGAATTACTTGCTGATATTCGTCCTCCTGGTTGCAGGATTAATTGTCTAGTATTAATTGTCAATTCTCCAGGTACTGTTCCACTATCACGATTATCAGTAGATAAGGAACTGGGGCGGTTTTCCGATGATGTACCCCTCAACTCGACTAACTCTGATGCAGTTACCGTTAATTTCCCTCCTGTACCCACACCAAGGGTAGTAGCTTCAATTTGCGAACCATTTGTGATTGTTAATTTTCTGCCACGGATATTAATTGTACCACCACTCAAACCACTAGCATCGACAGCAGTACTTCGAGAAAATTGGATGTCCCCAAATTTGCTCACATCTGCATAACCTAAAGCAAAACCTTGTTCTACAGCATTGAGACTAACTAAACCAGAGCCAGCAACACTACCTAATTCAATCCGACCTCCGGCTGTTTTCAGTGTACCACCTGTAAAATCGATATTGCCGCCTACTAAAGCAAGAGTGCGATCGCTTCCTACCCGCAAACCATTAGTTACATCTACTACAGGAGAGTTACTAGTTCTAATCCCTTTACCATCTCCTTGGACTAATATTTTTTGGGGATTTTCTCCCAATTGCAAACCAGTGGGAATGCTAACTGTCAACAGGGGATTTGATTGCTGATGAGATGTAGTGAATTTAAATCCATCGGCAAAATTGATCCCACTCGCAGTACTAGCAATTAAGGAACCTGCAATATCTAATCTGGCATTTTGACCAAAAATTATCCCATGCGGATTAATCAAAAACAGGTTAGCATTCCCAGTCACACCAAGGGTTCCTAAAATCTGCGATGAATTCGTACCTGTGACTCTGGTGAAAATATTACTAATGCCATTGGGATTATGGAAATAAACTCTTTCCCCTTCGTTGATATTAAATTCTCGAAAGCTGTGAAAAAGATTGTTACCTTTAATCGCACCCCCATCTATACGTTTCGCCGGCAGATTATTGATGGTAACATTGGGCGTTAATTGGGAATTTTCATTGCCTAGAGTTGCATCTGGGTCAATTTGGGCTGTAGCTGTCACACTCCACCAGGGATTGACTAAAAATCCTGCTGTTGCCAATGCGTAGATAATGGCACGCTGCCCAATAATTTTTAGCTTAATAGAGTATTTTACCACAGCTATTTCACCCATTATGTGTGCTTGCAGAAAAATTGTAATACAAGTTTGAATTTTGCTGAAGACATTTACAAGGCGATCGCCTAACCAATACCATAGATTCTAGGACTTACGCACTTAACCAATAAACCATAAATGAGGGTGGTCAATAGTCAATGGTCAATAGTCAAAATCAAGTTTTTTTGGACTGTTGACAAAAAAGCTAGAAAATTTAGTGACACTGCGTAAGTTCTATTAGCTCTTAGTCTTCCCCAAGAGCTACATCCTCCCCACAGAGAAAAATATCCTGATTTCAACAGCTATGGAATTTAACTTGAATGAAGCTATCAAAACAGCTAATCAAGTAGTATGGACAAAATTTAAGAGAAACCTCACAGATATTGAAATCGTAATTTTAAAAGGCGCTTGGGAGAGAGAAGATTATGATATAATCGCCGCCAAACAACAGTATGCCACTACTTATATTAGTCAAGATGTTGCCCCTAAGCTATGGAAATTATTGACAGATGCTTTAGGTGAAAAAGTTAAAAAAAGTAACTTCAAAGAAGCCCTCAAAAGATATTGGGAACAACAAAAACTGTCTGCTAATCATCAGGAGCAAATAGTTGATGATCAATATGGTGAAGAATTACCAAAAAATGAGACATCTACCCAGTCAGACATAGCTGATGCTGCCATTTATATTGCACGTCCACCGATAGAATCTCTTTGTTACGAACATCTTTTACAACCGGGTTCATTAATTCGGGTGAAAGCTCCTAGTTTAATGGGCAAAACTTACTTAATGACACGAGTTTTAGAACAGATAAAAAATGCAGGTTATCAAACTGTCCATCTGAGTTTTGAATTAGCAGATAGAAATATCCACTTTACTAATCTCAATAAATTTTTACGTTGGTTTTGTGTGAACATTAGCCGGGAATTAAAAATTCCCCATGAGTTAGATGAGTATTGGGATGAAGAAGGTATTGGTTCCAAGGTGAGCTGTACTACCTATTTTGAAGAATATCTACTCACTCAATATGACAGCCCCTTAGTTCTGTGTTTAGATGATGTAGATTTGCTTTTTCCCTACCCAGAAATTTACGAAGACTTTTTTGGACTACTGCGATCGTGGTATGAAAAAGCTAGAAGTCGCAAGCTATGGCAAAAATTACGCCTAGCAATTCTCCATGCTACAGATGTTTATATCCAACTCAATATTAACCAGTCACCATTTAATGTAGGATTACCCATAGAACTATCTGAGTTTACCCCAGAACAAATTTTAGAATTCGCTAAACAATACCAGCTAGACTTAGACCATACTCAATTAGCACCATTAATTAACCTAGTCGGCGGACATCCTTATTTATTAGAATTAGCTTTTGCTCATCTCAAAAATCATCCTAGTGTTCAACTCCAACAACTTTTAGTGGAAGCAGTAACAGAAGCAGGTATCTATCGCTCTCATCTTTGGGAATATTGGTTAAATTTACAAAAACACCCGATATTAGCCGCTACTTTTAAAAAAGTGATTGATGCTGATAGTTTCATCCAAATAGAACCCTTATCAGCTTATCAATTATATAGTATGGGTCTGGTCAAACTCTCTGGTAATAAAGTGCAAACGAGATGTAATTTATATCGTCAATATCTGGGTATGCGATTGGAGAGTTATGAGTGCTGAGTGCTGAGTGGGGGAGTACTGAGTGCTGAGTGCTGTTAGCGGAAGCAGGGCAATGAGCCGCGTGCTGAGTGCTGAGTATAGAACTAATGACTAATGACTAATGACTAATGACTATTGACTATTGACTATTGACCAATGACCAATGACTATTCCCAATCTCATTATAAATACCAACCTGGGGGTAGTTTGCCACCTAATGCTCCTACTTATATTGTGAGAGCAGCAGATGGGGAACTATATGATGCTTTATTAGCAGGTGAATATTGCTATGTGCTGAATTCTCGACAGATGGGGAAATCATCTTTGAGAATACAAACAATGTTCAAATTACAGGCGCAAGGAATTGCTTGTGCAGAAATTGAATTGAGTGGCATTGGTAGTCAACAAATTACAGCCCAGCAGTGGTATGGTGGGATTATTCAAGAATTAATTAGTGGATTTGCACTGCAAGTAAATCGGCGCAACTGGTTACGCGAACATAATGATTTATCTCCAGTGCAGTGTTTAAAGGAATTTATTGACACCGTTTTACTGACACAAATTCAACAAAATATTGTAATTTTTATTGATGAAATAGATAGTGTTCTGAGTTTAAACTTTTCCACAGATGAGTTTTTTGCGCTAATTCGGAATTGTTATACTAAACGAGCAACTAAATCAGCATATCAAAGACTGACTTTTGTGCTGTTGGGAGTAGCCACACCAGGAGATTTAATTCAAGATGAATTTGCTACACCTTTTAATATTGGTAGAGCAATTGAGTTAAAAGGGTTTCAAGTTCAGGAAAGTCAAGCCCTAATTCCAGGAATTGTAGATAAAGTTAATCATGCTGAAGCAGTATTAAAAGAAGTTATTTATTGGACTGGTGGACAACCATTCCTGACGCAAAAATTGTGTTGGTTAATAGCGCAAGCTGTAGAGGTACAAACACCAGCATCTGTCCGCAAATTAGTATGGGAAAAAATTATTTTAAATTGGGAGGCTCAAGACCAACCAGAACATCTGCGAACAATCCGCGATCGCATCCTCCGCAAAACTAGTTCTAGAGATAGTTTACTGCAAATATACCAGCAAATTTTGCAACGGGGCAAAATCCCGGCGAGAAATATTCCCGAACATCTAGAATTACGCTTGTCTGGCTTGGTAAGTCTCCAACAGGGTAACTTAGTTGTCAAAAATCCCATTTATCAAGCTGTTTTTGATCACAATTGGGTAAAACAAGCACTCCGGTTTGTTCTCTCTTCCCCGCCGCCTCTCTCACTCAAAACAGTGGTTTTAGCCAGTGTTTTCATCATGGGTTGTGTGTTGGGAATACGTACACTCGGTTTTTTGCAGGCTTGGGAGTTGCAAGCTTATGACCAATTAATCCAGTTAAAACCACCGGAAGCACAAGACAAAAGACTATTACTTGTCACCATAACCGCAGCAGATGTCCAATCTCAACCCATCAACGAACGTGGTGCAGCTTCCCTATCAGAACGCTCACTCAGCCAATTGTTAGCTAGATTAGCATCTTTCCAACCCCGTGCTATCGGCTTGGATATTTATCGAGAAACGCCTGTCAGCAAAACTAACCAAGACTTAGCCAAGAGGATGAAAAATAGCGATCGCTTTTTTGTCATCTGCAAATATGGTAAACCAGGAGTAGCACCACCACCAGAAGTAACAGGCGATCATCAGGGATTTAATAATGTTTTAATAGATACCGATGATGTGTTACGTCGTCAGTTGTTAGCGGTGAGTAATGCTAGTCCTTGTCAAAGTCAATATAGTTTTAGTTGGCAATTGGCTAAACGTTATTTAACTGATCAAGGTCTAAACAGCAGTGTAACTTCAGATAATTACCTCCAACTCGGTCAAAAAGTATTTAAAACCTTAGAAACCAACACATCTGCATACCAAAACATTAACGCCAGTGGTCATCAAATATTACTCAACTACCGGACTGCAACATCCATTGCCCAAACAGTCACTCTCCAAGAAGTACTCAGTCAGCAATTTAATCCCAATTTAGCTAAAAATCGCATCGTTCTCATTGGTACGACAGATCCTAGTTTTAATGATCACCGTTGGCGCACTCCCCAAGGTAGTTTATCTGGCTTAGAAATTCAGGCGCATATGGTTAGTCAAATCCTCAGTGCTGTCTTGAATAATCGCCCTTTAATCTGGTGGTTATCACAACCTGGGGAATTCCTATGGATAGGGGTTTGGTCATTAATCGGAGGTTTAGTCGTTTGGCGCTGGCGTTCATCGGTAGGCATTTGGTTGGGGATGGGAATGACAATTATGGTTTTATATGGTAGTTGTGCGATTATTTTGTTCCTTATGGGTGGTTGGTTACCTTTGGTTCCAGCAATTTTAGGTGTGATCCTTACTGGTGGTGGATTGGTAGTTTATCTAGCAATACGGTTCAGTTAAACCTACACCCCATCAGTCATCAGTTATCAGTTATCAGTTATCAGCCACCCCTAATGAAACCCAGATTTGTCCGCGTAAGTCATGATGCAAACAACCGTTAAACTTCGTTGCAAATTAAGAAGACACATGAAACAACATGATAAGTTTTGATGATGTGAAGCAATAGCATCAATCAAAGGATAAGGAGAACACAGTGGCAATGGAATCAAACTTATCAACGGGCGCAATTTTACCAAAAGAAGAATTTAGTGACTATGTTGCCCACCTACAGCTGCACATGACTCTGCAAGCTCGCAATCTGGTTCCACCGCTAAAGCAGACAATAGAAGATAGCAGGCAGCAACTACTGCATCAAACCCAAGCCAACTTTGAAAAGCTCGTTTCTCGGCAAGGGCTGTAATATTAAAAAAAATAATTCACAAAAAAGCCAATAAAATAGAAGCAGATATTGTTGGTTTAACCCCAAACGGTGTTACCATGATGTCTGCTTTTTTCATTTTTTAAATATTTAGTTACAAAAATCACTCCTTTGGAGCAAGAGCAAAACACTCAAAGCCGTTAAGATAATTGCAGCAGTTCTTCTGATTCCAACCAGTTAAGGCTAAATGGCAGCTCAAATCAAAATGACCTCATTACCTTCTCGCAATCTTGGCGTTGTCATCCGGCCAGTCCAACACCGGGATTTGGACGGAATTGAACGCATTTCTCAAGAATCATTCGCCGCCCTCACACCCAAGGGAGCTAGTGATGTTGCTAACCATATGCAATGGTTACATCGCTGGTACGGTTTACTCAAATTTTTGAGTTGGTTTCCCAACCCGCTACAGTATCGTTTCTGTGCTTACGTAGCTGAACAGGGGCGGATGCTCTTAGGAATGATTCAAATTTCGCCATTTAATCGGACACGCAGCACTTGGCGAGTCGAGAAGGTAATTTTGGATCGAGCTGCTGACAAGCAAGGCATTGGTTCACAACTGCTACGCCACTGTTTTGAAGGGATTTTAGAAGCTCGTACTTGGTTATTAGAAGTAAATATCAACGATATAGAAGCCCTAGCACTGTATCGACAAAATGGATTTCAGCGTTTAGCAGAAATTACCTACTGGGAAATTGAACCAGAACTACTGCAAGAATTAGCACAAGCAGAACCAGATTTACCCAATCTGCTACCAGTAAGTAATGCTGATGCTCAACTTTTGTATCAATTAGATACAGCATCCATGCCGCCATTGGTACGTCAAGTATTTGATCGCAATATCCGCGACTTCAAAACCAGTTTATTTGGCGCGTTGAGTGATGCGGTTAAACAATGGATGACGAAAGTTGAAGTAGTCAGTGGTTATGTATTTGAACCACAACGCAAAGCAGCAATTGGTTATTTTCAAGTACAACTCGATCGCAAAGGGGAAACTCCCCACGTTGCTACATTGACAGTCCACCCTGCTTACACTTGGTTATACCCAGAATTACTCTCTCAACTAGCACGCATCGCTCAAGACTTTCCTCAGCAAGGCTTACAATTAGCCTCCTCTGACTACCAACCAGAACGAGAAGAATATTTAGAGCGTATCGGTGCTAAACGCATCGAACATACACTAATTATGTCTCGCTCAGTCTGGCACAAACTGCGGGAGTCAAAATTTGTCTCCTTAGAAGGAATTCAATGGACTGATGTGCTGCAAGGTTTACAACCCGCCCGTAAACCCATACCAGGGGGAATGTCATGGGTACACACCAGACAGCCATCATCTGCTGATATTCCTGTACCCAGTCAATCAGATCCCATGACCTTTGGCGGTAAAAACAGCAAAGTAGAACCGTCTTCTCAACCTGATTTGAGTGATGGACAGCCAGAGAAGGGAGTGAGAGAGTGAGGGAGTGAGAGACAAGGGGACAAGGGGACAAGGGGAAAATAATTTTAACTGTTGACCAATGACCATTGACTAATGACTATTGACCATTGACTATTGACTAATGACTAATTACATCTCAGCTTTGGGTTTGGATTTGGGGCGCAAGCGGATTGGTGTAGCTGGTTGCGATCGCACTGGGTTGATTGCTACTGGGATCACGACAATTGAACGTACATCATTTGAACGAGACGTAGCACAAATCCGCACCATAGTCAATGAACGTCAAGTAGAAATTTTGGTGATTGGTTTACCCTATTCAATGGATGGTTCTATCGGCTTTCAAGCTCGCCATGTGCAAAAATTAGCGACAAGGCTGGCTAAAGCATTGGCAATACCTATGGAATATGTTGATGAGCGACTGACTTCTTTTCAAGCAGAGCAAATGCTGATAGCGGAAAATCGCTCGCCATCACGCCATAAGGGCTTAATTGATCGCAAAGCAGCTGCACTAATTTTGCAGCAGTGGCTGGATACTAGACGCTCTCAAGCTCACAGTTCAGTTGAGGCATTAGAGTATTGATACCTTTTAACATGATATTCTGAAAGCTGTTACATAGCAGTTGTATCTAAGTTTAAGGCTATTTGCTTGACATGATTTGTCATTCAACAGCAAAGCTGTTTTACTGCTGCTAGTACTTATTAAAAGTTTTACACATTGGCTATGTTTTCCTCTCCATTTTCTGAAGATAACGACCATGCTCCTACAGGTTCCATCACCCTGACTGATGAAAAAGGGCGATCGCTGGAATGTTACATCGAACATTCACTCTCAGTGGATGAACAAGAATACGTTTTGTTGCTGCCGGTAGACTCACCCATAGAAATTTTTGCTTGGCAAGGTGAATACGAGGAAGAAGAAGCCATCTTGGTAGAGTTTGATGATGCCATTGTTGACCAAATTTTTGGCACGGCTCAAGCTGTCTTAGCTGAACAAAACCTATTGCTCAAACAAACAGCCTATGCTCTGACTGTGGCAGGTGATTTACCTCCAGTAGAAGAGTCAGAACTATTTACCCTCGAAATTGAAGACGAAGCAGCAGATTTAGAACCAGAACAACTCCAACTACTCGCTAACTTCTATTATGAAGATCAGGAGTATGCGATTTATACACCTCTAGATCCTCTGCTGTTTTTTGCTAAAATCACAAAAACGGGTGAACCAGTATTACTCTCCCCAGAAGAGTTTCGCCAAGTGCAACCCCTGTTAGAAGAACAACTTTTTAATGAAGTTGAATAGGATCAATGGTTGCCCATTAAAAATTAATATGATAGGGAACAAGTTCTTACAGCCTGATTTGATTTTAGAAGGTTCTGTTTTGCACCTCACACCAGAGATTATTGCAAATTATGGGCTGAAGGGATTGGTGTTAGATGTAGATGAAACGCTTGTACCCATTACAGTGGGTGCAGCTTCGCCAGAGTTGAAGGCATGGGTAGAGCAAATCCGCACGACTACAGCACTGTGGTTAGTGAGTAACAACCTCAGTGAACCCAGAATTGGTGGTATTGCTCGTTCTTTGAACCTACCTTACTATTTAGGTGCGGCAAAACCTTCACGCCGCAAAATTCGAGCTGCACTTCAGGCGATGAATTTACCAGTACATCAAGTAGGGATGGTAGGCGATCGCTTATTTACCGATGTCCTAGCCGGTAACCGCTTAGGTATGTTTACCATCCTGGTAGAACCAATTGTTCATGGTGATACAGTCCTCCGTTCTCATCCCATCCGCAATTTTGAAGTCTGGGTTTCCGAAATTCTCGGAGCCTCGATTACACCAAAGCAAACAAAAATTCACAAAGATTAACAAATGCTTCAACAAACGAAATCTAAAAAAATTATTAAAGAATTCCATGAATGGCAAAAAATCGGGGATCATAAGTATTAATAACATGGAGTCAGCCAAAAAAGACCCTAGTGTATAGCAAATAAATATAAATCAGCAAAGCGTCAGCCTTCACCTATAGAAGAACTGGCGCTTTGCTATATCAGTATTAAATGTAGGTTGGATAGAGTGTAGCGCAACCCAACATCGATTTTTGAGTTTCGCGTTACTTATTACTTAGGTGTACAGCAAGGTACGATCGCAGATGAAGCCGAGTTGTTTAAATTCGCTTGTTTAAGTAGTTCTGTCCAAGCTGAGGCAATTTCTGGATCTTTGCGTTTACTGTTTTGGATTTGTTCTCCCAAGGTTGTGAGACTATCATACCAAATGCCATTTTCAGCAAAAAAAGCAGCTCGTGCTAAGGGAGTTTTCATCTCTTGGAGTTGCTTTTGCAGAGTTGGGTTGAGAGCAACTTGTTTGATTGTGCCACGAACATAGACAGAAGCGGAAGGTTTAGCACCATCGCAATAAATAGAAAAAGTCCAATGATATGATTTACCAGCTTGTAAAGGTACTTTGGGTTTGACAGCGAGGCTGACAATACCTGATGGTGTTTCTGAGGGATTAAACTTTGTTTGATATAAATAATTGTCAGCGTCGTCTTGAATCACAAATTCGATCGGAACCTTGGGAGTTAACTTTTCAGGAACAAAAAACCAAAAGGTAGGATTTGCTGATGTTGACTGTCCCCAAACTGCTTCTTTAGTTTCTGTTTTGGTAATCGGTACTAAGGCTGTGAGTGTTTCATACTGCTTACAAGGGCCGCGACTACCACCGCCTCTGCGTCGTCCCCTGGGTTCACCTGGTTTTTCCTGAGTGCTGGGAGGAACATACCTTATGTTCGCTGTTGAGGTGAGAGTTTGAGTCTGACTATTTCCTGGTAAATTAAAAATACTTAAAGTGATTGCACAGATGAGGGTGACAGTAGGAAACCAAAGTATCTTTTTCATCATAAATTTGTGATTAATTTCTCAGATCCACTTGATCCATTTTTCCCTTTAGGTAATCATCAATGTAGGCGATCGCTACTAAACCTGCATTTCTCTCAATATACAAGGTTGAGTTAAGTGCAGCGCAACCCAACATGGATCTTAAAAACTCAGTATGAATATTGGTGTTGGGTTACCCAAAGCCTCAACCCAAACTACTGATCAAAATCTGGTGAGCAATTGGGGTAAACTTGCTGATGTCGTAGGAAGTGTCAAAATGTTAAGTGTAAACTTTCATCACAAACACACTTATGCCAAAAGCCATTTGGAATGGAACCGTATTAGCCGAAAGCGATAACACCATCGTCGTGGAAGGCAATCATTATTTTCCCGCAGACGCAGTTAACAAGCAGTATTTTCAAGATAGTGATACTCACACTACTTGTCCTTGGAAGGGTGTCGCTAGTTATTACACTATCGAAGTTGAAGGACAAGTCAATAAAGATGCTGCTTGGTACTATCCCAGTGCTAAAGAGAAAGCCAAAAACATTGAGGGTTACGTTGCTTTCTGGCGGGGTGTAAAAGTCGAGACTGAATAAAAAACCTGATCCGCAGGAAGGGGTGTAATACCAATTTCCTTTGAATATGAACAGTAGAGACGTTGCAATGCAACGTCTCTACATGATTTATTTGTATCATGATTAACGTGAAATGGTATAAGGGTATGGGGGTGTAATGGTTTTGCACACCTATACTATTACACCCGTGTACCACACAGTTTGATAAAAACCGGAAAAATAGCAGATAATTTTACCTAAGCTTCAATTTTAATATTCATCCCTAAACCAAAATTAGTTACTTTTATATTCTTTCCCTACAAGTAATTGCTGATAGCCTTGACTTGGCTGATACAGATAGAATAATTAAATTTTCCTTGTGATGTATATATACTTGCTAACAATGCTTTGAGCGATCAATGTTTATGTTAACTAATTAGCGAGACTCATAAAAATTTATTTTATCAGTAATTATATTAGTAGTAAATATAGCAGATTTATCTTATATATCAGCAACAATATCCCTGATTTATCAGAGAAATGAGGAATCTGTGAGTTGTCGCTTTGAAATAAAAATTAGCTCCTATTTTAGATATAGTTTGTGATGAAAATAACATTTACATAAGTAATACAAGCAAATTATTTGTGGTTTTAAAAACTTAAGCATCTGAACTTATTATATATTCTGAGCATGATTAAATACGTTGAATACACAAATATCCAACATCAAAAAGGAACCAGTATTTACTAATGATGATATGGTAAAAGAATTAAAAAATAGTTGACAATAACAATAGGCTACATTTAAGCTCTATAGTCTCATGGCTATAGGAAATTAAATTGTTTGCATCTTGTATTTTAAAAAAGTAACTTTTGCAACAAAATATCAATCATATATTCATTGGTCAACAGTCTCAATCCTAATTAAATAAAATTATCTTAAATATTTAGATAGTTTGTTTGATATTAGAGGAATTAAATAGTGTCTAACATCAGTCTAAAATCAGGAAAATTTATGACTAATTCTTTACCAAATACAGTTAAATTTCGGCACATCTCCAAAATTCTCATGCGCCGACGGTTCATCGTCATAGGTGTTTCTTGTGTTGTCATGTCAGTCACGAGTGTTATGGCTATCATGACTAAACCTAACTACAAGAGCTATATGCAGATATTAGTAAGTGCTAATGTAGCTGAAGAAGTAGGTGGAAAAAATAGTCAATTAACCAATGATTATTATGCGACTCAAAAGAATTTAATGCTCAGTTCTAAATTAATAGATGCAGCCGTCAAATTATTGCGTCCTGATTATCCTCAGATTAATGTAGGAGAGATTAAAGAAAAAATAGCAGTTTTAGAATTGCCTCAGTTAGCAGATGAGCCAGTAATTAATTCGAGTATTAATCCCATCTTAAACATTTCTTTTCAAGATAACGATCCAGTTAAAACCCAGAAAGTACTTTTAGCTCTACAACAAGTCTATCAAAACTACAATTTAGAGGAACGCAAGGAGCGTTTTAATCAAGGATTAGCTTTTATTAATACTCGCTTACCAGTGATTAAAAATCAGGTAAAACAAGCTGAGAAAAAATTAGAGCAATTCCGAAAAAAGCATAATGTCTTAGACCCAGAATTACAAAGTAAAATATTAGTAAAATCTCTGGCTGATATTCAACAACAGTTACAAATCACTCGCGCACAGCTACAAGATGTACAAACACGCTACCAAAACTTAGAACAAAAAATTGCTGATTCTAGCCGCAAAGCAGCTTTTTCTTTACGATTAAATCAATCAAGTCGCTATCAAACTCTGTTGAGTGAGTTGCAAAAAACAGAACAAGCTTTAACTCAAGAACAACTACGCTATACAGATGATTCTCCTGTTGTTCAAACTTTAAAGCAAGAACGCCAGAGTCAATTAAAATTATTACAGCAAGAGCTAAAGCGACTGACTGCTGAAAGTACACAAGAAATAGAGGAAGCACAAAAGCAATTTGTGGGAGTTGATCCCAATCTTGTGGAAGAATTAATCCAATTACAAACAACGGCTCTTGGATTAGTTGCTAATGAAAAAAGTCTAGCAGAATCAGAACAGCGTACTCGTTTGGAGTTGAGCAAATATCCTACATTGATAGCAGAATATCAGCGTTTATTACCAGAGGTAGAAACTCAACGCAAAACTTTAGAGCAAATGCTGCAAGCACAACAGTCAGTGGGATTGAAAATTGCTCAAGGTGGTTTTGATTGGCAAGTTTTGGAAGAACCAACTTTAGGAACTTACTCTAGCAATGATAGATTATGGTTGGTAATTGCAGGTATGGTGACTGGGCCGATTTTAGGTGTGGTGATGGCGCTGATATGGGGAATGCGTCATCGAATTATTCATTCTGCACAAGAGTTGCAAAAAGTGGCAAACTTAAGATTACTAGGAGCAGTACCGAAACTAGCACCACGCGCTATGGAAAAACGCTTGCCTAGTTTATCTTGGCTGGGAGAGAGCAAACTTCCTCCAGCGGTAATTGAGGCTGAATCTTGGCTACCTTGCCATGAAACTTTAGATATGGTGTATCAAAACACCCAAATATTGAAGTATCCGTTTTCTTTCAAGTCTGTGATGATAACTTCAGCGCTACCAGGAGAAGGAAGAACAACTCTAGCGCTGGGGTTAGCAGCTAGTGCGGCGCATATGCACAGACGAGTACTATTAATTGATGCTAACTTACGATCGCCTAAATTACACAAAACTCTCCAACTATCTAACGATTGGGGATTATCTCTGCTTTTATTAGATGAGACAAATTCACAATTTCAAGATTACATCCAACCAATTCATCCAGCGATCGACATCTTGACCGCAGGCCCAACACCAGAAGATGCGGTAAAATTACTCAGTTCTCAACATCTCAAGGAACTGATTGAGTCATTTGAGGAAACCTACGACCTAGTTTTAATCGATGCTCCCCCTATCTTAGGTACAGTCGATGCCAGGATATTAGCTTCCTATTGCAATGGTATTATGATGGTTGGGCGTATTGGTTGGGTAACTCAAACTGAACTAACTCAAGCCGTGGAAATTTTGAACAGACTAAATTTAGTCGGGATTATTGCGAATGAAGTTGGTCGTTAGTCAATAGTCAATAGTCAATAGTCAATAGTCAGCACTCTCCTACCTGCGACTTTCACTCAGCACTCCCTCACTCCCTCACTCCCTCACTCAGCACGGGCTGAACGCCCCGCTACCGCTAACAGCACTCAGCACTCACTCCCTTTACGGATGGCTGGCGCGGTAAACTGGGCTTAATTGGCGATAGTTATTTAGCAAATTGAAGAACTTTTCAAAATCAAAGCTTAGGGGGTCTACTCTTTGTCCAGAACGATCTACATTTTTATGAGTGGTAATGCGATCGTCTGGTACTTGACTTTGGGCAATTAACCAAGCTAAAGAATTATATTGTGTCTGTGTGTAGCCACTATGAGATTTTAAGAAATTATTACCGCGTCCATCTGGGGGAGTTTCTAAAGAAACATGATAAGCAAAGTTATTTACAGATGGTGGTAAGTTAGGGTTGGTTTGTACTGTTTCTGTTCCATCTGTCCCTGCAAAAATTGAGTTAGCAGCACCAAAAGCACGTTTTTCTGGCGGTACTAAATATATGACAGTACCATCTAGTGTGACTATGGCGTGGTAGCTAGCTTGGACATTTTCATCTGTGTGGGGTGTTTGAAAAAAGTTAACCGCACTAGAAGCAGAATCACTAGTTTCGTGAATCACGATGATTGGTTGATTCTTTAAAGCTATGCCATTAGCGTCTGTAGTATATCTGTCACCATAATTGCTGGGGTCTACTGCCGCTACTCCATATCTGGGTTTATACTGGGCAAAAGCTTGTGTAGTAGTGTATCTGCTAGTAACCTGATTTTTCGTAACTGATGATTTAGGTACAGATGGGGCTTCCTTAACTTCTCTTTTCACAGACTGGACTTGTTGAATTTGGGGATATTGTTGACTCCAAGCAGCAATTTCTGGATTTGATGAGGCTGTATTCTTTTGTAACTGTGTAGCTTTCCCAGCCAAAAGTGCCAAAATTAGAGCAGCTAACATCAGAAAAATCAGCGTTACTCTAGTCGCCCAGTCACGGAGTCCCATTTTTTTATACTTGTAAAGCTGTTTGATTTAATATTAGTATATTTTCCCTCATGCACAATAGAAGACAAATACAATTTTTTCTGCACTGAGAACTATTTCTCTAGACGCGCATTTCTCATAAAACGGTAGGGGCGGGTTGACAAGATATTCGTGAATGATGGAAGCAGATTTGTGAACCCGCCCCTACAGCCTGTGGACTTCTGTTTTATAAATATGATTTACAACCACTGTCCCCCACGATAACGCCAACGGGGAAAGAGGATACGCATGAGACTTTGGGAAATGAGAAAAACTGCTAACCAGACTAAGCTATAGTGGAGCAGAAAAATTTCGGGTGATAATTCTTCTTTAGGTAGAGGTATTGGTAAAAAACCAAAGAGTTTGACTCCACAGAAAACAAAGATGAATTCCCAAATACCAGCTATGACCTGAAAAGCGGCTGGCCAATCTCTATCCCAACGAAACTTTTGGATGTAGATGTAAATTATGTCCCATCCTAAACCAAAAATAGCAATATAACCCAGAATCCAAAAATAAACAGAATTCGGGCTAGAACCAATTAAACCTAGTGCAAAAGGCAAAGAAACTAATACACCCACGGTAGCCAGTAATAAAAGCCTTGTTTGCCAACGACCAAATAAAGTTGGAGTCATAAGAGTAATGAGTGCTGAGTAGAATAGGTAGTAATTATAGTAATCCGATTTGATTTCTGAATCACTAGTAGAGGTAAGGGACTGGGGACTGGGGACTGGGGACTGGAAAGAAAGAATAAAGGTGTACTGAGTTTTGTATGCGTAAGCGCAGGCTACGCCAACAAAAATCAAATATGAGTGCCATAGTAGGAGGTGGTCATTATTCACCCTAAACTTAAGCGGTAAGCGTCGGGATTTTGTTTACAAATCAGCTATCCATAGTAAATAAATATAAGCTAAACAATCTACCGATGACAGCAATTGCTTGAGAATTGTGATGTTTCTTGCTACCTTAACAGCACTCTTATACAGAGGCGATTTATCCCATCTCGACCAAGACTCTTTCAAGTCAGTTGATAAGCTGATGGAGCATGATAGGCTGCTAGTGGTTCCCAATTCATGACATCTTCTAATAAAGCTTGATAGCCCAAGGTATTAGGATGAAGCCCATCTTCACTAAGGCGTTGATTGCGCCATGCTTCACCGCGTACTATCCATTGGTCGAAAATATCTAAATAGGGAATTTGTCTTTGTTTGCAAGCAATGCGCGTGGCTTCTTTGTAACGATACTGATCGGCATGATTAAAATAAAAGCAGTCTAAAAAAGGCATTTTGGCTTCATTGACTGGAACCATACCGACAAATAGCACAGGACATAGTTGCTGTGCTTGGTCTAGTAGAGAAGCCATTTCTGATGCAAATACAGCAATATCTGTATAGTTACGTCCATTGGGACGAGCTAACCGGGCTGAATCATTAACTCCAACAGAGAGGATAATTAAGTCAGGGACTTGATTTCGCAATTCGCCACGATGGCGAAATTCTACTTCTAGCCTTTGGGCTACTTGCTGAGTGCGATCGCCTCTTACTCCCAAATTATACAGGACGTGACCAGAGCTATTGGGTAACATCCACCTGCGCCGCAATTGCTCGACCCAACCCCCTGTTTCTGGGTCGCCAAAGCCATATACTAAGCTATCCCCCAGTGCAATAATCTTCAAAGGCTGACATGGTTTCGGCGCTAAAGACAGCTGCATTGAGGAATGAACTGGAAATGTTTGCATCTTAAAAAGACTTTATTTTATATCTTTACAAGATTCTATACATTTCTACACCATTACAGAGTATCTTTCTTGTCTTTTATTGCGGAAATTTCATATTTCTGGGGTCAATGGTCAATGGTCAATGGTCATTAGTCAATGGTCAATGGTCAATGGTCAATGGTCAATGGTCAATGGTCACTACTCAGCACTCAGGACTCAGCACTCAGCACTCAGTACTCAGCACTCAGGACTCAGCACTCCCCACTCAACATGGTGATTGATTAAAGACCCACTTCAACCATTGCCCAAAAGAACTGAATACATTTAGACGCTTGATTCCAGGTGCGCGGGCGGCGGCGAGTCCATCGACAGCGACTAAGGCGGCGTATTGTAAACCTAAGAAACTATCAACGGCGGCGTAGGGGCCACCCAGGGTAATGGCCCCGGCTGCGTACATTTGACTTTTCCCATTGCGCATTTCGGGAATTTCAAAATTATTGGCAACAGCCAAGCGTCCTAAATAATTTAGAGGTAGGTTGTAATGCTTGACAAAATCATCTAGCAAAGGGCTAACTTGCGCCTTGGCATCTAAACCAGTGGCATCAATAATAAAGTCAGCTGCCAAGTTCATTTGCCCAAAACCTTTTTCCTGAATTTCGGTAATCGTGCGATTTTGTGCGTCTCGTTCTACCCCTTTCACCTCACCAAAAGTAATTTGATACCAACCTTCTCTCAACCCTTCTTCCGTAATGCGTTGCCAGTCTCGACGGTCGGCGGTAGTTGTTCCACCCCAATCTGCTAACATACTTTTGCGTTCTTCTGGGCTGGCTTTTTCTAGCATGGCGCGTAGTTCACCACTCCAACAGCCTTTTGGCCAGTTAAAAGGTTGAAACTCGTAATGATTTTTAACTACACGCTGGGCTTTTTGAAATTTATTGCCTTGGGGTTTAGGCGATCGCATTAAATGCAAAACTGTAATGTTAGGATTTTTTCGCCGCGCCTCATAAATCCGTTGTACGACACGGGAAGCGACAATTCCCCTACCGCGAATCATCACCGTCCCACCTTGGCGTTCTAATTGTTCATATACATGATTATGTGCTTCATAGGCATTTACCACAGATTTAAAATCTTGATATTTTTCTCTGAAAGCTTGCAAATCTGGGAGAAATTGAATTGCTGGATACCCAGTAGCCAAGTGTAAATAACGAGTCACAACAAAAGCGTGTTTTCCCTGACCTTGAGAATAGGCTACACAATATCTACCATCATCCGTTTTGCGAATTGCCCTGACTCGTCCATAACGATAAATTTGACTCCAGCCAATGCGCTTGGCTTCCCGGTCAATGGAGTCAAAAACATTACCAGAACGGGGAGTATAAGTTTCAGCAAAAGCTGGTTCGGCAAACACTTGCCATAAATACTTGCAAGCCGTGTTTAAATTACCTTTGGTGAGATCCCGCCAAGCTTCTCGCCAAGCATAACTAGGCCAACCCCACACACTATCAGGACAAGAATCAGAATTTGATCGCAATCTCTCATGTAAAGGTATTTGCGAATTCATGCAAAGCCGTCGATAACGGGCATAAGGTTCTGGTTCTAAGCCCAAAGCGATAATCTTATCGGCACGCACACCACTAACTCGCACCAAATCAACCCAAACGAAACTACCTAGTCCAGCCCCCACAGCTAAATAGTCACATTCATCTACAGGTAAGCCGGTAGCGTGCAATGCTTGTACAGGAACCTGTTCTACTTGAAATACTGGTGGGGGAAAATTGCTGCCCAGAGGTGTGACTGGTGGGGCTGGCGGTATGCTGGGATCAGGAAGATTGGTTTTGGGGTTAAATTGAATTAATGAAGGCGGATTAGTAACTTGAACAGTGGCATTAGTCGCCAAAGTCACCATCATTATATAAGGGCCAATCTGTAAAGCATCGCCATTAGTCAGAACGCTGCGTGTTTGGCGCTGACCATTGACAAATACACCATTAATACTGCCTTGGTCAATTACTACCAGTTGATTTTGTTCCCAAACAATGGCCGCATGATAGCGAGAAACCTCGTTACTATTCAGCAGCATTCTAGAAACACGCTGTCCTTCTAGTTCCACAGGCAAACGAGCGAATTCTCGACCAAAAGCCACAGGTATATTCAACTTTGGTTCTCGCCGTTCCCCTGTCGTCGGATCTTCCCAACTCAATTGAATTTGTAGGTTAGTCATTGGTCAATAGTCAATAGTCATTGGTCATTGGTCATTGGTCATTGGTCAATAGTCAATAGTCAATAGTCAGCACTCAGCACTCAGCACTCAGCACTCAGCACGGGCTAAACGCCCCGCTACCGCTAACAGCACTCCCACACTCTCTCACTCTCTTCTACTATTTGGTGCTACCAAGACGCTGACTGCTGCTGCTAGAGATGTACCACACCAAGGACAGCCGACTTGTAGATTCTCTTGGGGGGAGATGCGACGGCATTTAGGACACTCTAAACCGTAAGTTCCTTGTGGTGTCACTGGATGGTGATGATGTACTGGTTGTACTGGCTGTACTGGTGACTGTGGACGTGCAGGAGGTGTTGCTGGACGAGGATTATTTTGTGGTGGTGTCACTATCAGTGTGGCAGCGATCGCATTAACATTGACAGCAGTGACTTCTAGTTTTGCTTGACCCAGGAAAATAATACTACCTTGTTTTAAAGCTTGTTCACCTTGGATAAGTTGTTCTCCATTGATGACGGGGGGATTTTGCGATCGCAAATTTCTGATATAAAAATTTTGTTGCTGAGAATCAAAAAAGATTTCTATATGCAGACCTGATACTGTCGGATTAGTCAAAACAATGTCGCACCGGAGAGGATCTCGACCGATGCGGATACTGCCAGGATTTTTATTTTTACTTAGTTCTTGTTCGTAAATCTGCTGAGTTTTATTTTCACCAGCATCGTGCCACTGTAGAGTTAGTGCGTTCATTGTTCTAACTTTGATAACTCGTATTTAGCTACTTCAACTTCTTTCTGTGCGATTCCTAACACGATTGAGTGGTAGTAAGCAAGTTTTGAGAACAAACTTCAACAAATCAACATTGTGATTTTTATTTTATCGATTAGAGGCTAGCTTATCAGCCACTCGCGTAGTTTCTGGTAAGCGATACTTGGGTGTGCAGCGTAAAACATAGTCAATAGCTGTCGCTAAACTGATTTTATGACCACTAGAAACATACACAGGTTTAACTCCCACTCTGGTTCGTAAAACTGCACCAATAGTTTCACCCTGATGTATCAAGGGTTGCCAACTACCTCTAGTTGCTGGTAACTCCTGATGTTGACCAATGAGTAACGATTTTGCTACACCGATTGTGGGTATATTGATAATCACCCCTAAGTGACTAGCTATACCAAATCTCCGGGGATGGGCGATGCCTTGACCATCACAAAGGATGATATCTGGTGTTGTTTGCATCTTTTCCAAAGCATCAAGGACTGCGGGAATTTCTCGAAAAGAAAGGAATCCAGGTATGTAAGGAAAGGAAGTCGGACGATACGCCAGGTGAGTTTCAATTACCTGCAAATCTGGAAAACTCAACACAGCTACAGCAGCACGACTAATTGTCCCATCAGCTGTAAAACCCATATCTACACCAGCAACATATTCCACAGGTTGTTCTAGTTCATCCTGTGTAATGACTTGATTCCGCAATTTTTCTTGAATAACTATTGCTTCTTCTACCGTCACAGGCCAAGCATGAGGTTGATAAATCTTCATAGACAAACTTGAAGCCTAAATTTTGCAGTTCTCCACTCACTACTCCCCACTGCCAAATGTTGTTTGTCTTGGTAAATAGGGAATCATGAGCATAGAAGATTGATGGCTTAATTTTTTCCTTATTTGCTTATGATACAGACAAAACTGGTAAAGCTTGCTCAACAAGGCAACACTCAGGCGATCGCATTTTTGATGAATCGTCATTTGAAACCCAAAGGTATCTCTGCAAAAGTTATTTTGCAAGACTCTTGCTTGCAGGTGATGTTGGAATCAGCAAAAGTTCCTCAGCAACAAACTTTAGTCGCATTTGTCCGCAAAGGAATTATCAGTTTAGATGCTGCTTCCATTCAAAGAGTTAAGGTATACGGGCGAGAAAAAGGGAGTGATTCACCAGCCTGGAGTGAAGAATTTGAGTGCCGTCTAACCAGACATCAACCACTTGCCGACGAGGCACATATTCTCACCATTTCTATTAATCTGAGTGGTGATAATCAATCTGGATTAACACCACAAAATTTTGAGAATATTGCCAATCAAATGACCAGCGATATTTTATCATCTTGTCAAGATGTTTTTATTCAAAAAGTCAGTATTAGTGACGGAAATTCTGTAATTACTAAGGAACGCTAATATTACTAAGCGAAATTTAAACTGAATACAATATCAGAGTTTTATTGATTTAACATAGTCAGGATTAAACTTTACCGTGTTATAATCTAAACTAGACTCTCCAGTTTTTGTGACTATGCTTAATAATCTGGATTTTCAGGATTAATAACACTAAATTACGGGCGTTCAAATTTAGTAATTTTTAATTAATGAATTGCTACACATAAAACAGATCTATTTTTGGAGGGGGTTTGGGGGACGCAACCGTCCGAAGTTTTGTGGAAGGAAACCTTCCCCACAAACTTCTCCCAATCGGGGGTTTGGGGGAGAATCTCCCAAGTCTTGGTTCTTCTGAGATCGATAAGGTGACAACCTTAACTGAATCGTATTGGGTTATAGGTTACAGGTTACAGGAAATAACTTGTGTAATTAATTTTGTCTGATTACATACCACACTTTGGTCAATAATGTCAAATGATGTTTTATACTCACTAAAAAACTATGGGTTGGACAATTGCTCAACCCATAACTTTAGTTTACTTGGTATGTATGATTTTAGACTAAACCACCAGCAGCTTGTAGACGGGCGCGGGCGCGTTTAAAGGTTTGACTAGCCTGGATTTGCGCTTGACGATCGCCTGCTGGTACTTGACTCAAAATTGTTTGAGCTTGGCTATAGTCAGTACGTGCTTCTTCTAGGTTAATCGTGTCGCCACGTTCAGCACCATTCACCAGAATAGTGATTTCATTTTCTTCGACTTCGGCAAAACCACCCAACAGGGCGATCGCTTGCCAACTTTGGTTTTTGCTGGGGCGTACTCGCATGACACCGATATCTAGCGCTGTTAATAGTGGTGCGTGTCCAGTAAGGATACCTAGCTGACCGGTAGTGCTGGGTAAAACCACTTCATCAGCTTCCGCATCCCATACTGTTTTATCTGGGGAAATTACTCGGACAGTTAGGGTCATAAATTCAGGTTGATAGTCAACAGTCAACTGTCAACAGTCAATAGTCAAGTAGTTTTGGACTAATGACTATTGACTAATGACTAATTTTAGCCTTTGATTTTTTCTGCTTTGGCGATCGCTTCGTTGATGTCGCCTACCAAATAGAACGCTTGTTCTGGCAGATCATCTAACTCACCAGAGAGAATCTTCTGGAAGCCTTTGATGGTGTCTTCTAACTTCACGTACTTACCAGGGGAACCGGTGAATACTTCAGCTACGAAGAAGGGTTGAGACAAGAAGCGCTCAATCTTCCGGGCGCGTGCTACGGTGAGACGGTCTTCTTCGGACAATTCATCCAGACCGAGAATGGCGATAATGTCTTGGAGTTCTTTGTAGCGTTGCAAGGTTGATTGGACAGCACGCGCAGTGTTGTAGTGTTCGTCACCAACAATGTTGGGCTGCAACATGGTAGAAGTCGAACCCAGGGGGTCTACCGCCGGATAAATACCCTTAGATGCTAAACCACGAGACAGTACAGTTGTACCGTCTAAGTGAGCAAAGGTAGTTGCTGGTGCGGGGTCTGTCAAGTCATCCGCAGGTACGTATACAGCTTGAATTGAGGTAATGGAACCTTCAGTTGTGGAGGTAATGCGTTCTTGCAATTGACCGACATCAGTACCCAATGTTGGCTGATATCCCACAGCAGAAGGCATCCGACCCAACAGCGCCGATACTTCTGAACCGGCTTGTACAAATCGGAAAATGTTGTCAACAAATAGCAGTACGTCTTGTTTGTTGACATCACGGAAGTATTCAGCCATTGTCAAACCAGACAAACCAACCCGCATTCTTGCTCCGGGTGGTTCGTTCATCTGACCGTAAACTAGCGCGATTTTCGATTCGTTGAGGTTATCTTTGTTGATTACCCCAGATTCAATCATTTCGTTGTAAAGGTCGTTCCCTTCACGGGTACGCTCTCCCACGCCAGCGAACACAGACACGCCACCATGCTGGGTAGCAATGTTGTTAATCAATTCCATCATGATCACGGTCTTGCCGACACCTGCACCGCCGAATAGACCGATTTTACCGCCGCGTCGGTAAGGAGTCAGAAGGTCAACAACCTTAATTCCTGTCTCGAAAACGGAAGGCTTGGTTTCTAGATCAGTGAGTAGGGGCGCTGAACGGTGGATGGGTAAAGTCTCCTGAGCATTGACTGGCCCTTGATTATCTACGGGTTCGCCCAGGACGTTGAAGATCCGACCGAGGGTTACTTTACCAACCGGTACGCTGATGGGAGCGCCTGTATCGACAACTTCCAGACCACGGACTAAGCCATCGGTGGAACTCATAGCAACAGCACGCACTTGGTTGTCGCCCAAAAGTTGCTGTACTTCGACGGTCAAGTTGATTTCCTGTCCAGCTTCGTTAGTGCCTTTGATGGTCAAAGCGTTGTAGATTTGCGGTAATTTTCCGCCGGGGAATTTAACGTCTACAACCGGACCAATGATTTGGGTAATGTAACCGATGTTTGTTTTTTCTGCGGTGGTGACCATGCTGCGCCTAATGATTGAAGCTATATTTCAGATAAGGTCGTAGAAGACATAAGTTTATGCAATGTCACCTTTCACTGTAGCACCGCAGGGGGACATAACTCCGTTAGTAATTCCTTAAAAAGTAGCTGAGTCGTTGTTGAATGTATCTTGCAAGAATAAAATGGCAAGCGATCGCCTCTAGCGATCGCTCCCCTGGGCATCATCTACAAAAATAATGGTGAGTTCTGGCAATTAGCAACCAAGCGACTGGCTACGACGTTTGAGTTTAGCGGTTAGACCGAAAGCACCTAGACCCAATAAGCCAATGAGAGAAGCGGGTTCAGGAGTTGGTTGAGGCTCACCAACGATTTCTCGTTGAATTTTACTCTCAACTGTTGCACCAAAATCTGCAAAACTAGACGCTGTCTGGACAAAAGAGCCAGTACCACCTTTAACATTGTTTGTATAAAAATTGAAGACTCCAGACCCACCAATAACTAAACCATTAATGGCATCAACACCGGCTGCTAATGCAGCATCACGAGCTGCGGCTGTGCTAGAACCGCTATTTTGAACACCATCACCAGATACGTCAATAACTTGACGTGTGCCATCAAAGTCGTTGTTGAAGAACAGGGGTGTGGCAAAGTTGATGGCAGAACCAGGCGCAGTATTATCATCGAAAGGACGTGTAGTTGCCGCAATAGCAGTAGCAAAGCTTTGTGAAGCTGCTAGGCTATCAATTAGAGTCCAACCGATAGATTGCTGTTGTTGATTTCCACTAGACCAATAGATGAGGTTAACAGCAATCTTACCTAGTTTTCCTTTGGAGATAAAATCGTCGAACAGCTCGGCACTGTTGAAAGCATCTACATAGCCTTGTTTTTGCAAGTTGAACTCAGTCGTATCTATACTGCCAGATACATCAACTAGCAAAGATAGTTCTAAATCGACGGGAGTAAGAGTAGCAGCATTCGCACTAGTGGATATGGCTAGAGCCGATAAAGTGCAAGTTGCTGCTGTGAGTGTCGCCTGGAAAATACGAGATGTTTTCATAAAATAATCTTGATTTGTTGTGCTTAACTGTCCATTCAGGAGCCAAATTTGAGCCTGACAGATAACTTGCTTCTGAAGCTTTGTACAAAGTCTTTTACCTAAGATTTTTGTGGCAGACACGCACACAAACCTTAAGTAAAGCCATTTATAGCCATCAGTAAAGCTTTACTCTGTGTTTACCTCAAATGCATATTTTGGAGATTACCGTTAATTTACTTATGGCGCTAGTATCACAACGATACATTTACAAAAAAAATATATTGTAATTTTACTTACGTAATAGCTCAAACCCATATCCAATCAAGGTTGTATCGTTATTTTTAGAGCAATATCTCAATTTGCCGCACCAGAAATTCTTGTGTAATTTTACGGTTACTTTAAGAAAAATTTACAGTTATCTGGTCATATTTAGGTAAAAAACCGCAACAATAGTCAGTGATTCAGTCAAGGTAATCAAAACTTAGCAACAAAAGGAGCGATCGCTCGCACAAATTCCCCGGTAGACTCATAAGGTAAAACATTGCGTCCCGGTATCTTCACCCCATGACCTTGTGGTAAACAAGCCAGATAATCAGCTAAAGTGTCGTCAGGTGTTTCTGTTTTACCTTCTTTACTGATACTTGATGCTGATTCACCCATGACTACCAATGTGGGTTGTTTAATAGCTGCGATTAAATTTGTATAATCCTGTCGCCAAAATCCCGCTAAAAATGAAAATACAGCGTGGCGACTAGAGATATTTGCCGCACCTGCAACTAAAGTATCTAGCCATTCTGCATCAACAGTATCTGCTTGAGCAAACAAGCGCTGTGTAGAAAAAGAACGCAGGAATTTTGGTGTCCGTGCATAGCGATAAAAGGCATTACCAACAGGAGAATTAAAGATATTCCAAGCGATTTTTTGTTGACTTTTGGATGATGGTTTTGTGATTACTGGCCAAGTTGGTGGTCCTGAAAGTATCAACCCAGCAATTAAGTTTAATTCCAGTTGAACTAATTCAATCGCTACCGGGAACAAAGCGCCTTGGACTATAACAATCACTGGCTTTTTGACTACATTTTGTAAAAAGTAATGTAATTGTTCTGCCCAATCTTTAGGTGTATAAGCCACATGAGGTTGATCACTTGCACCACACCCCAACAGATCAGGGACATAAATCAGACGCTGATCTTCTGCTTTTAACCATTCATGACAAAAGCGTTGCCAAAATTTTCCTGATAAGCCTACACCAATGGGATGAATGAGTAGTAAAGGGATTGGTTCAGGAGTAGAGTTTTTAGGTTGATAAACTTGATAGGCACAGCGATACTTATGCCAATTATAAAACTGTGTGCGTACTGAATTTATAATATTTGTTTGCATAAATTAAAGTTGTATAGGACTCCTATTTGATTTTTGAATAAAATTAAGTATTTGTAGTGGCGTGGCAAGGCTAAAGTTTTGCATTAGAACTATCTGTTTCTTGGGGTTTAAAAATCGGATAAAGATGTTTAAGTTGGACATTACCCTGATTTTCCATCTTTTACATTGCAACATTTTAGTCTAGACACGCCAGTACCTAATTTTTAGAAATCAAATATGAGTTCTATATTTAGGATATTGCTAAATTACTGGATGATTTGATTTCCTAAATTTCTTCGGTAATATTCACTAATTCGTGACTACACTTCATCAACTCATAAAGATCATAGGCATATAAATCTTCTTGGTTAGGTTCATGACTGTGACTAGCAGCTACAATCGGATCACCATAACCATTAGTTTTACCAATTAATAACAGTTTTTTACCTGCATACTCGCCAATTAACTTAAACTTATGCTCTGGTAAAAAGTTAACATCACTAAAAGAATTACGATTTTGAATAGACATTTTTCCTCCTAATCTGTTCAGAATTGTTTTGACAAGTAAGCACGTTTAAGCTACGCAAAAACTTTAATACCTATGACACATATAGGTATATTTTTTGGCAGACTGTAAAGTCTTTGTTTCCAGTATCGCGGGTAAAACGATGAGCAAACATACCAGCCAAGGATACTGACGACAAGCATTAGTTGTAAAAATGCTGATCGTTCAATCTCCTCTCAATGCCTACGAAGTTAGCTGACGGGCTAGGACTGAGAGATGTCCTTCTCTTAATTGCTTTAAAGCCTAGAGTGAAAAAATTATCTTTTACACTTGAGCTTTGATGGGAGATACGCCCCTAACTTGGTTCCTCCGTTCCTGGTTTACCCTTATACACGCTATGGTGTCAGGATAAACGTGGGATTAGGCAGACTAACTTAAATATTCTCTGCAATGTTATCGCGTTATGGTAAAATTGGACAAGTTGGTAAACAAAAAGATATAATTTGGAACCAGATTCTTCAATACCTTCGCCAAATCGAAAAAGTCTTAATTCGTAGTACTGGGCTTCCCTGCACTCAACCCGACCTACAAAAAATGGCGCAGGTATTTCCCAATACTATACTTTATACGTAAGTTCTGTTAACGTACTAACAAATATCTAAAACCAATTAATAATAAAAATATGCCATAAAGCTTTTTCATGGTTTCACTGGTAATAAATGGTTGAGTAGCAAACATAGCTCCAAATAAGTTACCAATTAATAAACCTACAGCAATAATCACAGCATATTTAAAATTAATATTGCCACTGCGATAGTAAACTGCTGCTCCTAACAGTCCAATGGGTAAAATTTGCGCAGCGATAGAAGTACCAGTGGCAAATTTTTGATCAAGACCTATTAATAGTACCATTGCTGGAACCATGATAGCCCCACCACCAATACCAAACATTCCGCCTGCGACACCAGCTACCAAACCAATTAACAACAGTTGCCAGAGTAAATTAGACATACAAAATTGTGAGTTTTTCTTTAACTATAAACTTATTTTAGATGACAAAATTGCTTTAGATAGCAAACCATGAATTCCTTTATGGGGGCTATTGACAACTTGCGTGATGTGAAAATTGACAGCTAAACTGCACAAAACATAAGCATCTTCTGGGGACAAATTTGCAAACTTTGTTAAAAAATCAATCATGTTTTGGAGTGCCAGTTCTAAAGCCGCATCTAAAGTTGGGGCAAAACCCATTGTGATAATATCAGTTGCTGTGTCGGCAATGGGTGTGACAAAATGCAAATCTTTGCGGAGTTTTAACTGAATCCGACCATTCATAGAAGTTTCAATGGCTGTAACATTCACTTCTCCATCTCCTTGAGCTGAATGTCCATCACCAATAGAAAATAATGCACCTGGGACAAAAACAGGCAAAAATATTCTAGAGCCTGCTTGGAGTTCACGGTTATCAATGTTACCACCATAATTGCCAGGGGGAACGGATGAACGAGCATTTTCTGGGGTGGCAACTCCCAGAATACCAAAAAAAGGCTTGAGAGGAATTTTAATGCCGCTATTCACAGGAAATTCAGTCAGTTGGTTGACTAAATCGAGAGTGATAAATCGCAAAGCGGGTTGAGTAAATTGATGAGGTAAAGCTCCCCAACCTGAGCGAATAGCATTAAATCCTATGGGTAAACTAGGAGCGATCGCTTCTAATCTTACCTCTACAACATCCCCTGGTTCTGCGTCCCTTACATAAATTGGCCCGGTTAGTAAATGTGGCCCAGCCGCAATTTTTCTTTCTGGAGGTAGATTTTGGCAGATATCCAGAAATTCTGGGGTGAGAAACTCTCTTGGTGCTTTGTCGTAAATGTAGTAACCAGTGTATGTTTCTACATCAATTGTGTCACCTGAATCTACAGTCAGTGATGGTTCTAGGAGATGAGAAAAACCTCCTAAATGTACAGTTGACTTGGTAGCTTTTAAAATATGGTGAGTCATCGCCGCTATGTTTAATTGTTCGGTGTGATTGCTTTGTCTAAACTCACCCTACACATACTGTTACACTTATCAATCATGATAGTGATAAATTTAACAGAATTAGCAGACTTCAACCCCCTAGTTTTGCTGAAAATCTAGATAAATATGGTAATTTCAGAACATATATGAAAAAGATAATCCGAAATATATCGGTTTGCGTTTGTAGCTTGGCGTATTTACTTTGTCTTAATTAAGTTGTATTTATGAACCTGGAGACATCTAGTCAAGTCTTAACATGGGGTACGAGAGTTTTTGGTGTGGGGGTGCTAACTACCTTTGTTACAGCAACTATGCTCAATCAACCAAGCTACGGGGGAAGTCCTACCTTTGTTTGCGATAAGAGCCAATATCAGGGAGCATCTGTACCCACAACCTTTGTTTTCACCCAAGATAACCGGAAAATACCGCTAGTTTATTGGGTTTCTAGTTATTTTTCGGGTTTATCACCGGAGAAACGATGTCAGCAGGTATCTTACAGATTTCAGAGAAATTATGATAACGGGACTCTGAGATTTATCAAAACAGGTATTCTCAACAGACTACCTGTTGTGTGCGCCACTGCGGAAAAAAACGCTACTTGCACAAATAAGAATTTATTATTCACCCTCAAACGTGGTAGCAATCCCGACGCTACTGCACGCCAATTATTTGATCGCCAAGCTCTGGCTTCTGGAATCGCCACTAATCAAAGTAGTGGTAATACAGATAACGATCCTGTAAATATAGATTTTGAGGCTTTTCTATATTTTGCGCCATCTCAAAATAAGTAAGTGGGTGCATCATCACAAAAGCGATCGCTTTTATCGGGGAAGTGCGTTAGAGATAGATTACCGGAGGCGATGACCTCCGGTCGGGCGTAGCCCATCGCTTTTCAATATTTTGCTTGATATTCAGTTATATTTATGCTGATTCTTCATGACTATTCAACCAAGCTACTAAATCACCTGCATTCGTAAAATCTAACAAAGCATCAGCTAAATCTTCCACCTGAGTCGGCGATAATTTCCCAATCCTTTCTCCTAACTCAGGACTAACCGCACCAAGTTTCCTGTTAAGCAGTCGCATAACTATTTGTAGTCTTCCTTCTTCTCTTCCTTCTTCTCTTCCTTCTTCTCTTCCTTCGACTCTTCCTTCTTCTCTTCCTTCTTCTCTTCCTTGTAATTGCCAGCTTGTCACAATTTCCATAACTACCTCTTGTTTAACAGGTTCAAATTTAGCAATCTCTGTTTGAAAAATCTCTGTTTCTGCTGCATTTAGTCTCAGATAGGTATCAACAAACCCAGAAATCAGTTTCATTTTTGCTGGATTGAGCCGTAAAGTCGCCAATAATCGTAAACATTCAGCCTTGACTTTGGGACGGTCTGATGGTGCTATCCTCATTTTAGACATGAGCGCACTAGCAACAGGATTTTCTTGCTCTAAAAAGTCACGCCAGTTCAATTGATTGAGTTGCACCACCCCATAGTTAAATTCCAGCACCGTTTTGTCAGGAAATGTGACACGATAAGTATCTGTTTGGGGCTTGTGAGGAGTGTCATAGGAAAAGATGACTATGGGATAGACAGGTAATCCATGTTTTTCAAATAGTCGAGCAAAATAAGTAAACATCCTCCGTCCAAATTCAGTTTGTGGATATGACTGATTTTCGATATGTACGAGAAAGAATGTTTCTTGTCCTCTAAATCGGAGTTTGGCTACTAAATCAGCTTCGTATTGTTCACCTGCCGTAATATCTGTGAATACTTCTTTATCTAAGAATGTTAGTGAGTCTGATTCTATATATACAGTTACTTGGGGGAAAAATAATTCTAAAAATTCGAGAAAAAATGTGGAAATTAGTTCTTTAAATAAGCGATCGTGGTCAATCATTTCAATATCGTTTGATCCATTACTTGATTGTTAATTATTATACTGGATTGTTCTAAATTGATATACGTTAGTGCTAACTTGCTATAAGTATTGCTAAGTCCTATTTATTAACAGACGATCGCCTACGGCGAGCGGTTACGCGATCGCATTTTTAAACCATATCTGATATTAATTATGAAATTTTATGATCAACTAACATCGGCAATCATTGGAGTCACTATAGCCCTGGTGCAAACTCAAGTGGCTATGGCTCTAGCACCAACAGAAGTTAATAACATTGCTAAACAAATTACGGTGCTGATTCAAAGTAAAAAACCTAGATACGGTTCTGGGGTAATTATCAAAAAAGACGGCAATACTTACACTGTTCTCACGGCGGCTCATGTAGTGGAAGTCAAAGATAATTATCAGATTACTACCCTTGATGGTAAAAGTTATGCAGTCAATTACAGCACTGTCAAACAACTGCCAGGAGTAGACTTAGCTGTAGTGCAGTTTACCAGCAGTGAAAATTATAGTGTAGCCAAAATCGGCAACTCTGATAATAGCACCGAAGGCACAGCTGCTTATGTCGCCGGTTTTCCTGCACCCACATTTGCTATTAATCAGTCAGTCTACACTTTTAGTAATGGGACAATTACGGCTAATGCCTCAAAACCATTACGTGATGGTTATGCCTTGGTTTACAGCAATAACACTTCAGAAGGGATGAGTGGTGGTGCAGTCTTGAATGAAAAGGGTGAACTCATTGCCATTCACGGTAGAGCAGATTTAGACACCAAACAAACCAAAACAGGTTTTAATTTGGGTCTTCCCATTAATACCTTTTTGCGACTGTCATCAAAAATTGGAGTAGATACGGGAGTTGCTGCTCCTAACACTCCAGTAGCTACAGCACCCAAGGCTGGGGACTTTTACATTCAGGGTGGAGATAAGTATAAAAAGGGAGACTACAAAGGGGCGATCGCTGATTACACTAAAGCCATTAGCCTCAATCCTCAATATGCCAATGCCTACCTCAACCGAGGTGCAGTCCGCTATGAATTGGGAGACAAGCAAGGGGCGATCGCTGATTTCAACCAAGCTCTCAAAATTAATCCCAACTTTGACTTAGCCTACTACAACCGGGGTAATGCCCGCTATGAATTGGGAGACAAGCAAGGAGCGATCGCTGATTACAACCAAGCCCTGAAAATTAACCCCAACTTAGCCAAAGCCTACATCAACCGGGGTAATGCCCGCTATGAATTGGGAGACAAGCAAGGGGCGATCGCTGATTTCAACTCTGCACTGAAGATTAATCCCAACTTTGACTTAGCCTACTACAATCGGGGTAATGCCCGCTATGAATTGGGAGACAAGCAAGGAGCGATCGCTGATTTCAACCAAGCTCTCAAAATTAATCCCAACTTAGTCGAAGCCTACGGCAAGCGGGGTGTAGCCCGCTATGAATTGGGAGACAAGCAAGGAGCGATCGCTGATTTGCAGAAAGCTGCTGAACTGTTTCAACAACAAGGAAAAACACAGTCTTACCAAGAAGCACTAGAATTTATTAGAAAACTTCAGCAGTAGCAGAGTTGAAAGAATAGATTAATTTTTGCAAGCCGATACATTAACAGTGATCGCAGGTGATGTGGAATTTGTGTTAGTTTACTGTGGGCGATGACCTCCGGTCGGGCGTAGCCCATCGCATTCACTGATTGAAAAAGCGATCGTATGTATGGGGATCTGGGTTAGAGATAGATTATGTAGGCGATCTCTGGTATGTGGAATGTTTGTTAAGTTACTGTGGGCGATCGCGTGGGTGTGGAATATGAGTTGGGGATAGATTACGACAGGCGATCGCTTGCCAATGTTTTGCTTGATATTCAGTTATGGCTATTTAACCAAGCTACTAAATCACCTGCATTCGTAAAATCTAACAAAGCATCAGCTAAATCTTCTACTTGAGTCGGCGATAATCGCCGAATCCGTTCTTCTAATTCAGATGTAACCGCACCAACTTTCCTGTTAAGCTGTCGCATAACTATTTCTTGTTGTCCTTCTTGTCGTCCTTCTTCTCTTCCTTCAAGCTTTCCTTCTTCTCTTCCTTCAAGCTTTCCTTCTTCTCTTCCTTGTAATTGCCAGCTGGTCACAATTTCCATAACTACCTCTTGTTTGACAGGTTCAAATTTAGCAATCTCTGTTTGAAAAATCTCTGTTTCTACGGCATTTAGTCTCAGATAGGTGTCAACAAACCCAGAAATCAGTTTCATTTTTGCTGGATTAAGCCGCAAGGTCGCCAATAAGCGCAAACATTCAGCCTTGACTTTGGGACGGTCTGATGGTGCTATCCTCATTTTAGACATGAGCGCACTGGCAACAGGATTTTCTTGCTCTAAAAAGTCACGCCAGTTCAATTGATTGAGTTGCACTACTCCATAGTTAAATTCCAGCACCGTTTTGTCGGGAAATGTGACACGATAAGTATCTGTTTGGGGCTTGTGAGGAGTGTCATAGGAAAAGATGACTATGGGATAGACAGGTAATCCATGTTTTTCAAATAGTCGAGCAAAATAAGTAAACATCCTCCGTCCAAATTCAGTTTGTGAATATGACTGATTTTCGATATGTACGAGAAAGAATGTTTCTTGTCCTCTAAATCGGAGTTTGGCTACTAAATCAGCTTCGTATTGTTCACCTGCCGTAATATCTGTGAATACTTCTTTATCTAAGAATGTTAGTGAGTCTGATTCTATATATACAGTTACTTGGGGGAAAAATAATTCTAAAAATTCGAGAAAAAATGTGGAAATTAGTTCTTTTTAAATAAGCGATCGTGGTCAATCATTTCAATATCGTTTGATCCATTACTTGATTGTTAATTATTGTACTAGATTGTTCTAAATTGATTTGATGGTAAATTGGTATACGTTAGTGCTAACTTGCCGTAAGTATTGCTAAGTCCTATTTATCAACAGGCGATCGCTTTTATCGGGGAAGTGCGATCGCCACCGGAAAGGGCGGTTACGCCATCGTACTTATGGGAATGTGCGTTAGAGATAGCTTACCGTAGGCGATGACCTCCGGTCAGGCGTAGCCCATCGCGGTGATGTGGAATTTGTGTTGGCTTACTGTAGGCGATGACCTCCGGTCGGGCGTAGCCCATCGGATTGACTGACTCAAAGAGCGATAATCAGTCAACCCAATTTACAATTCTCACCCCAGGTATTTGTTTAAAATGGCGGGTATTCCGCGTTACTAATATGGCTCGATTTACTAGTGTAATACTCGCAATTAGTAAATCAGCTTGTCCAATTTTGCGTAGTTTAGAAACTGCACGCAAACGTTTAAATTCATCTGATGCAGCTTGACTAATTGGGATAATCAAAAGCTGTCGCAATAATTCTTCTGTACGAAATAGAAGCTCTTGAGCTTTCAATAAATTTTCACCTGTTTCAGCTTTGAGAAGATAATCAATGCGTCCACGTAATACTTCGGCTTTGGTAATGATGGTAATTCCTACCTCTGGATCTCCTATAGCCTTTATTCGCTCAACTACATTCGGGTTTCCTGCATAGAGATGGGTTAGCGTGTCAGTATCAAGCAAATACATCATCTATTCAAAATTTTCATCGACTTCGGAGCGTCCCCTACCCTGATAGATTGTTGCTCTCAATTTTGTCAACGAATCATCATCAGCTAAAGCACCTGCTTGTTGAAGAAGGATAGAATTGCTAGTCTGAGAACACAACCAGTTGTCTATTGCTACCTTTAAAAATCTCCATTCATTTTCAATCTTACGACCAGGAAGATTTCCTTGTAAGGCTTGACGTAGAACAATTTCCCTAGGTAAGCGTAAGTATTCTGAAACTTCTTCAAGGGTGAGAATGTCTGGTAATGTAACTTGCTCCATAACTAAATAGTAAAATGAGCCTTTTAGTTAACATAGTAGCAAAAATCCTGACTGCACTAGAAAATTTATCATCTAAATCATGCGATCGCTTTTCCAACTCATCACGAAAGCGATCGCGTGGGTGTGGAATGTGTGTTAGCTTACGTAGGCGATCGTTGTGTTTAGCATGATTGTTCACAATAGCGGGTTTACTGTAGAAATAATCCAGTGATCGAAAAAATCATGGGGGTGTAGCATGAGTACAGCCAAGAAAATTGCAGTTGTCACAGGTGGAAATCGCGGTTTGGGTTTTGAGGCTTCACGCCAGTTGGCTAAACAAGGATATAAAGTTATTCTCACCAGCCGAGATGAGGCCACGGGTAAAGGTGCTGCTGAAAAATTACAAGCTGAAGGTTTAGATGTGATTTCCTATTCCCTAGATGTGACAAGCGAGTCAAGTAGTCGCAATTTAGCAGAGTTTATCCGTCAGCAGTTTGGTAAACTTGATGTTCTCATCAATAATGCTGCGATATTTATTGATGCTCAAGCAGGTAGCACCAGTATTTTTCACACTAAAATAGAGACTTTACAACAAACTATTGATACAAATGTTTATGGTGTCTTGCGCGTTACTCAAGCATTAGTTCCGCTAATGAAGGCACAAAATTATGGTCGCATTGTCAATGTTTCTTCTGGTGCAGGACAATTAACTGATATGGGGTCGGGAATGACTACATATCGCATTTCTAAAACAGCATTAAATGCCCTAACACGCATTTTTGCTAGTGAATTACACGGCACAAATATCTTAGTCAATTCTGTATGTCCTGGTTGGGTAAAAACTGACATGGGTGGACAAGATGCCCCACGCACTCCAGAGGAAGGTGTTGAGACAATCGTCTGGTTAGCAACTCTGGCTGATGGCGGTGCAACAGGAGGATTCTTCCGCGATCGCCTACCTATTGATTGGTAGTATAATCTTTACAATTATTAATATTTTTAGTCCTAATTTTAGCACTTGAGACTGTTGACTGATACCAGAAAACCCTGATTATCGTTAAGTGTGGATCAAACAGCGATCGCTATTTCTCACTAAGTCCAAACACTAGGTAAAAATGTGTGTCCTGATACAATAGTTTCAGAATGATTATTATATGCTTTCTAAGCCCTTTACTTTTACCCTAAATGCGGAAATTTCCGCTTAAATAATCACCAGAGCGTTGGAAATTATTTCTAGTTGACGACAATTGCGGCTGATTAACAGCAACAACTGTGAAGTGAACTAAGTACTTTTCTGTGTCCTGGTGATTTACTTATTTAAGAGTCATTGGTCAATGGTCAATGGTCAATAGTCATTAGTCATTGGTCATTAGTTCTATACTCACAACTCAGCACGGGCTAAACGCCCCGCTACCGCTAACAGCACTCTCTCACTCCCTCACTCCCTCACTCTCCTACTCAGCACTCACTACTCAGCACTCAGCACTCTCTAGCAACATTCTGCGATAATCAGCACAGTTACAATATAGTTCTCTTGCCTTGTGCTTATTTCCGTGTTACCAACTATCAATGCACTAAAGCAACCAACTAGTGATGCTTGGGTAGAACAAGCGATCGCTAATTTAGATATCATCTTACTTGACCACTCCCACTGTGAGCGTAAAGCGGCGGGTGTAGCATTAAATTTTATGTTTCGCTATCCTTCTAATACTAAAATGGTCAGGGAATTAACAGCGATCGCTCGTGAAGAATTAGAACATTTTGAACTCGTAAATCAGTGGTTAGAAAAACGTCACATACCCCTCGCGCCTTTACCACCACCGCCTTACGGTGCGGGGTTAAAAGCGGCTGTACGTCCTCAAGAACCCGAACGTTTTCTAGATTCCTTACTTGTCACAGGTTTAATCGAAGCCAGAAGCCACGAACGCTTGGGACTATTGGCAATACACTGTCCTGAGCCAGAATTAGCTAAATTTTACAAAGGTTTAATGGCATCTGAGGCACGACACTTTGGTACATACTGGGTTTTAGCTGACACATATTTTGATCGAGAAATTGTTAGTCAAAGACTAAATGAATTAGCTATTGTGGAAAGTGAGTTATTAGAAAATTTACACCCAGAACCGAGAATTCATAGTTAGTAAAATCACTCATAAATATGCAGCTACAGTTAACACATATCAGGTTGCTCGTCTCCAACTACCACGAATGTTTTTTGTTTTACCGTGATGCGCTAGGATTTGTCATCGATTGGGGTGATGAAAATAGTGGCTACGCTGAACTGCACACTGGAGACTATATTAAACTAGCTTTATTCAGAAAGGAATTAATGGCAGAAGCCGTTCCCAGCGCTTACCAACCTTCGGCTGTGGAATGTCACAACAAAGTCGCTCTTGTTTTCTCCGTAGATAATGTAGATGATTTGTACTATCATCTCAAAGAACATAATGCCATCATCGTCACCCAACCCCTAAATCGCCCAGAATGGGGACTCAGAACCGCACACGTCCGCGATCCTGATGGTAATTTAATAGAAATATTTAGCAATATGAGCAATTGAAGTTAGAGTTTAGCTGACAGCAAACTCAGTAAATTGTCGCTTGAAGGGGGAATGAAAAGCTAGGACAATATCTTGTTTGGGTACACCTCGACTGGTAAGTTCATTGGCGATACCTCCTTCAGTTCCATCGTGCTGAATCCAGATTTTTTCGTTTTTAATATCTAGATGTAAGATACAACCATAAATCCGCCGTTTATTTGACCAGCCGACATGAACCACTTGATAGCGGTCTCTTTGATGGTCAAAAATTAACTCAGCTTCCACATCTTCATTACTAGCTTTAATTTCGCTGTAAGCCTGTAAGAGTTCTTGAACTAGTTGACGATACTCTTCTACTTTTGCCATTTGACAATTACCTCCTCTTGCGGCTCAAATATAATTAGTCGCACTTTGTAACGTTAGTAATCAACCACCCTTCTTTCTCTAAAGCGTGTCTGACTGCATCATGAAAAATATCCTTTGCCGCCATAGATTGCCATTAAGAGGTTAAATTTTGCGATGATTTGAGTTTAACCTTTTTCATTAGTGTTGATGCAAAATACTTAATCGTCTGGGTAGTTTAAATTAAACTATACTTGAGCGATCGCTTGGCATCATCAACTCTGTACACGAGGTAGAATTGTTTCCTCAATTGTTTTACCTAGTGTTTGTTGAGCTAGCTTCAGCTCATAGTTCTTCTGAAGATTTAACCATAATTCTCCACCAGTTCCGAAATATTGTCCTAATCGCAAAGCTGTATCAGCTGTTATTCCCCTTTTTCCATTAATAATTTCGGTGATTCTATTTTTAGGAACATGGAGAACACGAGCCAAATCACTCGCGCTCATCCCAAGTTCTGTAAGTTCATCAGCCAGAATCTCTCCAGGATGGATAGGTGGACGCGCCATTTAAGTCTCCTCTAGTGATAATCTGTAATTTCTATATTGAAGGGTTGAAGAAAATCATCAGGCCAGTTAAAACAAATTCTCCATTGATCATTAATTCGGATGCTGTACTGACCTGTTCTATCTCCTCCCAATGATTCAAAACGATTGCTTGGTAATTGCATTAAAGCTTCTTTGTTAGGGGCTGCTTCTAAGATATCAAGTCGTTTCTGCGCCTGTCTTTCAAAAGATTGAAATTCTCTAACCCTTTCTCCTAAAGCGAATTTCTCCGTCTTTTTATCTTTGTATTTAGGGTATTCATCTGACGAAGACATATTAAGATGATCATAAAAGTAGAAATATAAGTTATGAGTTATGTAACGCATAACTTAATGGAGAAATAATAGCACAAAAAATTAGTGCGACCAGCTACCCTGATCGGAACGCCATCGCATTGGTCAGCACAAGCTCAACAATGACTTGTCATAGTACAGACAGAATTCATGCGCCAAGAGTGCTACCTGAGCTAAAATCAGCAAGAGAGGCTATACGCTGGGTAAATTGGGGAATCAATCCAGAAGACTTTTCTGTACAAACCTGACCCAAAAAAGGTAATGAACAGCTACTACAAAGACTTTTTAATTCGTAACTGGCAAAAAAGCGATCGCACTAAAGCCGCCGCAGTCATCGGTTACGTGTTATCGGAATACGGTTTGGGTTGGGAACCCAAAGGTGCTGATCGCGATGTCTTGGAAGTTGAGGATTTTTACTTAGCTACCGGGGGTGAATTTTGGGTAATTGAACACCAAAGTCAAATAGTTGGTACGGGGGCATACTACCCAGTTAAACGCGGGGAAAAGGCTGTAGAAATCAGGAAAATGTATCTTTTATCCAGCGTGAGAGGTTTGGGTTTAGGGAAGTATTTATTACAACAACTAGAAACAGCGATCGCCTTCCGTGGTTTTCAGCAAATTTGGATTGAAACAGCTAGCGTGTTAGTAGAAGCAGTCAAGTTATATGAAAACAATGGTTATCTACCAGCTACAGGTGTAGAAACAGCCAGATGCGATCGAGTGTATGTGAAATACCTATAAGATAAATGCGATCGCTAACCCATACTAACAATGCAGATTACTCAAAGTCTCCATACAGCCATTCTCGTCACCGACCTAGAACGCTCCGAAAATTTCTACACTCAAGTGTTGGGACTATCTAAAATCGGCCGTTCACTGAAATATCCTGGTGCATGGTATCAAATCGGTAATTACCAAATTCACCTGATAGTTGCATCTGATGTTCCTACCGACAACCCCAACGAAAAATGGGGACGTAACCCCCATATCGCCTTTTCTGTAGTTGACTTGGAAATAGCTAAACAAGAATTACTTGATCAAAATTATCCCATTCAACCCAGCGCTTCCGGTCGCCCAGCAATTTTCCTGCAAGACCCTGATGGGAATATTATTGAATTAAGTCAGGAGTAATGAGTTGCTCCAACCAAGATCACCAAAAGTTGCCAAGAACCAAGCTATGATCTACAATTTGGTCATCCAGGGGATAAAAGCACATTAATCTCCTGTTTTGTTTCGGTTCCGATATCAAGAATTTAGGCTGATTGATGTGAGTACCATTCTATTGAACAGCAGTAGTTGCACCAACCGCCATTACTTGAGACCATTCACTGACGCGGTTGTTGTCTAAGACGGCTCGCACTCGATAACCAAGCTGAATTTTGTGCATTAACAAGATTAATTCACGGTTGAGTAATCCTTGTGATTTTTGGTTTTCATTAGATGCGGCTTGTATACGAAAACAGCGATCGCTTTGACGCTTCAACTTTGGAGATTTCCCTTCCATCAGTACCGTTTGCAGTTCGTATTCTTTAGCTTCAGGATATGGTTCCCAGCAAAGTTGCCAGTAAGTTGACCAGCGAATTAAGTCTGATGGTAATTCCTCGACCTCATCCGACAATGTAGAAACAAGTCTGGTAACTGGAGGTTGTACCACCTGAAGCTGATTGGAGCTGATGTCAGTATTTACAGAGTCTATATATTCAGGTTGCCCAACCTTCTGTACGGCTAAAGATGAACTGTCATCAACACTTAGTAACAATCCGAATATCAAAGTGAACAGCAGAATCAATCGTAGGCATTGTAATTGCACTAACGACAAGATTTTCAGATTCATAATTATGCAAAATTGATTTGCTTAGACCAAATTGGAATAGATAGAATTGTTTCAGAGGTCTATAGGACTGATATTTGATTTTTGTTGGCGTAGCCTGTGCTTACACAAAAAAGTCACTACACCTCTAATTTCCTTCTTTTCTGTCATCTGTTACCTGTCGCCTGTTACCTACCTAAACAAGCCTGTTCAGCAATCAAATATGAGTCCTATAGAACTGCCTGATAGAAAAGATTTTTCATCTAAAATGGGTATTACCACTCCACAGATGAAATTAGGCTGCCGTTGTCGGCATAGATTACCCTAGAACCGACATGGGTTCTGGGAGCTAATGTAGAATTGAAGACTGCGCTTCTTTGTCCAACTGCTGATCTGTTGCCAATAACTGAACGGAATATAACAGAGTTTGGTGCTAACCCAACGGCATCGCCTATGCTAGTCTCAGCACCATTAGCAACACCATTGACAACCTGCCTACCTCCATGAACTAGAGCGCGAGGCCCATAACCAATACCATTACCAAGAGTCAAGCTAGTTGTTTCTAAAGCATGGAATACAACATCGTTTGCCATCCCAGCAATTTGCCCAACATTAAAAGGTTCACCCTCATCAGCACGTAGCGAAATTCTATTAGCTAGTTTGTTGCCAAGTGTTGCTAAAGAATCTTGTAAAACGATATTGCCGATAATGCGGTTACGAAAGTTTGGATCACGAGTTGGACTTCCACCTATCTGCGGTAAACCTCCAGAATTAAAAAAGGTGACTGGAGCGTAATTTATTCCTTTTACGTTTGACAAGTCTGCTCTAGCTAATTCTGTGTAACCTTTAGCAAATGCTTCATTAACTTCAATGATGCCTTCCATTAATGCAACGTCAGCTTGTGTTAGATTAGCTACTTTCCCCAAGCTACCGCTAGTAGCTTGTAGGTTAGTTGTGATGTTTTTACCAGGTAGGACAACTTTACCAGCAGGTAAGGTAACACCAGGGCCAACCCGCGCCAGAAAGTTGACTACCGTGTTTCTTTCTACAATTGCACCGTCTATTTCACAGTTGAAGGCAAGAAATGTCTCTGGAATAGTGTTGCTGAACTGAGTATAGGTAACTGGGTCAGTAAAAGGCCCGGTGAAACCTTGAGTACCTATTTTGGCTGCACCTTTGATCGTGGCCATATGTGCCATAATCACACGCGGGCCAATCTCCACTCCCGTTCCCGAAGCTGTGATTTTTACTTGGTCTTGGACATTAGAATCTGCATCGATCCTAATAGGAGCATTAGTAGCGTTTAACTCGGCAAATGGGGCAACAAAGACTTTTTCACCCAAGATAATATTTGTGGGATTGGTGATTATCGCAGTTGGATCAAGAAAACTTGCTGATTCTGAAAGTACTGTACTTGGGCATATAGGTAGATTATTTGCCGTTGGGTTACACGTTCCTCCAGAGGCAAGGGCGGATTGTATATGTATCTGTGTACTGATGGCAAACGCTAAGATAATTGCAGTTAAAGCACTAGAAATTGTGCGAGCTAGGAACATAGAAAAAGACTCCTGACAGGCTATAAAATATTTGGCTATGGGAAAATCTGCGTTAACGATAGTTAAGCGATGTCTGGCGACAAGGCGCAGAGAGTCTACACAGGTGGAGAAATTCCGACTAAACTACACTGCAAAAGCCGCTATTTAAGCTATTTCTATTTGGATACGAGACAAAGAATTAACCACCCCAAAAACCTGCCAAGTTGTAGACTATTTGCAGGATAGATGATAGTAAGAAGCCTAAAAGTGGAACTGAAATTGTCGTTGTTGCACCAGCAACTGCATCATTATAGACAGTTTCCCAAGCATCTGGCCCGCTAGTAGATTGCCCATAGACTTTTGTACCCACAGCCAAAGTTAAGCCAAGCACAGATAAACCCAATAGTATTGTGCGACGTTTCAACATTATTCCTTGATACCTAATAGATTGGTAAGTTTTTTTAGCAGGGTAAACCGACAAGTTTAGAACCACTAAGCTTCAACTTACGAGTTTACCTAATCTAATCATTGCCAAATCTGAGTTAACTTAATATCTTGCACCAGGCGACTGAAGTCGCACGCCACTTGCTACAAGTGGGGTTTCCCGACTTAAAGCTACTGGCGTGTAAATTGTATTCACCGCAGTTTGGTGCAAGATATAAGTTAATGAGGTTTTGATTGCTGCAACTAGCAACTAACTGTTTATTGTATTATTACTTGATGCTTTTTACTAGAACTTTTGATATTGATAAAAATTATGGTAATTATACAAATATAATTAAATTTCTATTTTAAAATTTTGCAATTAAAGGGTTGTCAAAAAAATATCTATCTTCAGAGGTAAGCTTTTTTAATTAATAAGTGATTTACCAGTTTCATTAGCAACTAAAAACGCTGTTATAGCTCAGGCTTATATCTACAAAACTGGAAATAAATTGCTTACGCGGATATATTCACTATCAAAAAGCTTAATTGTGATGCTCTATTTCGTAAGCATCAATCTCGCACAACCACTATGAGAAAAGGCAAAATTTTGGGAAAGTGTGACAAGCTTGTTACTGGGTATAAACCTAAAATTTGCCCAAAATGTTTGAATCAAGATGAATTTGATACTCTACCTAAAAGCATAATTGTTCGAGAGAATGAAAATCATTGCCTATATTTATACTGATCCTTTACTAGATGCTTCCCCTGGAGAGATTAATTGGGAGTGGGATGTAGAACGGGTGTATGAAGATTTGGGCAAGCGATCGCAATTAGTAAAATTATTGACAGATTGCCAAACTGAACCGCCGGATTATTTGATTATGCGTCATTTGTCCGAATTGGGTGATAATGTTGAAGAAGTGAGCGATCGCCTCAATCAACTAGAAGCAATGGGTGTAAGAGTCATTGCTACAGAACAAGCTTACAACTCAGGCACAGATCATTTGCGTGCAGACTTACTGAAATTGTTACAAGAAATTCAACTTCAGCAACGTAGTAACCGCATTCGTCAAGGACACGCTCGTAATCGTCTGGATGCTGCACCACCTCCAGGTAAAGCACCCTATGGCTATCGTCGAGGTAAAGAAAAATATATCATTGATCGCACTACTGCCCCAGTAGTTAAGGATTTTTTTGAACACTTTTTACTGTATGGTTCTTTGCGGGGTTCCGTGCGTTACTTAGGGAAAAAATACGGGAAGAAAATTTCTGTGACTACGGGTAAACGTTGGCTAACTAATCCTGTTTACCGGGGTGATACGGCTTATCACAATGGGGAAATTATCTCTGATACCCATATTGCCGTCATTTCTAGAGATGAAGCAGCTCAAATTGATAGACTCTTACGCCGTAATAGTCGCTTACCCTCCCGAACAGCCAGCGCACCTCGTTCTCTAGCTGGTTTAGTTGTCTGTCAGCAGTGTCAGTCACACATGACAGTTACTCGCGTCACTCAACGCCATCAAGATCAAGAGTACTTATACTTACGTCCAATTAACTGCCCTCAACACCCCAAATGTCGAGCTATTGCTTACCAGGAAATTTTAGAGAGGACAATTGCCAAGGTTTGCTGTGACTTACCCTTAGCAGTCGCAGGAATCAATTTTCCCCAGTTAAATACTGTTAAAAATAGTTTAAAGGAAGCGATCGCCACTCAACAAGAGATACTGCAAAAGTTACCTAACTTAGTGGAAACTGGTATTTTAGACCCAGAGACGGCTAAATTAAGAGCCTATAAACTCCATACAGAAATTTCCGCACTCCAAGCAAAATTAGCCACCCTCCCACCAGTCAACTTACTTTCTGTTGCTCAAGCAGTTTCCATTCCTCAATTCTGGTTAGACTTATCAGAAGCCGAGCGTAGATTCTACTTCCGCGAATTTATCAGCCAAATTGCCATCATCCGCCAAAATCAAGATTGGGATTTGCAAGTAATCTTTATTTTTTAGCCAACACTCCCTTTGTGTCTCCGTGACTCTGTGGTTAGATAAACTATCTTTTCCCACCATCGGGATTTTGACGATATAACCACATAATCAAGCCTGTAATCAACAGCAACAACGGAGTTAAACCGACAAAGACGTAGAGAATACGAGTTGGTAAACCGCCAAAAGTACCGAAGTGAACCGAACCAAACTGATTCAAGATTGCTTCTGCACGAGATGGTTTGACTCCATTTTGCAACTGAATCACTTTACCTGTAAATTGATCGAGATAGATTCTGGTATTGCCGTATTTACTGGTTTCCTGAGACTGCTTTTTAGCAACGAGAAATGGAGATTCCGGTTTGTTAGCAAAGAAAATATAGGTAGTTTTAGCATTGGGAACTACTGCATTAGCTCGTTGTATCAGTTCGGTAATAGGTAACGGTGACTGACCAGGAATCAATTGAGAAATAGGATCAGCAGGCTTGTTTGTCAGAGTTATGGCATAGATACCTGCTGTGACTTGAGCTTGAGGGACATTCCAAGCGAACCCTGTAAAGCCAATCAAGACAAGAAAAGTACCTGTCACAATCCCTGCCACTTTATGCAGATCAAAATTGCGCCTTTTGATATGTGCATTCCATTTGATTTTGAAGCCTGTGGCCAGTTTGCGCCAACCAGGCCATAATACTATTCCTGTCAGATTGATAATTACTGTCAACAGAGCGACAACACCCATGATCAGTGTACCTGTGTCGCCTGCGAGGAGTTTGTAGTGTAGCCCGTAAATCATCCCAATCCAACTAGTTTCCCACTGGCGATCGCCTATAATTTTTCCCGTGTAAGGATTGACAAACACTTGTAAATAGTGATTTGCTGCATCTAACAGCGATACTACATAAGGCTTGTCAAGACGATCAGGGAAACGAAGGCTACTCAGAGTTAAGCCTTTGCTGGCATAGGCAGCTTTGACAGTTTCAGCGATCGCCATAGGAGACAACAACTCTCCAGTCGGCACAACCAGGCCAAATTGTGCTGCTAGAACTGCACCATCGATTTCGTGCCAGAACACCAGGATACTTCCCGTGACACCTGCAATACACAAGAGAATACCAGCGATTAAGCCTAGCCAGCGATGAGTATGGAAGGCGATCGCTCTAAGTTTGGGATAGGTTAACCCAGTTGGGATATGATTGGTAGTCATCAGAACTTAAGTTGGGGATAAATCTGCTTAACTTTGACAGAAAATTCTGTTCCGTCTTTGAGATTCAGGGTAGAGGCGCTTTAAAACAGTATCGATTTGGCGATCGCTTGTTTTTGATTTTCTACAGTAGGCGGGTATGCGATCGCCTAAAATTAAGGTGTAATTTAATCTGAGCTAAAACTATGCAAGTCTCTTTAGCCGAAGCTGCTGCTAACTTGAGTGATTTAGTTGAAGCTGCTATCAATGGTGAAGAAGTAATTTTGCTCAATGGCGATCGCCCTGCCATTAAACTCACACCTATACAATCGATCAAGGTTGTGAGATTCCCAATGAGCTTCGAGTTGTAAATGATTACGGCAACCATTGGCTATGGGAGCCAAACTATTCCATGCCGCTAGTTGATTATCAGAGGGCATTAAAGTCAGTTGGTGAGCAATTTTATAAAGTAAGTTGAGGGAAATCATCATGAACTTATCTCCAAAGGCGATGCGGTTTATGGTAGAAGCTTTAGAGTTTCGGATTGCAGCGTATCAGAACCAATTGGATACTGAAATGGGGGAAGGAATCTCTGATGATCAGATATCAGATTTGACGAACGATCTGCTGTTTTTAGAGTCTTTGTTGCAGGAATTGCAAAAAGCATTGGATGTACCTGTAGCTAAGGTTTTTTGATCGCGCTTGTAATAGTGCATTTTCTCTCTACTCAGTTCAAATCATTTGCAATTGATCAATCAAAACTGTACAGAAACAGAACCAATTACGGTAAATGGATCGCCAAAGGTATTACTTGCATCTCTCGTGCCAAAACCACTTTCGATATATTTGACATCACCAATATTTTTGAAATTCAGCCCAAAGCGCCATTTGTCGCGTTTATAGAAAATTGCCGCGTTGGTGATGAAATAACTCCCAAGAGAAAAACTATTACCTAAATCCCCTTGGCGATCGCTAACATAATTAAAGCCCACTCCCAGACCTAATCCTTGCAAATCCCCTCGTTGAATCTCGTAGGTAGTCCAAAGACTGGCACTATTTTCCGGCAGCCCAAACAATTTGTTACCGACGTTATTCGGATTGGTATCAGTAATAACTTCACCGTTGATATTGGCATAGGAAGCGATGATCTTCCAACCCGGCAAAATCTCCCCTGACAAATCAAACTCAAACCCACGGCTGCGTTGTTCACCAGAGGCAATGGAAAACAGAGGAAAGTTAGGATCGGCCAGAGGAATATTTTCTTTAGTAATGTCAAAGTAAGCAAGTGTGGCAAACAGCTTACCATCAAAAAATTCTGATTTAATCCCGAATTCGTAGCCTCTGCCCCGTTGTGGTGGCAACACCTCCCCTGTGACGGTTGTGGCTGTATTGGGCGTAAAAGATTGAGAATAATTGCCATAAACGGAAAGTCTATCACTCAGTTTATATAACAATCCAAACCGAGGAGTCAGAGCTGCGGCATTAGTCGAACTTTCACCAGCTACCGTCGATGAACCTGGGATATTGACAGTGTTGAGAGACAATGTGTCGTAACGGAAGCCTGCCAATATTTGTAAGTTCTGGAAAAGGGAAATCTGATCTTGCAGATAAAAGCCCCAGCTATTACCAGTTGTTGTCGTACCACCAAAGCCAGGTATGTCATCTTCACTGGGTTTTGCCAATCCATAAACAGGATTAAATAGATTGAGGGGTCTGAGAGTAAAATCAACTGCTGAAAAAATGCGGCTATCTGTGTAAACGTAGTCTATCCCAGCCAGCAGTGTATGCTTGATTTCACCTGTGCCGAACTTGCCAGTCAGATTAGTTTGGAAAGTATAGTTGCTAGTCTGAGAGTCTTGAGAAGCCAGAATCCGATTGACTGTGCTTGTAGCTTCGTCAAAAAACGATGGTAGTGCCACTACACCAAAATCGTATTCATAAAATATGTAGCGAAAAGCATTACGCAACTTCCAATCTTGATTGAAGCGATGTTCCAGGGTATAGCCGATATTGGTGGTGATATTAGTCACCGTATCACTTGGTTCGTTGATAATGCGATCGCGTGGCACATCAGCGATACCTCTCCCCACCGCCGGAATACCAAAGATGGCGGGACGGGTGCTATTTGCATATTCAAAGGAAATATTTACATCGGTGCGATCGCTAATTTTCCAGGCGATCGTCGGTGCAATAAAGTATTTTTGCTCAGGTTGGTCATAGTTCTGAAAACTATCATAGCTCTGGAATAAACCATTTAAGCGATAAAGCACCTTGCCATCGTCGGTTAAAGGCCCGGAAATATCAAATCGGGGGCGAACAAATCCACGGCTACCAACTTGTAATTCTGTTTCATAAAATGGCGTTGCTAATGGCTTCTTTGACACCAAATTAATCAATCCCCCAGGCTCAATCGCTCCATATAAAATCGAGGCTGGCCCTTTGAGAACTTCTATTTGCTCTAAATTCGCAACTTCAAAGTTCGGCTGTGAATTTCCTTCTCCAGAAGAACCAAATCTTCTAAATCCATCCAACAAAACGGGAGCATCGGTAAATCCGCGAATAATGAAAGTATTACCACTTCTGCCTTGTACGTCACCTCTATAGATCACACCACTGATATTACCGAGAGCATCTTTGATTTGAGTAATTTGCTGATCGCGGATAATCTCTTGCGGAATCACCTGCACTGAAAATGGGGTTTCTAAAATTGGTGCATCTGTACCTGTGGCTGTAGAACTGTTAGGTACACGATAACCATCTTGCTCTCCTGTCACTACCAACTCGATTGGTTGATCCGGCTGTGCTACTGGTTGCTCTTGTGGTGTTTCCGTTACTGGCTGCGGTGGTGGTGTCTCCGTTGCTGGCTGTTCGGCTTGTGGCTGTATTGCCGAAGATGTGACACCAAAAATTACACCTTCATCACTATCAAATAACTCGACTACAGGTAAACTAGCCTCACCTGCAACTGTCACTCTCACTGTTTTAGCGTCGGTGTTGGCTACAGTTATTTCCGTAATTCCCGTAATTGGTTTTTGGGAACGGAAGGTGAAGCGATCGCCATTAGCCAACTGTAACTGAGCATTGGGAATATCAGCAATAAAATTATTCCCAGTGGTATTGTTGGTAATTTGTAACTGTTCACCCTTGGTAGTTTGGAGAATTATCTCCACACCTTTTTCTGTAGGATTGGCCTTTACTCCCGTAATTGAGATAATTTCTGATGAAGGTGTGGAGGATTGAGCAAACAACTCGCTAGTGTTCGTAGCTGGCAGTTTAACTGCGCTCAGTCGGGTAATTTTGGCGATTTTTAGTACTTCTGCCTGTGCAGATTTTGCCATCAACAATGGTAGAAAACTAATCGCCAACCACAGCCAGATGTTAAACGACAACTGTTGAAACCTCACAATAATTCCCTACACTCTACTAGTTAGAATCTACTTTCTTGAGAATATTTATGAATAAACTCAAAATGCAGATTAGAGGAATTGGATGAGTTGCGTCTACCCCAACACAGAACTAATCATCGTTAAACAGACTTTTTCCCGGCAAAACACTGGCTCGGAGAAATACCAAACTTACGTTTAAAAGCAACACTAAAATGTGTGGGATTAGAGTAACCAGTCATAATTGCTACTTCTAGGACTGTGCGATGTCCTTCTCTCAGCCAGCGTTCGGCTTGTTCCATCCGTTTATCTGTCAAATAACCAAAGACACTAGTCCCAAAGAGTCGCTGAAAACCACGTTGGAGAGTGCGATCGCTCACCCCTACAAGTTGTGCTAATTCTAATAATGTCGGTGGATTGTCCAGATGGGAGAGCAAAATTTCCCTAGCTTGATGGATCTTCTCGACAGTTCCGGCTCGAAATCGCGGTTGCGGTTGCAGTCCACCTTGCTCTGTAATTATGGGAGCTAACTGCAACGCAATTATTTCCAGGGTTTTTACCTGCAAAAACATCCGCTTCATGACACCTGTGTAGGAACAGTTAATCATCTGCTCTACTACCCCTTTGACTGTAGGCGTGATTTGAGGATAAAGCACTGTCTGCCAGTCATTATCCTTTGCTAGTAAGGACAATTCGGGGATCATTTCACCATCTGTTGTCGGGAAAAAAGTTTTTAATGATTCTGCTGGCATATTTATATCTACGCCTACGAATCTCTGTGATTTTTGAGACTCCAATACCATACCTCGTTGAACACCACTACCGGAAATCAATGTATGTCTGTGATCAATCTTTCCGCCATATTCATTTGTTGTTATCCCTGAAAGGAAAACGCAAAATTGTAGGGGATGATTGTCATTGTGGGTTTTTAAGCGAATATGCTCATGATATTCGTAATCAAAAATTGATAGCCAAAGATGTGGATAGATTTCCATGCTTTGCACGTAACCTGTACCCAAATGCTGAGGTAATTGATAGACAAATTCATTTAATTCTGAATTCTGCTGCCTACTCTGTTCTACTTCTGCCCACAGTTGATTGCATTCTTTCTCTGTTAAAGTAATTGTCATGGTTACAAAATAATAATAAAAATTATTCGCAGTAATTGGGCATCAAATAACTTTTCTGACATTGGCGTATCAACCAAGGAAACCGTGTGGGGTTCATTTAGGGGAACAGCCCTTCATCAAAAGACTCCCATCCCTCACACTCAGATATCTGAAGCTTTCCGAAGTTCCCATTGTTTTTAAATAATTGAGACTTTTTCTCAAAAATCTTACTGATATTTCTTCTGTAATGTCAAGAATTTTTCTCACTAATCTTGATCTTATCTGCGTTAAGATTGCTACCTGAGAGGAAATTATGACTCAGATGCCACCCTGGAAACAGTTCATCAAAAGCCGGTGGGGAAACGGTAATTGTCATAGCGATCGCATTAGGCACAAAATGTTAGAATTTGCTACAAAATCAGGTACAACAAGATGAAAGCGATTGAAGTTACTGGCACAATTGACTCTCAAGGAAACCTAGTTCTAGATGAACCGATTCAAGGAACAACTTATCCTCATCAGGTGCGGGTGATTGTCTTAGTTCCAGAACCAGCAGAAGAGGTTGATCCTGACGATACACCCGTTGAGGAAATTAAAGCCAGCTTGAGAAGAGCCTTGCAGCAAGCAAAAGCTGGGCAAACTAGACCAATTAGTGAGCTATGGGACAGAATTGATGCAGAGTGATAATACAGTTTCCATTCGATTTTCTGATGAGTTTGAATCCGAACTTTACAGACTATCAAAGAGATTTCGCAAAATTCGCTCTGATGTTCAACCGATGATCGAACAATTACAACAGGGAAACATTGTTGGCGATCGCATTGCCGGGATGGGAGAGGAGTATATTGTTTATAAGGTAAGAGTTCGCAACAGTAATATCCAAAAAGGTAAAAGTGCTGGATACAGATTGATTTATCAACTTGAGTCATCTACAAGTATTTTGCTACTAACGATTTATGCTAAATCAGACCAAGAAGATATTGATGTCATGGAAATTCGAGATATTTTGGCTGATTTTTATGGTGATGAAGGTTAAAACTTGCGCGTCTCTCATTTGGCAAGTACGCAAATTATTTTGTTACTTCTCCCTTCAGGTTACACAAATCAAAGTGGATTCCTACACATCTAGCTTCAACGTGTCAGGATAATTGTCATAGCGATCGCTTGATATCGCCACTCTAGCTCTTCATAAGAAATTATCACATTAAAATTTGTTGTTTTGATTTGAGCGATTACACCTTGGTTGGGAAATTTGCCCAAAAAATTATCGCTGTTCAGAGAAAATTAAGCTAACCTGGGAATTTAGTATTTGTTGAGAATACAAGTTGTGACTGGGTGGCAACATGAGAGATTTGTTGTAATCTCTATGTAATCGAATCAAACCAACTAAGTAAGATGATGATCAAAAAATATGCGAGAAGGAAGCTTTATTTGGGGTCATCTAGAAAGACAACACCGCACAGTTGACAGATGGATTGACCGATTGTGGTTAATAGTGTTGCTGATTGCCGCAGTGCTATTATTTAGTGTCAACTTGGGAGGATTGCCCCTACGAGATTGGGATGAGGGGACTGTAGCCCAAATTGCTAGGGAAATTTCCCGTAATTCCTTAGATTCACTGCATTGGCTTTACCCCACCTTCAGTGGGCAACCTTACTATGACAAGCCACCTCTAATGCACATCCTCATTGCAGGTGCTTACTTTTTCACAGGTGTGAATGAATGGACAACACGCTTACCAGGGGCAATTTTAACAGCAATTTCCGTACCTTTACTATATTGTCTCGGACGAGAAATATTTCGCCAACGCTCGGCAGCAATTTATAGTGCCTTGATTTATCTGACGATGCTACCTGTAGTACGTCACGGACGATTGGCGATGGTAGATGGCGCAGTTGTGAGTTTTTTGTTGGTGATGATGCTGTGTGTACTGCGATCGCGCCGAGATTTACGCTACTGTTTGGGTATTGGGCTAGGCTTGGGTTTAATCTGTTTAACTCAAGGGCTGACAGGCTTATTATTAGGTGCAGTTGTCTTAGTATTTTTGTTTTGGGATACACCCAGATTGCTCACCAGTTACTATCTGTGGATCGGCATTAGTATAGGATTGTTACCTGTAGTTGGTTGGTATAGCGCTCAACTACTCCACTATGGTTATAGTTTTGTTCAAAATGGCATATTTAGTAGTAAAAACTCTCAACCACCTTGGTTTTATCTCATCGAACTCCTCAAATGGACTTGGCCATGGTTAATATTTTTACCACAGACAGCCCGGTTACTTTGGGAAAATCGTAATCTCAGTTGGACAAGATTAGTACTCGTATGGTTTGGGGTTTATTTACTACTCATTTCTTTAATGAGTGCTAAACTTTCGTGGTATGTCATTCCTCTTTATCCCAGTCTAGCTTTAGCTTTTGGTGTGCAGCTAGCAGAGATAGAAAATACCCCATTAGGAACAACCTATCCCCGTGCTTGGGTAGCTGGCTTTTCCGGATTAGCAGTAGTAGCTTCTGCCGCCAGCATTTACTCTAGTTGGGTGACAACCCCTAAAACCGACTTACAGGTAATCTTTGCTGCCGTAGCTTTGACGATGACTTTAGCGGCAATCTTAGCAGAAAGAGGTGATGGACAATTTCTGAGGATTTTGTTTTGGGGTAGCTATATTTCCCTAGTACTCTTAATGAAATCTAATTACTGGGTGTGGGAATTATGGGAAGCATATCCCGTCAAACCTGTAGCCGCCATGATTGAGAAAGTTAATCCAGGCGTGAAAAAGATTTACACATCTTATCCCCATCATCGCCCCTCATTGGATTTTTATAGCGATCGCTACATTATCCCAGCATCTACTAAGGAACTGCAACATTACTGGCGCTACAACAGACAACCCTACTTCCTAATTAACTCATCTACCGCCAAAAATCTCCAACTAGACTCAATTAAACTACTAGCTGAAACCGAAGGCTGGCAATTAATTACCAAAGAGACTAATCGGTTATAGGGATTGGGGATTGGGGATTGGGTAATGGGTAATAGAGAGTAAGTAAAGAATAAATCTTTACCAATAACCAATGACCAATGACCAATGACCAATCCCTACTTCACCTCTTCCGTCCCCGTATTCATTTGTGGACTATAACTAGTTCCTTGTTGAGTAACTACCATAAAGCTAAAGAAAACGGCACTGCCTACAGCTAAGGCTAGCAAAGGGCGCTTAAACAGGATAAAATCTCTAATAATTCTAGCTAGAGGACTGCTTTGACGACGTAGTGCTGAACAGATAAGTATCTGGTTCAAAGCAAATGGATCACGAACATAATGACCGCTTTGGCATACTACTACTCGTTCCTGGCAATACGGACAAGTAAATAAACCAATGTAAGTTTTAATTGGTCTTGCCTTAGCGTGTCTTTGGCAAATTGGGCAAGTAACGTAATGATTATCAAAGGTGTGTGAATTCATCTACCTCTTCCGCCTAGTCCCTTTACTCGCTCTATATAAGAATACCCATATTGAATTCCCCAAACACACTTAGTAGAGTTGCTACTGTTGTATGACAGCAACGTGAAATCACACACAGTTGTATCCCTACAAAGGATGAATCAGCGATCGCAACACACACGAGTATAGCTAGATTTAAGCAGGTATGGCTCTTGTGTTTGGCTTATTTTTTAGTGTATCCACTGATTTAGTGAAGACTATCCTCTTGCTTCTAGAGAAGAGAATTACTATCTATACCTTGCCATTAAAAGTTGACCATTGACTATCAACTATCTCATTTAACCATTATCTTCAACAAAGTTTTGCCATGCAAAATTTTTTTTAACTAAAGCTTCGTAAATTTCCACATCACTAGCTTGTGGGTAAGCCAGGCTATTAAACCACAGGCTCAACCAATTACCCCAAACTCTGATTTTTGACTTGTCTGGTTGATAAATAATGTCTCACAATGAGAAGTAACAGATAAAAATTTAAATTTTTTCTTACATTTACCCCGTCTCGCAATGACTCTCCTGCCTCCCACCGATTTGAGGAAGGTAACGGAACTACCTGCTTTTCCTACACCTTCTGCTCGCCTAAGACATCTCATTAACCGTTTTCAACTATCCCCAGAAACCGTTGTGTTATTTTTAGCCGTACTTATTGGCGGTGGCACTGGTATGGGGGTGGTAACTTTTCACTATTTAATCGAACTGGTTCACCATCTCATGCTGGAAAATTTGATGGGGATAATAGGTGCTTGGGGTGGTTGGACTTTAGCGTGTGTCCCCATTTTGGGTGGATTAATTGTGGGCTTGATGCGCTGGCGGACTCAAGACTTTGGCCCTGGTTTATCTTCGCTCATTGCTGCTTCTGAAGGCGCAGAAATCAAACGACAACTACGTCCTGTCACCAAAATGTTAGTGGCTTCTGTTTCTTTAGGCAGTGGCGCTTCTTTGGGACCAGAAGGGCCGAGTGTGGAAATTGGCGCTAATTTTGGGATGTTGTTGTCATTAATTTTACAGGTATCGCAAGAACGCCAGCGTTTATTGTTGGGTGCTGGTGCGGCGGCGGGATTAGCGGCAGGATTTAATGCACCCATTGCTGGAGTATTTTTTGCCCTAGAAGTAGTGATGGGGGCTACATCTTTTGCTACTTCTGCGGTGAGTGTGGTGCTGCTAGCTGCTGTAGTCGCAGCGTTGATTGCGCAAATTGGCTTGGGAGCGCAACCTGCTTTTGCTTTACCTGCTTACCAAGTCCGGAGTTTGATGGAGTTGCCTTTGTATTTGGGCTTGGGGTTGGGGGCTAGTTTGGTTTCTCTGGCTTATAAACAATCAATTAGTTGGGCTAAAGCTTGCTTTGCAGGTTCTGTTCCTGGTTTGAACTTTTTCGGAAAAATCCCCAATCCCATTCATCCCATCATCGGTGGTGTAATTGTGGGGTTAGTGGCTTTACAATTTCCGCAAGTTTTGGGCATTGGTTATGGCACAGTCCAAGCGATGCTGCAAGATGTGGAATTTTCTTTGACTTTGTTGGTGATATTGCTAGTACTAAAGCTGCTGATGACGGCAGTTAGTGCGGGTAGTGGTTTTGTGGGGGGGTTGTTTGCACCGGCCATGTTTCTGGGTGCTTCTTTTGGTTCAGCTTACGCCAAAATTCTCACCCTCATTGCTCCAGGGATTAGTCCATATATGGCAGCGCCTCCAGCATACGCAATGGTGGGGATGGCAGCTGTACTGGCTGGGAGTGTCAGAGCGCCGTTAACCTCGATTTTGATGCTGTTTGAACTCACCCGCGACTACCGGATTGTTTTACCTTTGATGGCAGCTGTGGGTTTAAGTGTGTGGCTGGTAGAGAGAATTAAGCCTAATTCTAATTCCAATTCCAACCTACAACAAATTGGTCTTTCGGAATTGAAAGATGAAAAGGTAGAAATTTTGCAGCAAATTTTGGTAGAAGATGCGATGCTTTCTTGTCCGAAAAAGCTGTCGGCAAATTTGGCAGTGTTAGATGCAGCGATGGAAATGATCCGCGATCGCACTCGCAGTGCTTTAGTAGTTAATGAGGAGGAACAATTAGTTGGTATTCTCTCTCTGGAAGACTTGAATCGGGTTCTTTCCCTATGGCAAAATCACTCCAACTCTACTACTGAAACTCAGAGTGATTTGGCCAGCCAAACTATCATTGATATCTGTACAAAAGACATCCTTTATGCTTGGCGTGATGAACCTTTGTCTGAAGCTTTAGATCGCATGGCATTGAGAGGTTTGCATCAATTACCAGTGGTAGCCAGAGAAAATCATGAGCGTATTTTAGGTTTGTTAGATCGAGAACAAATTGCCTTAACGTGCAACTTAGCAGCTACACGTAAGGCAATTTATCAATTAGTCATTAGTCAGTAGTCAATAGTCATTGGTTACAAGGAGACAAAAAAATAAATTATCCCATGTTAACGTTTAGGTTAGGCTACCAAAGTAGCGCACTCTGATAATTTTCATGAGTGCGCTGCATTAGGCGAAAGCGTAACACACCTTACAAGTTGGATATTTTTTTTAATTGTTAGTCCTGCTCATCGTCAATGGTGATTACTCTTGACTCTTGACTCTTGAGTGTGGACTATTGACTACCTGTTATGCTGTAGCTTCTGCGGCTTCTAGGGCTTCTCGTTCCTCTCCATCTAGTTGTTTGAGACGAATATGCTTCTTGCCTAAAGTGATGATAAACTCATCTCCAGGTTTGAGATTCATCTGTTTTGTGTAGGCTGAACCAATCAATAAGTTACCGTTTGATTGCACACTAATTCTATAGCTGGCGCTCCGTCCTCCACGTCCGTTGGCATTGGGAGCGCTGTCCAATTGAATGCCTTCAGCATCAATTAGGGCATTGAGGAATTTCATCATATTGACACGCTCTATACCATTTTTGGTAACGGTATAGTAGCCACACTGCTTGGCTTTTTCTTCTTTGCTAAGGTTTTCTAGCTCTTTGACTTTTCTGAGCAGATCTTCACCGACGAGGGGTTCAATTTTTTTCTGTTTAGGCATCAACTTAGGTCAAAAATCAATGGTTATAGTAGTTGAATCGATTTTATTTTAGCTGACGTTGAGCTAATAGGAACAATCTCCTTTAGTTTTTATCTCAGCCTAGCCAAGTATATTACACTCATAGGCAAAATTGTTAGACAATTACCAATATTTGCTAAACAATCTAATTTAGAAAATTCCCATCACTATATATAGTTAATGAATCACTGCTAAACTATTAGGACTTTGATTTTGACCATTGACTATGGACTATTGACTATTGACCACCCTCAGAAGGGTTTATTGGTTGAGTGCGTAAGTCCTATATGTTTATTTAAGTTTTTTAAAGTGATGCCAAAAAGTTGTTAACTCAGTCAGATTGATCATTCGCCAGCAAAATGATAAGTAAAACTGATCCTTGGTCATTAGTCATGAGAAAACAACTGATCACTGACAACTAACAACTGAAAAAATGAAACTAACTACCAGAGGACACTATAGTGTCAAAGCATTGCTTGACTTGAGTTTACAGCCGAGTTATGGCCCTGCATCTGTAAAAGCGATCGCCAAACGTCAAGATATCCCCGCACCATACCTAGAAAAATTACTAATAGAAATGCGTCGTGCTGGATTAGTCACATCAACTCGCGGTAGCGTTGGTGGTTATCAACTTGCACAAGCACCAGCCAAAATATCCATAGGACAAATTTTAGAGGCGGTGGGCGAAACCATTACTCACTTACCTCACCACACCCCAACCCCAGCACAAACAGAAGATTGGGTAACATTTAGCCTCTGGCAAAGACTTAACCAAAAACTCAAAGAAGCGTTGTACAGTATTACTCTGGCAGATTTATATTACGATGCTCGCAGCTGGCAAGCGTCTTTGGGAGAAGAAGCAAATTTTGTGGTTTAGCCATTGGTCATTGGTCATTAGTTATTAGCAGCGATATAAAGGTGACATCAGTTCTTGTTTTGATCATTGCCGCCATTTTAGATTACTTAATTGGTGATCCTTGGGGTTGGATTCATCCAGTACAAGTTATGGGGTGGGTAATCTCTCCCCTGAGTAAATTTTTTGGGCAATTGTCTCACCACTCTTACACACAGAGGTTAGCAGGAGTTATGCTAGCACTAATTTTAATCATAGGTAGTGGCGGGATAGGCTACTTAATAGTGCAGATGGCTCAATGGTTAAATCCACTTTTAGCAATTGTGGTTCAAAGTATTCTTTTAGCCAGTTGTTTTGCTTTGAGAAGTTTGCATAATGCCGCCGTTGATGTTCTGCAACCTTTGGCTAAGGGAGATTTGTTAACTACCCGCCAAACTTTGAGTCAATATGTTGGTCGAGATACACACAATCTCTCAGAAGCAGAAATTTTGCGGGCTATTCTAGAAACAGTTACAGAAAATGCTGTTGATGGGGTAATGGCTCCTTTGTTTTATGCTGTTATGGGTGCATTTCTCCCAGGAGTAGGGGCAGTTCCTCTGGCTTTAGCATATAAAGCTAGTAGCACCCTTGATTCTATGGTGGGTTACAAAGAAGCACCTTATACATATTTAGGCTGGTTTAGTGCGCGGCTAGAAGATGGCTTGACTTGGTTTCCTTGTCGTCTCACCGTCTTCACATTAGGATTGATCTCAACTAAACCTTTATATGTATGGCAAGTTTGTCGTCGAGATGCGATCGCTGATCCTAGTCCTAACTCTGGTTGGAGTGAATGCGTCTACGCTGCTATCTTGGGTGTGCAGATGGGAGGAACAAACTGGTATCGTGGAATAGCCAAGCAAAAACCACTTTTAGGAGATCCCATCTATCCCATCACCCCAAATCATATCTACACTGCTTTGCAACTAACTAGATATTGCTTTTGGCTCTGGCTAGGGATAGCAATCATCATCCTCTTGTTACTTTAAACAATTAGTTAATGAGTATAGGACAAGGAGACAGGGGACAAGGGGACAAGAGGATAAGGGGACAAGGGGACAAGGAGACAAGAAAAAAATTCTTGATTACTCTTTCCCCCCTCTCCTCCTCCCCCCCCTCTCCCCTACGGTGTACACACAAGTCTTATAAAGTTGTCCAAAAACGTTTTGATCCTCCCTAGCCCTTAAAAAGGGGGGAATTAGATTTAAAGTCCCCCTTTTTAAGGGGGATTTAGGGGGATCAGATAACATTTCGTATTGAGCCTAGAGATGTGTGTACACTGTAGCCCCCTCTCCCCCTCCTCCCCTCTCCCCCCCTCCCCTCCCCTCTCCCCCTCCTCCCCTCTCCCCAGCCCCCCTCTATGGCTACACCTGCCAAAACAGTTGAAATCCTTTCCCCAGAAGACCTCCGTCGGACTTTAACACGTCTAGCATCGCAGATTGTGGAAAGAACACGTGATTTATCACAACTAGCACTTATCGGTATTTATACTAGGGGTGTGCCGTTAGCTGAATTGTTAGCCCGGCAGATTGAGACACTGGAAGGTATTAATGTTGCCGTGGGAGCATTAGACATTACCTTTTATCGAGATGATCTCGACCAAATCGGGTTGCGAACTCCAGCAAAAACTAACATCCCTTTTGACTTGACAGGGAAAACAGTGGTGTTAGTAGATGATGTGATTTTCAAAGGGCGCACGATTCGCGCTGCGTTGAATGCTGTCACTGAGTACGGTAGACCAGAGCTAATTCGTTTAGCTGTGTTAGTTGATAGGGGTCATAGAGAATTACCAATTCATCCCGATTTTATTGGCAAGCAGCTACCCACAGCCAAAGAAGAGGTAGTGAAGGTTTATCTGCAAGATTGGGATGATAGAGATGCAGTAGAGTTAATTGGCTATTAGTTCTGGAAATTGGTAGCCCAAAGCTAGATTTTTATCCCTACCTATGACACAGATCACAGCTTTTTGGTACTTAAAGCAATAACATACGTGATATTTACCAAATCAACCCTGTAGTTCCTGACAAAAAATATGCAAAATTATAGTCTGCTTTCATCAACATAGTTGATTGATTTTTACTATCTATACACCTTAGCTACGGAGAATTTTGTAGACATTCGTCCACCTGTAAAGGATGAACTAGGGGTGATAGCAGCCATGAAAAATCAATTGTCATATGCAACAAGCTACCGATATTGTCCTGACAATATTTAGAGGCTGAGGAAGATATATGTCATATCTACAATTGGGATGTTAATTTTTTCATCCTTGGGCAATATTTGTCTTTTGGGTTAAAGCCGTGAAGACAAAGAAAATATAGTTTGAAGTTGGGAAACTGCCACTAGAAGCCACAGGAGGAAGCAATGGACAAAAGTCCAATCAGAGTGCTTTTAGTTGACGATGACGAAAAATATTATCTTTTGATGCGGAATTGGTTCAGTGAGTTTCGGGTAGCTAGTTGTGAGTTGGCATGGGTAGATAATTATGAGGCGGCGAAGGAAGCGATCGCTCATTACCAACATGATATATATCTGATAGACTACCGTCTAGGAATTCACAGTGGTTTAGAACTGTTACGCGAAGTTATTGCTCATGGCTGCAAATCTCCGATCATTTTGCTCACTGGTCAAGGAGACTGGAAAATAGACATAGAAGCCATGAAAACAGGAGCAGCCGATTATCTGGAAAAAAGTCAATTGAATGCACCTCTTTTGGAGCGTTCTATTCGTTATGCTATTGAACGTAAGCAAACAGAACAACAAATCCGCGCCCAAGCAGCTTTACTTGATGTGGCTAACGATGCCATTTTTGTACAAGATTTAGACCAGCAAATTTTATTTTGGAACAAAGCAGCACAGTTACTTTACGGTTGGACACCAGAAGCCGCAACTGGCCGTAAAACTCAAGAACTTTGGCAAGAAAAAAATATATCTTTGTTACAAAAAGCACTTACACAATTGATAAAAAATGGCTCTTGGAAGGGAGAATTATATCAAATAACTAAATCTGGTAGAGAAATTATTGTCGAAAGTCGCTGGACATTAGTACGTGAATTTGGACACAAACCTCAATCTATTCTAGTTGTCAACACGGAAATTACCCAAAAAAAACAACTAGAAGCGCAATTTCTCCGCGCCCAAAGACTAGAAAGTATCGGTACACTAGCCAGTGGAATTGCTCATGATCTCAACAACGTCCTTGCTCCCATTTTAATGACAGCTCAACTTTTAGAATCACAAATTCAAGATGAGCGATCGCGCCGAATATTACCTATATTAATTACTAATGCTAAACGTGGAGCTAATTTAGTTAAGCAGGTTTTGTCTTTTACTCGTGGTCTTGAAGGTGAACGCACTCTGTTGCAATTAAAGCATTTAATCACAGAAATTCAGCAGGTAATTAAAGAAACATTTCCCAAATCAATTGAAGTGACTACTCAATCACCTCAAAATCTTTGGACTGTTTCTGGTGATGCGACTCAATTACATCAAGTCTTGATGAATTTGTGTGTCAATGCTCGTGATGCCATGCCCAGAGGTGGAGAGCTAAAAATTATTAGTGAAAATCTCTTAGTTGATGAAAACTACGCCAGAATGAATCTGGATGCCAAAATAGGCCCCTATGTGGTAATTACTGTAACTGATACCGGAACTGGTATTCGTCCAGAAATATTAGATAGAATATTTGAACCATTTTTTACTACTAAAGAACTCGGTCAAGGTACAGGACTCGGTCTTTCAACTGTACTAGGTATTATTAAAAGTCATGGCGGTTTTATCAACGTCCACACAGAAGAAGGAAAAGGTAGCCAATTTAAAATATATCTCCCTGCACAAGAAGCAAAAGAAACCTTAGAAGAAGCAGAATTAAACTTACCTTCAGGAAATGGAGAATTAATTTTAGTTGTAGATGATGAAGCCGCCATTAGAGATATTACTAAAACATCTTTAGAAAGCCATAATTACAAAGCCATTACAGCTAGCGATGGCATTGAAGCCATAGCTTTATATGCAGAACATCGTCATGAAATATCTCTAGTTTTAACAGATATGGTGATGCCATCAATGGATGGATTAACTACTATTAAGACGTTACAAAAAATTAATCCTCAAGTCAAAATTATTGCTGTGAGTGGACTAGCCACTACAGATAAAGTAAACACTGCTCATAAAATGGGTGTACACGCATTTTTATCTAAGCCTTATACAGCAAATCAATTATTACAAACAATTAGTAATATTAAACATAAAAATAGTTGAAGTAGTATTGGCTGTAGGTTGGTTGGAGGCTTTGCGTAACCCAACATTCTTAGGACTTTGTTGGGTTTCACTATCGCTCAACCCAACCTACTTTTCTTAGAAATTGCTATAAAACCTCTCTCCCTAAAAAGGGTTGCAACACCTCCGGTATCAATACCCTGCCATCAGGCTGTTGATAATTTTCCAGTATAGCTGCCATTGTCCGTCCGACAGCCAAGCCAGAACCGTTGAGGGTATGCACAAACTGAGTACCTTTCTTGCCAGCCTCTTTAAACCGAATATCAGCTCGTCGCGCTTGAAAATCTACCATATTGGAACAGCTAGAAATTTCCCGGTACTTACCAGAAGACGGTAGCCAAACCTCTAAATCGTAGGTTTTAGTCGAGGAAAAACCTAAATCACCACTACATAAATTGATGACTCGGTAAGGCAAACGCAAAGCTTGTAAAATCGCTGCGGCATTTTCTACCAATTTTTCCAACTCATCAAAGGAACTACTGGGATGAACAAATTTCACCAACTCCACTTTGTTGAATTGATGTAAGCGAATTAATCCCCGCATATCCCGCCCATAACTACCCGCTTCCCGACGGAAACAGGGAGTATACGCACAGTGATAAATTGGTAAGTCTTCAGCCGCGAGAATTTCTTCTCTGTATAAGTTCGTTAGCGGAACTTCTGCTGTGGGAATTAGCCACAAATCATCATCAGCGCATTTAAAGCTTTCTTCCGCAAATTTAGGTAACTGACCTGTGGCTGTTAAAGAATCAGTATTTACTAAAAGTGGTGGACTGACTTCTACATACCCAGCTTGAGTTTGTGTTGTCAGCATGAAGTGAATTAATGCCCTCTCTAAAGCCGCACCAGCCCCTATCAGGTTGACAAAGCGACTTTGAGCAACTTTTACGGCACGCTCTACGTTGAGAATACCCAGCTTTTCGCCGATTTCCCAGTGGGGTAAGATATTTGGATGCTGGGGTATGTACTCATCGCCCCAACGGCGCACCTCTACGTTTTCTTCCTCACTTTTACCAACAGGTGTAAATTCGCTGGGTAAATTGGGAATTGCGAGTAATAGTCTTTCTATTTCTGCTTTGAGTTCTTTTTCTTGTGGTTCTAGTTCGCTCAGTTGAGCTTTCACAGCATTACCCTCATCCCGCAGAGTTTGAATTTCTGAGTCTTGAGGGTTGACACCTGATTTTACCTTCTGCCCAACGAGTTTACCAATTTCATTACTCCGAGCTTGGAGTTGACTACGACTCATCTCCAATTCTCGTTGTTGCTTATCTAACTGCAATATTGGTTGAATATCATACTTACCACTGCGACTATCCAACCGTTCCTGAATTAGTTGGGGATTTTCCCGTATTTGCTTAATATCCAGCACAAATTTTTCTCAGTCTTTAGCTTAGAATTTTGTTTACCAATACAGTTAACACATTAGAATTCAGCATATATTAATTTTGGCTGGCTGGAACTGGAAATTTCATTTTGATGGAAAAAGACATAAGTCTAAAAAGAGGATAAAATTTTCAGTTAGTTTTGACCACAGAGGCACGTTCGCAAAGCGTCTCGCAGAGAAGACACGGAGAGAAAAGCCAAGCCTGCTATTTTACGGGCGATTGATGCGATTGATTAGCCACAGTGAGGCTACAAGCCCGGCAAAGTGGGCAGAAACAGTGTTGGTGTTTGCTTGTACTACCAACATATCTAAACCGCTAATGATGCGGGTAGGGTCAAATAATTGGGTGGTTATGGCTTGAGGTGATATGGATCTGGCTACCAGTGTACCAACGATCGCCTGCGCTCCTAATAATGTCACCAGTGTTCCCCCCAAGTTGATCCATAGTCCCATGCGTAAGATTTGTATTGTCTCAGCTTTGCGGGGACGGTTACTAGGGTTGGATGAGAGCAGTTGATTACCTATCCTGGTGTAGCGGTAGGCTAAATAGATGCCTGCACCAAGAATGACTAATCCACATACTGCTAAAAATACCCCAAAACCAGTTCCCGGATTGTTATTAGGACTACCAGCTCTTTGACTAAAAATCGCAAATAGCAGAACAATAATTCCCGAAATTACACCTAGTACTAGCTGAATCCAAAAGCTAATCCAGCCAGTGAGGCGAAAAGTTTGGGCAATTGTACGGAGATTAGAGGAGGAAGGAGCTTCAGGGTTTGGTGACATAATACAAAAAGGCGATCGCCACAAAAATCATACACCCATGCTGTCGGCTTGGCGCTGCTCTCAAATAGTATCTTTATAAGACTTACGCCGTGTCACCAAATTTTCTGACTTTTTTGTCAATAGTCAACAGTCCAAAAAAAACTTGATTTTGACTATGGACTATGGACTATTGACCACCCTCAGAAGGATTTCTTGGTTGAGTGCGTAAGTCCTATCTTTATTACTGGTATACTTTCTGTTAAAAAAAGTATTGATGAACTTTTACAGAGTTACAGACAAAACAGCGTTTTACCTGTAAAATTTCTTCGATGGCATCTTAACGTTTAAGCAGCTCTATACTCACTTAGCATTACTCAACACCAAGATAGAGGTACAACCACTATCTTCATTGCTCCTCACCACACTCATTAGAGCTTGCAGGGAGTGCTGAATCCAGCTCTCCTCAGATTTTGCTGTTCGTCCCACACTTTCAACAGTCTGGGTCTTTATGTGTTTTTACACCTGGGAAATTCTGCCTAAGTAGCGCTATATACTTACTCGGAAGCGAGTATTACTATATACTGACTACAAAAATTAGATTTCAACTGAGAAATACTTTTAGCCATTAACTAACTTATGAAACTTGAGGATATATATCAATTCTTTGAGAATCCTCCGCCAACTTACCTCTGCCAGGAATTAGCGATTTGCTATATTCTGTATGTTTTACTACAAGGTGAATCTTACGGAACTGAGTTAATCCAACAATTAGAAACTGAACATCCTACCTATCGGCTGTCAGATACTGTGCTATACAGTGCGATTAAATTTTTAGAAGACAACCGAGCCATAAATGGGTATTGGAAAAAGCTCGAAGGCCGAGGAAGACCAAGGCGGATGTACCAAGTTTCTCCAGAATGGCAAGTGCAAGCACAGGATTTAGCTCAACTTTGGCAAAATTACATTGGGGGAGGACAAATTAATAAATAATTAGTAAAGATTAAGTTTTCTCAAGTCCAATATTCACCATCACCTATGGATACTGCTATTCTGCCATCAACTTTGCTACTCACTATACTGTTATCGGTTGGGCTAGTTTTCTTTATTCGTGCCTCCACTAAAGACCGGATAGAAACAGCGCAACTGATATCGGAGCAAGACGAAGCAGTCTTCATGCCACAGTTACAGGATTATTTTCGTTCTCGGTCTTACCAAGTGGCAGAGGTAAACCAGGAACAAAACCAAGTAACTTTCCAAGGGTTGGTGCAACCAAGCATATTTCTAGCTGTGTTTTTAACAGTCCTAGCTGCTGCTGGTCTAACTTGTCTGTCTCTAGTTCTATCTTTGTTGTTCCCCGATCTTGGCAATATTTTTTTGGTACTTATATTACTGTCACCTTTAAGCGGTATTTTCTACTGGAAAAAGGCAGGTAGGCTCGAAAAGGTTTTGCTGAAGCTAGAATCTCAAACTACCCAAGAGCGCTCTTTGAGTAAAATCACTGTGGTAGGTCATAGAGACGAACTGAGCGAGCTACAAAGAGTATTGCAATTAAAATCTGCCGAGTAAGTTTCGCTGGATACCAGCAGAATCACCAGTACAAAGCGGCTAAAATCCTCAATATTTTACTTTTTTAGCCCTTTACTTTTACCCATACCGTCTGTACTAGCGTTTTTCCCTACGACACAACGCCGTAGGGAAAACCTTTGTGTCAACAGAGCTTGCTGGACAATCCACAGGAGGAAAGTACAAATTAACTCTCACTTTTGGGTGTTTTTGCTTTCTTTTGATTATCTTCCACATCATCAGACTAGAAATCAACCCAAACAAACTAAATTAGTTGGTTGAGAGGTAACTTGCTGATTACTGGGATTACCACCTTTACTGACAAATCAATGACAAACTTAAAAAAAATGGAAATTTTGCATAAACTGATAATATTTGCCAGTTAAATGATTGTCAGTAGGCACACTCAAAACGTCAGAAACCATTTGTAATTCAGCGACTACCTACTGCCACTGGTTCTACACCTGCGGGAGATTCCAGTACTCGCAGGCTGGGGAACAAGAAATGATTTTCTTCAACGTATTGAGCGCCAAATAGTCCTTTCTCTGCCCAAAAGTAACGGTCTGTAGTGTGTTCGTTTCGCTTTACGAGTAGCAACGCTGGTGGCAAGATCCCTTCAGCTTGAATAAATTTTCTGGCTGCTGTCACAGGTTTCTCTTCGCCGCTTTCGATGCTATATTGAGGCACGTGTTCTAGAATGCGTCGTCCTTCCTGGCGACGACGACTTTTCCGTTTCCGTCTTCTTGCCAACCTATTTTCCTCCTCTTTCAAGCTATAGATTGTAGTGATAGCTACAAAATCCGTCGTAATTATATAAGTTCTAGTTCAAAAGATCAATAGTTTTTTAACTTTTGATACGACAAAAATATTACTAGTGGCGGTAGATAAATCAAAAGTAAATTGGTAAGAAATTTTTGGTGAAAGGCAATATTTCCGAGATTTAGTTAAGCTTTATGAAATAAATGAGGAAAATAGAGTACCTGCTTTTATCTTCCCTCAAATCCCGTGATCCTGAGCAAGAGCTGAAAAATGTTAATGTCTGCTAGTTCGGATTTTGTGGCTCTATGTCGAGAGCAAATAGCACTACTGACTCAAGGGCTAGGAGCCTCTTTAAGCGTCGTTTATTTAACTCAAGAATTGGTGGAGTCGCCTACAGGGGAGGCTAAACTGATTCCTGTAGCAGTTTACCCAGAGACAGCACTCATATCACCAGAAGGGGAGATGGTTGAGATAACAGCACGCCAACAATTAATGCTGCTACCTCAACAGCCGGGAAGTTTATTGACACCATCACCAGTCACAAATTCAGCAGATGATCAGAAACCATCTCCTCCAGAGTATTTGCTGGATGGACACCAAATTGTTTTACCTTTAGTCCATGAGGGGATGATGATGGGATTATTGGTGACGAGTAGAGACGATCGCCCGTGGAATGAACAGGAGCAAGGACAAATTCACAAGGTAGGGCAAACATTGGCGATCGCCTGTATCTTAGATCAACGTCGGGCATGGTTACAACACCAACTACATCAGCAGCAAATACTCCAAGAACAACAGCGAGATTTATTAGATAATTTACTGCACCAGTTCCGTAACCCGTTAACAGCATTGCGGACTTTTGGTAAACTCCTAATCAAACGACTACGTCCAGGCGATCCCAATCGGACTGTGGGAGAAAATATCGTCAGAGAAAGCGATCGCCTCAAAGAACTGCTGCAAAAGTTTGATCAAGTGATTGACTGGACAGAAGCAGATTTAGCCACAATTGCTTTACCAGAAAACGAAGTGTTTGTAGAAGCAACTGTGCAAAAAGAAACTAAACCAGCCTTATTATTACCAGGCACAGGAGAGCAAGTTACTGATTGCTCAATTGCTGATTTATTAACACCATTGTTAATATCAGCCAAAGCGATCGCCCAAGAAAGAAATATTAAATTAAAAGCAGTAATTCCCCAAAATTTACCGTTAGTTAGGGTCAATACTAAAGCCTTACAAGAAGTATTAAGCAATATCATCGATAATGCCTTAAAATACACTCCTCCAGGTGGGAAAATTTATCTTCAAGCAGGGCAAGAAAAACCGAATTTTCAAGGAATTGCTATTAGTGATTCTGGCCCAGGCATTCCCCCAGAAGACATAGCGCACCTTGGAGAAAGACATTACCGGGGTGTACAAGCGCAAACAGAAATTCCTGGCACAGGTTTAGGGCTAGCGATCGCTAAACAATTAATTGAGCAGATGCAAGGCGAAATAGCAGTTTTCAGCCCAGCAATTAACTCTCAGTCCGCTTCAACCCATGCACCAGGGACGACATTTATTATCTGGTTGCCAATTAGTTATTAGTCAAAAAGTATTGTTTTTTGATTAAACAATGCTATTACGCAAAAGGTTCCTTAACCACCGAATCGCCTCACTTGTTGTTTGCTCATTAGCGATTTGCAGGCATTGCTGCACTATTTCTCTGACGTTAGGGCAGTAGCTGCTTTCTGTAATTACATAATTTTCACCCTGCAACCGATAAACTAATAGCTGCTTATTCTTTAACAGCCAAACTTCTGGCACTTTATAAGGGAGATAGTCATCAATACTAGTATAGCTAGTAACATCTATTTCAATGACTAAATCTGGTGGAGGGTCATTGAGCCAGTCGATACGGCTTTTACCAACTACCGACTGCCAATTTTCAATATAAAAGCAAAAGTCAGGCTCAATGCCGCTAACTTGAGGCAAGCTCATGGTAATAGGCGTAAATGAATCGTATCTTTGCTCTAAATGATCCAACAACACCTTAGCAATATCTGCTAGCAGGCTGGCATCTCTTCCATGCTCCGGTAGCGGGGCCATTAATAAAATCTCTCCAGGTCTATATTTAATGCGAGGGGTGCAGCGATCTTCCAGTTGCTGACTTAGTTGTTGATAATCTTGCCATGATCCCAACATCCGCACAACTGTGCCAGGTGGCAACTCGACTCTTTCACGTGTAATTACAGTTTGCATACTCACCTGCTTGAGAAACTCCGGCTACACAGATGTCTATATGACCAAGTTTTTAATTACTTTTGATTAGCATCCTTTGAAAATTATATTGACTATTTACTGCACAAAGCAAAAGACAAGGGTTTTTCCCTTGCCTGCTTTTTAAGTGGCAATAATTATTGCGTCAGGTGACTAATGACTTGAATTCCCGAAAAGTATGGACTATCTCAAAGAAACTAAGAGATTTTGATTAATTGTCATTTGTAAATCAGTATTTGGTGCGATCGCAATTAAGTCAACACTATTTCTGCCAAAGAATAAACCAATTAATCCGCCAATTGCCGCACCACCTAAGACTTCTTCTGTAGCAATAGCGCGATCGCCTGTAACAGCAGATACTGCCGCCGCCGCACCAGCACCCAAGACTGTGTTCTTGAGAATTGCCCCAGTGCTTGTACCTTTTTTGACGGTTTCTGTTTTGCTGATGACTTCGGAAGTGGCGTTAACTTGATACTCTTGACCGTTAGTTAAAACTAGTTTCTCCGCTACAAATTGAGAACCACCTTTGGCTGGTTTGAGTTGCCCAATCACTTGACTACCAGCCGGAATCACCACAACACCTTCTTGAGTGACTACATTTTGCTCTACTGTCAGTGTCAAAGGTGCTGTTTCATCTTTAGTGACTAAGATTTTCTCAGCTTTGTCGTATTTCACCGGGATAACTGTCCCTTGGGGGATGGTGACAGCTGTGGGTGTGGTTGGTGTAGTGGGTTGAGTAGCGACGATGTAGGGTGAATTAATCACCGCAGCTTGATTAGAACTCACTAGGGCTTGATAGATAAAGGCTGCTACCTGCGCCCTTGTAGCGGTGGCGGTGGGGTTTAAAAACTTAACATTGGGATAGTTGACCACTATTTTCTTCTCAGTGGCTGCGGCTATGGGGCTACGGGCGTAACTAGCAATGTTCACAGCGTCGTTAAAGTATTGCAGAGTACCTTCAACGTTACTGCTAGCGGTATATTCTAAGCCGTTGGCTAAGGAAACCAAAACTTGTTGCCGAGGAATGGCTTGGTTAGGCTCAAAGCGGTTGCCGGGATATCCTGAGAGGAAACCAATCGTATAGGCTTGCTGAATGGCGCTTGATGCCCAATAATTGCCGGGTACGTCTACAAAATTAATACCTTGCCGTTCTGGTGCTTTTTGGAAAGCTTTATTTACCATAGCTGCAAATTGGGCGCGAGTTACAGCTTCTTCAGGGCGGAATGAACCATCAGGAAAACCAGCAATGATACCTCGCTGTGATAATTCTTGAATAAACTGAGCTGCCCAATAGTTAGCAGAAACATCAGAAAAAGTAGTTTGAGCAAAAGAGGGAGAAGCTACTAAAAAAGGTGCTACAGTTCCGGCTGTGACACTCAAAGCCATAATTGCAGCTGTGCTAGATTGCCAACGATTTACATTCAACATATATTTTCGCTCCACGCAATTAGTTGTTCTTCTGTTAACTATATAGACAAATGTATAAAATAAAAAGTTTCTCAATTGGATCTATATCTGGAAATAGTTTTGATGATTTTTTTGGGCAGAGAGAATATTTTGTTATCACAAAATACAAGTAAATAATAATAGTAATATCACTTATCATATGATGCGAAATAAGAAATAAGCCTCTACAATTTGTGCTATTTTTCTCCAAAGCATATTCATCGCTAGATAGATTGGGAAAGCAAATAAATATAAACCTTTAAGCCTATTCCCTATTACCAGATTGCTTAATTGTCATGATGCAAAAATTAAGCGATCGCCTACTTGTAGTTAGAGTAGCGATCGCCCAAAAAGCAATATTCTAGATTCACAAATTAGCTGATTAGCGATAAACGTCTACAGTTAAGTTAGAAGCTAATGCTAGACGCAAATCTTGCTCTGGTCTAATTACAAAAACTTCAGCTTCTTTTTTCCGTAGTAATACACTGGCTAAAGCACCAGCCGCCGCACCACCGAGAGGTTCTAAAATTTCAATTCTCCGGTTACCTGTAATCAACGAAATTGCTGTAGCAGCACCTGCACCAATGGCAGCATCGGTTAATATTTTACTAGAATCATTTTTACTAATTTTTTCAATTCTAGTCACAGTTTGAGAATTAGCATTGACACTCAGCCGATTACCAGAAGGAAATACTAATTCTCTAGCTACAAACCGGACTCCTCTGACATTTTCTTTATCATCTCTGTCTCTAGAGAAGTCACCATTGAAATAGACAGGTTCCAGTTGTCCCACAACTTCAGTACCAGCAGGAATCAAAACATTCCGATTGTTATCAATAATATTGTTAGCGATTTTTAAGGTGAGAGACAAAGTTTCTCCACGGCTAACTATTACTTTATCTTTCTCATATTTAACCGGAAAAGTCACACCTGAGGGAATAGCAACTCTTCTATTTTGTCCAATGCGATATTGGGCATTAGCAGCCGGAGCAAAAGCAACCATAGGAGCAATAGTACCTGTGGTAATTGTGATTGCCATCAGTGCAGCAGCTCCAGATTTCCATTGATGCAAGAGAGTCATAATAGTTTTGGGGTTTTTTGCGGTTATATATTCGGTGACGAGGATTCACCTAGATTGTTTCTGACTGTTTTGAAACTTGTCTATGGGCATATTCCGCAAAGGCTGATTATAGGTAATAGGTAATAGGTAATAGGTAATAAGTCATGGGTAATGGGCAAGAATTTCCTCTCAATTAGCAATTACCAATTTTATTAGGCAATACTGCCGCGCTTTCTGGCTTCTTTGTAGGAAGTTCCGATATTTTTTAAACCGGCTTTAATCATTTGTTTTTCTAACAGTGCAAAGAAACGGGCTTTATCGCCGCCTTTGACTACAGCTTGATTATGGGCTTCAGCGATCGCTACTGGATAACCATATCCTTTCTGTACCTGTGCTAACATCAGTCCTAACGCTTGGTCAAACATAGCTGTATTGTGCGCTACCCAAGCTGGAACTTCGATCCGGGCAATTTCTGTACCGACGTGGACATAGCAAAAATATATAGTTTGGTCTTGATAAAGTTCTAAAATTCGAGCATTACTGCGCCATAAAGGGCTGCGTTGTCCAGGTTTAAGTTGAGTTATCCATAATGCAGTGTCTCGCAACGGTTCAAACACTTTGCAGGGGACTTTCTCTAATTGATTTGGGCAATAACTGGCACAATCTGGTACTGGATGAGGACAAGCCATCAACCGCAAAAAATTTACCCCTTCGGTGTTGCGCGAGGCGCTAACATAGCCCATTAGAGGAATTTGGGCATCGCGCATCTGCTGCCATGCCTCCAAGATTGGGGGTAAGATGCGATCGCGTGCATCATGAGGTAACTGTTCTAAAAACCAATAGATTAATGAACCATCTACCATTGCTAGGGTAGGGGGGGGTGAGGATGGGGAGATGGGGTGATGGGGGGATGGGGGGAAAGAGTGATCATTATTTTCGTGTCCCTCTGTCCCCTCATCCCCTTCTTCCATTTTGAATTTTGTTAGCGCAGCGTTAGCGAGTCCGCGAGCGTCACTTTGAATTTTGAATTGATTCTCATGTACACCACAAGCCAGTTCTGCTAACACTGTCGCTTCACTAGCGGTGCGGCGAAAACTCATCCATTCCTCAGTTCTAATTCCCCACTGGCGAGATAGATATAAATCTTCTGGACGGTAAAACACCTCTGGGAGACTATCGAGTATGGGGTAACGGTTTTGTCCGTAGTGGAGAACGACTCTACCGATATTCAAAAGATAGCAGTAAGCGATTTCGTGATGACTGGGAGCGATTTGTGAACCATCGGTGGCGATGACAGTATGCACCTTGGGAGGTGTGGGAATATCGATGCAAGTGTTGAGTGGCTCAAGGGGGGTAGCATTGGTAAAGAGAATGCGATCGCGCCACTTTTCCTGACGTTCAATTAAATCTTGTTGACAATCAGCAGCATTTTTAAAATGCTGTTGCGCCAATTCTAGACGCTGACGACTCGCAACAGCTTCCTGAGAAAGATGCTGACTTAAACCCTGCATTTGCCTTGCTAATTTTGTCAGGTCAAGCATAGATTATTTAGTCAATAGTCAATGGTCATTAGTCAATGGTCATTAGTCATTAGTCAATGGTCATTAGCATTTCTTCTTCTCCCCTGCACCCCAAATCAGTTACCAGTTATCAGTTATCAGTTACCAGTTAATAAACGTTCACTGTTCACTGTTTACACCCCTCACTCCCTCACTCCTTACTCAGCACTCATCACTCCCTCAAAGCCATCCAGAAAAATCTTTAGTGAACTGAGAAAGAGATAATAACTGAATGCGCGGATCGTTTTGGGCAGTTTTTCTTTCTGTTTGGGTATTATAGCCCCAGTCTCCTAAGAAAAGCTGCACATCTTCTAGGTCTGGTTGCTGTTGCACTAACTGTAATGTTTTGAGTCTGTCTTCCACAAACCATAAACTAACTGGTTTGGTATCTGCTGAGTTGATCAATTCGCGGAGAATTTCATATTTAGGATGCTTGACTTCTTTGCCGAAGATTTTTTCTGGTGGTAATTCTATGCCTTCTTGTTGCAATAATTGCTGGACAAAACGACTTTCTTTAGTCGTGACAATATATAATTTGACATCACTAGCAACAGTTATTTTCAATTTTTCTACTACACCTGGATAAAATCTATGCAAACTTAGCCAACCATCTAAGTCTTTTGTAATCCATTCATCTCGCAAACTATCTAATTTTGTAGAAATTTCTTTGGCTTGTAGTTTGTCCTCTAATAATATCTTGGGAGTAATCTTTGTCCATTCCCCAAGAATCTGATCATCAGCAATTCCATCTATGAGCGCTTTGATTAACACAGGCATTTCCCAACCTGTTTCAATAACAGGTCTGAGGCGATAGAATCTTAAGGCTAAATCATCTGTTGGTGTGTTGTTAGCTGGTGACCAAATTTGACAATAGGTACGCCAAGCCACCTCGAAATATTCAATTAGTCCGTCGCAAATGACTCCATCAAAGTCTAGAGCTAAAATTGTCGGATTACTAGCGGTCATGGTTAAGATAATAAAAACTGCTGTTGTCAGCTTAACCGATTCAGTAATTTGTTTTTGTATAAAAATATCTTAATAGGTAAATTAAATCATAAAATTCTTGAGAGATATGTCAGTATCATGAGTATCTAGGCAGTGACTCCCCTGCAAATCAGGATTTTAATTGTTGTTTTTTCTTTTTTAGCAAGGGTTAGGGGAGATTAAGAGAGGATCTAAAATCACAGCTAATCGCTTTTCAAAGATCCTCTGTGAGCGATCGCTAAGATTATTACACTATCATAATGATACCAATACTGGGATATAAGCAGTTCATATGTCAACGATATTAGTCACTGGAGGAGCAGGATTTATTGGTGCTAATTTTATTCTTTTGGCAAGAAAATTACAATGGGCAAATATAGTTAATTTAGACAAACTAACTTATGCGAGCAACCTAGAAAATTTAGCAGAACTTAAAGGTGACAAAAACTATCGTTTTGTACAAGGAGATATTAGTAATTTAGAGTTAGTCAATTATCTTTTACAAGAATATCAACCAAATGCTATTATCAATTTTGCGGCTGAATCTCATGTGGATCGTTCAATTTTCAGTCCACAAGATTTTATGCAAACTAACGTAGCAGGGACTTGTCAGTTATTAGCAGCAAGTAGATTTTACTGGCAAAAACTACCGTTAGAACAACAAAAGCAGTTTCGCTTTTTGCAAATATCTACAGATGAGGTGTATGGCTCACTGCAACTAGAAGAACCAGCATTTACAGAAGATAATCCTTATGCACCTAATAGCCCTTATGCCGCTTCTAAGGCAGCAGCCGATCACTTTGTTAGAGCTTATCATCATACTTATGGATTGCCAACTTTAACTACAAATTGCTCAAACAATTACGGGCCTCTCCAGTTTCCGGAAAAACTGATTCCTTTAATTATTCTCAATGCTTTAGCTGGTAAATCTCTACCGATATATGGAGATGGTCAAAATATTCGAGATTGGTTATATGTTATTGACCACTGTGCAGCAATTTATCTGATTTTACAACAAGGAAAAATTGGGGAGACTTATAATATTGGTGGGCTTAATGAACAAACTAATTTAAGCGTTGTCGAAAAAATTTGTTATATGCTTGATGAATTAGTTCCCCAACTTAATTTTTCTTACTCTGCTTTAATTACCTTTGTTCCAGATCGCCCTGGTCATGACCGCAGGTATGCTATTGACTGTAGTAAAATTATGACTGAATTAGGGTGGAAACCACAAGAAAGCTTTGATAGTGGTCTAAGAAAAACGGTGGAATGGTATTTGCATAACCCACTTTGGGTAAGTCAAGTCCATTCAGAAGCTTACCAAAAATGGCTAAAACAAAACTATGAAAATAGAGGTATAGTCTAGTCTCTAATTTCTAGCCCCTAACCTCAAGGAAATGTACCGCGCTAAACTCGAATTTATCACGAAATTTATCAAGCCGAAGTCCAGAGGCTGTAGGGGCGGGTTAACGAGATATTCGTGAATGATTGAAGCTTCCTTTGTGAACCCGCCCCTACCGTTTTGTGAGAAATGCAGGTAAAGCCAGAAGGGTTATAGTATAGATTTTCACAAACAAGCAATATGAAAGGGATTATTTTAGCTGGTGGTGCTGGTACACGTCTTTATCCTATAACTAATGTTGTTTGTAAACAACTGATGCCAATTTATGACAAGCCGATGATTTATTATCCCTTGTCTGTGTTGATGTTGGCGGGTATTCAAGAGATTTTAATTATTTCTACACCTCATGATCTACCATTGTTACAACAACTTTTAAAAGATGGTAGTCAGTGGGGATTAAAGTTTAGTTATATTGAACAACTGCAACCAGAGGGTGTGGCCCAAGCTTTTATTTTAGGTCAAGATTTCATTGCTGATGAGCCAGTATGTTTAATTTTGGGAGATAATATTTTTTATGGTAATGGCTTAATCGAAGTATTAATCCAAGCAACAACTCTCAAGACAGGTGGTTTAGTCTTTGGCTATCAGGTGAAAGACCCTCAAAATTACGGGGTGATTGAATTTGATATTAATGGGAAAGTAATTGGTATCGAAGAAAAGCCTAAATATCCTAAATCAAAATATGTGATTCCGGGTATCTATTTTTATGATTCTCAGGTGGTAAAAATTGCCTCTGCTCTGCAACCTTCAGCCCGGAATGAGTTAGAAATTACTGATATAAATCTCGTTTATTTAAAACAAGGTAAATTACAAGTAGTAGTTTTGGGAAGAGGATATGCTTGGTTAGATGCTGGGACTCATGAGTCTCTACATCAAGCCAGTAATTTTATTCAAACTCTGGAAGAAAGGCAAGGGTTAAAGATAGCTTGTATTGAGGAGATTGCTTACAATCAAGGATATATTGACTCAGCACAATTGCGAGAATTAATTGCACCTATGGCTAAGAGTAGTTATGGTCATTATTTGATGGCTATTTTAGCAGATGACTACTTTTTTGGGAAAAAATTCTCTGTTGATATATCACTGCACAATGCTGACTTTTTATGGAACAAGATAAATTCAGCCAGAGATGAAAGTCCGTTATGAGAGATAATTTTTAGAGGAAATCAAGGGTAAATACTGGTGGTTCCACAATCAGAACTTCAGGAAAATTCGGCAATGCAAGCAATCCCGCGTTTACTAGGGAGTTTGCGAAATTACGGATTGATTTCACTAGGGGCTTTAGGTAGCCTGTTGTTGTTGACTATAGCTAATGCTTTGACTCCGCAACTATTTCGTTGGGGAATAGATCAAGGTATTGTCAAGCAAGATTTACAAATTGTCATGTATAGTGCTGCCTGGATGGTAGTTGCAGCGATCGCCCGTGGTGTGTTTAACTTTGGTCAGAGTTATCTAGCCGAATCAGCATCTCAAGGCGTTGCTTATGACCTACGCAACAAGATTTTTAGCCAGATTCAAAATCTCAGTTTTAGCTATCATGATCAATCACAAACTTCCCAACTGTTAACCCGTGTCACCAATGATATTGAGCAGATTCGTACCTTTATTGGTACTAGTTTGATTCAAGTCATTAGTTCGGTGGTGACATTGCTGAGTATTGCCGTGATTTTGCTAGTGATGAATTGGCAACTGGCTCTGATTACCCTCACAGTTGTACCGATTACAGCCTGGTTAATGACAAGGTTTGTGATTGGTAATGAGCGCCTGTTTGGACAAGTACAAGAGCAATTAGGTGACTTGAATGCGGTATTACAAGAAAATCTGATTGGCATCAGAGTAGTCAAAGCCTTTGTGCGAGAATCAGCAGAAAGAGGGCGTTATACAAGACTTAATGATGGGTTAGTCACGGCTAACATGAAGACAATTCGTGCCATCCGTAATACCTTCCCATTCATCTTTTTATTGAGTAATTTGGTGACGCTAGCAGTATTTGCCTATGGTGGGGCGCGGGTAATTGGTGGTAAGTTTTCCATTGGTGAACTGGTAGCTTTTAACTCCTACTTGGTGTTGATACTCCAACCAATTTTGCTGATAGGCTTTGCTGCACCTGTGATTGTGCAAGCTGTGGCCTCGGCTCACAGAGTATACGAAGTGGTAGATGCGGCGGTGGAGATTCGCGATCGCGCCGATGCTGTACCATTTGAAACGTGTGGTGGTAGAATCACCTTTGAGAATGTCAGCTTTCGCTATCCTGGCTCGACAACCGAAGCACTAAAGAATGTTTCCTTTGAAACTAAACCTAAAGAATTGATTGCCGTTTTAGGGATGACGGGTTCTGGTAAAAGCACAATTATGAACCTGATTCCCCGTTTTTATGATGTCACCCAGGGGGCAATTCGCATTGATGGGCGAGATGTGCGAGACTTTACCCTCAAAAGTCTCAGAGCGCACATTGGGATTGTATTTCAAGAAACGACACTATTTTCTGGCACTATTCGGGAGAATATTGCCTATGCCAAACCCAATGCACCACTAGAGCAGGTGATAGAAGTGGCAAAAACTGCCCAGATTCATGATTTTATTACCAGTCTCGCTGATGGCTACGAAACGATTGTCGGTGAACGGGGTGTGGGTTTATCTGGTGGACAAAAGCAACGGCTAGCGATCGCTCGGACTTTGCTCACCGATTATAGTATTCTGATTTTGGATGACAGTACCTCGGCGGTGGATGCCAAAACTGCTACCGAAATTCAAGCCGCATTGGATGAGATGATGCGGCAAAAAGCTTGTGTCACCTTTGTGGTGGCTCAACGTATTAGTACCGTCAAGAATGCTGATCGGATTTTTCTGATAGATAAAGGACGATTGGTAGCTCAAGGGACTCATGAAGAATTAATGCAAACCAGCCCACTCTACGGTGTGATTTTAGAATCTCAAATGCAGCCAAAGGAGCAAAAATGAGAGGTACAGTCCCGATTGTGGCATCCGAACAACAGGCCATTCAGCAATCCTCTACCTTACGGCGATTTTTACAATACTTGCGACCTTACCGCAAAGAAATTCCTATTGCTCTAACATTAGTATTTATTGGTGCTGCAACTCAGTCGATTGGGCCGTTTTTACTGGGTTGGTCAATTGATAATTTGATAGCCAAAAAGGATTTACAAGGATTGCTAGTGTTGTTAGGATTACTAGCACTAACCTACGTGATCAGTATTTCGGCAATTCGGGGTCAAATTCTGCGTGTCGGCTGGATTATGCAACGATTGTTGGCACAACTGAGACAGGATATTTTTCTGAAAATCCAGAGTCTCCCACTCAGCTTTTTTGACCGGAGTGAAGCCGGTGATTTAATGAGTCGTCTGCTGAATGATGTTAATACTGTAAACCAAGCATTTGGACAAACGATCGCTCAAATGCTGGGTAACGCTTTTAGTTTGGTGGGCATAGTCATTGCTATGCTGTTAATCAATCTCCAACTCGGTTTATTAAGTAACCTAGTTGTACCATTGATGATTTTTACCACTGGCTTGTTTGCTCGTTGGGCAAGAGACAGATTTCGCGTTACACGGCAGACAATTGGGGAGCTTTCTGCGAAGTTACAAGAAGATATTGGCAGTGTGCGAGAAGCACAGGCATTTAATCGGGTGCATCTGAATATTGCCGAATTTGACAGTCTCAATGCGGCTAATCGTGATGCTAACGTTCATGCTGTCGCCATTACCGCCGCCTTTTTACCATCAATAGATTTTCTCAACACCTTAGCTACAGCAGGTGTACTCGCTTATGGTGGCTATCTGGCTGTCACAGGAGCAGCTACAGTGGGTGTGGTGACATCATTTTTACTTTACGTTCAGCAATTCTTCCGTCCTATCCAAATTCTCAGTCAGTTTTACACCCAGGCTCAATCTGCCTTTGCTGGATTAGAGCGAATTTTTCTCCTGTTAGATGAACCTACACAACTCCAAGATGCACCTGATGCTACCACAATGCCAGCGATTCAAGGTGAGGTCAAATTTGATCATGTCAAGTTTGGTTATAATCCAGAACAACTAGTTCTCAAAGGGGTGAGTTTACACGCTCGTCCTGGCGAGATGGTGGCATTGGTAGGTCAAACCGGCTCAGGGAAAAGCACCATTATTAACCTGATATTGCGTTTTTATGATGTGTCTGATGGTGCAGTCACAATTGATGGTATTGATGTGCGGAGTGTGACTCAAGCTAGTCTCCGCCGTCAAATTGGCATTGTTTTGCAAGACAATATTTTATTTAGTGGTACGGTGGCAGAAAATATTGCTTTTGGCTGTCCCTATGCCACACAAGCCGAGATTGAAGCAGCAGCACAAATGGCAAACGTCCATGAGTTTATCACCTCACTACCACAGGGTTATACAACTCAATTGGGAGAACGCGGTGCGCCACTCAGCCAAGGACAGAGACAACTGATTAGTATTGCTCGTGCGGTGTTGATCAATCCCCGGATCTTGATTTTAGATGAAGCAACTAGTAGTATAGATACTCGTACAGAAGCCTTGGTACAAGATGCGATCGCTCGTCTACTGCAAGATCGTACTAGTTTTGTCATTGCCCATCGCTTAAGTACGGTGAGCCAAGCTGATCAAGTGTTAGTGATTCAGCAAGGTGAAATTGTCGAACATGGTACTCATGCAGAACTGATGAGTCAGCAAGGTATTTATGCGAATCTCCATGCTCTCCAGTTAGGAAGCACAACTTAAACTTCATTCAGACTGACTTTCTGTGGCCAGAGGTAAATTACCCCAGAGATTAAAGTTAAGGCGACAGAAATCCAAAAAGCGATGAGAGCAACGTTTTGCCAATCTGATGATAAAGGTGCGATTAAAAGGGCGATCGCCATAATTTGACTCACGGTTTTCAGCTTACCCCAAATATTTGCCCCGGAAATCGTCGTTTGATTCACTCGCCAACCAGCGATCGCTAATTCCCGCGCTAAAATCAAAAATACTCCCCAAGCCGGGATTTTCCCTAATTCCACCAAAACCAGTAACGGCGCTAGTACCAAAAACTTATCTACCAAAGGATCAAGAAATTTCCCTAAATCACTAACTTGATTTAACTTCCGCGCTAAATACCCATCTAACCAATCTGTTAATGCTGCCACTAAAAAAATAGCCAAACATATCCATCTAGCTTGCGATGTAGAGTTGTACAAGCCGTATAAGAGAAATGGTACACCAAGCAGTCGAGAAAAAGTAATCCAGTTGGGTAAAGTCATGATTTTAGCTGGGAAAGTTTCTATAATTTCAACCAATCAAATAATTGCCCCAATGTCAAATGTAAATCCTTAACTAAATCGGGGACAGGCAAGATATCTTGTTCGTCTTCTAAAAATATTGGTTGCTGGTTGAGTGGATAAATTAAAATATTAAATTCTTCAGGGTTAATTAACCAACCTAAACTAGTACCATGATTTAAACAATGCAAAATATTTCTCATAACTTTAGTTGTGCTTTTTTGTTCAGGAGATAATATTTCAATTGTCCAATCTGGATGTGTATTAAATACATTGGCAATATTGCCTTTTTCATCAACAGGAATTCTTTGCCAAGCGAATACTGATACATCTGGAACAATGGAACGTCCACCAAAAGTACAGCGTAATTCTGGTAAAGCACGGGCAATTTTTTCAGGTTTAACTACACCATTAACTGTAGTTACTAATTCACCTTGAAGTGTACTATGTTTACCTTGGGGCATGGGTTTTTGAATAATTTCACTGTTAATATATTCACTTGCTGGTTTTGTTTCTGGTAACTGTAAAAATTCCTCTAAAGTTATCCGGCGAGTTGGTGTTTTTATCATAATATTCTTATTGTTTTGTCTCAACATGAACAACATTATATAAATGAAATTCGTTTCTGGCTAAACCTTCCCAATATGGTTGATTTGGGTTAAATCCGGGCTGCTTGAGAATTGCCTCAAATGCCTCTTTACTCTCCCACTGACCATAATTAAACATCCGCGTTCCGTCTAAACTGCGATGAAATGTTGCGGAAATTAGTCCTGGTGAATTACTCATTGCTCGGTCAACTTCAATTGTTGTTCGCTTTACCATTTCCGGTTGATTGGTTGGCATCATCCGAAACTCAGCCAGATGTGTAATGCGCTTGCCTGCAACAATTTCAACCTCTGTCGATAATGACCGACTGGCAGAAACTTCTAATTGGAGAACATCTGGTGGGAAAAATTCATCGAACACTTTTGGGCGTGGCAGACTACGGTGATCAAATTTGGGTTGCCATTGGCTGTAGGTGAAGACGCGAACCTCATCTAAACTACGATGGACACTGGCTGATAAAAAATAAGGGTTAGACTGCCAAAATTTAATTTGCTCTTGAACAATTGCCTCAACTAAATCAGACTGATGACGCTCTGCAACTGTGTACAAATCCAGTCCTACTAGTGCGGTATTAGTCCGGTCAATCTCCACCATAATCATTTCTCAATACTGGTTGACTTGTGTACATAAACTGATATTAAAGGCTAACTGATAAGCTGACAATAATTCTGGGTTTGGTAGGCATTGCCCACCAAATATATTTCTATTACGAATTACGAATTGGTATTTAGTCTATTTACATGGCATGATCTGTACTTTGAGATTATTTAAGCAATAAATATGAATGACAATACAGATTTTCGGATTGAACGCGATTCGATGGGCGATCGCCAAATTGCCAGTAACGCCTATTATGGTATTCAAACCCTACGGGCAATTGAAAATTTCCCGATTAGCGGACTAAAGCCTTTACCTACTTACATCGATGCTTGCCTGATCATTAAAAAAGCCACAGCCATTGTTAATGGTGAATTAGGCTGCATACCTGAAGATATTAGCAAAGCGATCGCTCAAGCAACTGATGAAATATTAGCCGGGAATTTACGGGATCAATTTGTCGTTGATGTCTATCAAGCTGGTGCGGGAACTTCCCACCATATGAATATTAACGAAGTCTTAGCCAATCGGGCTTTAGAAATTCTCAATGAAGCAAAGGGCAATTACAACCGAGTTAACCCCAACGATCATGTTAACTATGGACAGTCTACCAACGATGTCATCCCCACAGCCATCCGCATTGGTGGTTTATTGGCACTAACGCACACATTACAACCAGCCTTAGAAAAAGCGATCGCCACCTTAGAAACCAAAGCAGGAGAATTTCAAGATATCATCAAATCTGGGAGAACCCATTTACAAGATGCTGTCCCCGTGCGTTTGGGTGAAAACTTTCGGGCTTGGGCTTACATCCTCTCAGAACACCAAAACCGCATTTACACAGCTTCCAGTGATTTAATGGTATTAGGTTTAGGTGGGAGTGCGGCGGGAACTGGCTTAAACACCCATCCCCAATATCGCGCCCGTGTAGTCGATGTACTCGCAGAATTACTGGATTTGCCCCTCCAACCCGCACCTCATCTCATGGCTGCCATGCAGAGTATGGCTCCATTTGTCAACGTTTCCGGTGCATTACGCAACTTAGCCCAAGATTTAGCGAAAATCTCCCATGACTTGCGGTTGATGGACTCAGGGCCAAAAACGGGTTTCAAAGAAATCCAACTACCCCCAGTACAACCCGGTTCCTCAATTATGCCAGGTAAGTATAACCCCGTCATGGCAGAGATGACATCAATGGTGTGTTTTCAGGTGATGGGTTATGATCAGGCGATCGCACTTGCTGCCCAAGCTGGACAATTAGAATTAAACGTGATGATGCCGTTGATAGCATACAACTTAATCCACAGCATCGAAATTCTCGGTAATACAATTGCTGCCCTCACAGAACGCTGCATCCAAGGAATTACTGCCAACAGCGACAGATGTTTAGCCTACGCCGAAGGTAGTTTAGCCCTAGTCACCGCCCTCAATACCCACATTGGTTATCTCAACGCCGCCGATGTTGCCAAAGAATCATTAAAAACCGGCAAATCACTCCGCCAGATTGTTCTAGAAAAAGGACTAATGAGTGAAGCAGAATTAGCCAACGTGTTAAATTTGGAACAAATGAGCAGTATCTTGCCCCTCCAGACAGAGTGCTGAGTGCTGAGTGAGGGAGTGAGGGAGTGAGGGAGTGCTGAGTAGGGAGTGAGGGAGTGCTGAGTGCTGAGTACTCATTGATTATTTTCCTCTGCTCCTCTGCTCCTCTGCTCCTCTGCTCCCCTGCTCCCCCTGCTCCCCTGCCTCCCCTGCTCCCTATCCCCTATCCCCTATCCCCTATCCCCTGTCACCTATCCCCAATCCCCAAATAACCCATGCAGACTCAAAAACCATCCGTCAGCCTGATTCGGGCTACTTCCTACGAAAGAGAAGCTTTACGCGCCTCTCTGGTTACAGTGCTAGAACCTTTTGGGGGGATGAGTGCCTTTGTTAAACCAGGGCAAAGAGTCTTACTCAAACCCAATTTACTCACAGGTTCACGTCCGACGAAAGAGTGTACCACCCGTGCGGAACTGGTTTACGCAGTTGCCCAGATGGTAATTGCCGCAGGCGGTAAACCCTTTTTAGGAGATAGTCCCGCTTTTGGCAGTGCTAAAGGTGTGGCTATTGCCAATGGTTATCAACCACTTATCCAAGAACTAAATCTGCCAATTGTAGATTTTCATGGACAACGTTACCAAACAGTTAGTGAAAATTTCAATCACCTACTGCTGAGTAAAGAAGCCATTGAAGCAGATGTGGTGATTAACCTACCCAAAGTCAAATCACATATGCAGCTAACTCTAACGTTGGGAGTCAAAAATCTCTTTGGTTGCGTTCCTGGCAAAATGAAAGCATGGTGGCACATGGAAGCTGGGAAAGATGCCAACAGATTTGGAGAAATGTTAGTGGAAACTGCTAGGGCAATTAATCCCGACTTGACTATTTTAGATGGGATCATCGGTCATGAAGGAAATGGCCCCAGTGGTGGTGAGCCTCGTCTTTTAGGCATATTAGCGGCTGCATCAAATATCTTTGCTTTAGATAGGGCAATGGTAGAAATCCTCAACGTTCCACCCCAGCAAGTACCCACCGTTGCGGCATCTCAAAGGCTGGGAGTTTGCCCAGAACTAGCTGATATTGAATTCCCCAACTTAAATCCCGATTTATTAAAAATTGATGACTGGCAACTTCCTGACAAATTAATGCCTATTGACTTTGCCATGCCCCGTGTCATTAAGTCTACGTTCAAACATTTTTATATCCGCTTTATCAAAGAACCCATGAGCGCTTATGGCAGACAGTAGTTTACCTTGAGCTTTTGACCAAAAACAAGTGCAAACAACGCTACAGCAGCTTTCATATCAGGAGAGTAGTCTATAGATTACCCTCCGATTGCTTAACTAAACCGCCCTAATCTAGTGGCGGTTTTTTATTTAATGGTCATTGGTCATTGGTCATTTTAAAAGATTAGACTAATAGAAATCTTCTAGGCTTGACTTTTCAAAATTACCTGTAATATCAGTCACATCTGCGGAATGTGGGTTGAAAAGCGATCGCCTACCATTACCTAACGCCGACCAATAGCTTACACCAAGAGCGATCTAAAAGAATCTAGTATACTAATTAACAATCAAGTAATGGATCAACTGATATTGAAATGATTGACCACGACCGTTTATTTAAAGAACTAATTTCCACATTTTTTCTCGAATTTTTAGAATTATTTTTCCCCCAAGTAACTGCATATCTAGAACCAGACTCACTAACATTTTTAGATAAAGAAGTATTCACCGATATTACAGCAGGTGAACAATACGAAGCTGATTTAGTAGCCAAAATCCGATTTAGAGGACAAGAAACATTCTTTCTCGTACATATCGAAAATCAGTCATATTCACAAACTGAATTTGGACGGAGGATGTTTACTTATTTTGCTCGACTATTTGAAAAACATGGATTACCTGTCTATCCCATAGTCATCTTTTCCTATGACACTCCTCACAAGCCCCAAACAGATACTTATCGTGTCACATTTCCCGACAAAACGGTGCTGGAATTTAACTATGGAGTAGTGCAACTCAATCAATTGAACTGGCGTGACTTTTTAGAGCAAGAAAATCCTGTTGCCAGTGCGCTCATGTCTAAAATGAGGATAGCACCATCAGACCGTCCCAAAGTCAAGGCTGAATGTTTACGATTATTGGCAACTTTACGGCTCAATCCAGCAAAAATGAAACTGATTTCTGGGTTTGTTGATACCTATCTGAGACTAAATGCAGCAGAAACAGAGATTTTTCAAACAGAGATTGCTAAATTTGAACTTGTTAAACAAGAGGTAGTTATGGAAATTGTGACTAGCTGGCAATTACAAGGAAGAGAAGAAGGACGACAAGAAGGACGACAAGAAATAGTTATGCGACAGCTTAAAAGGAAAGTTGGTGCAGTTACATCTGAATTAGAAGAACGAATTGGCAAATTATCACCGACTCAGGTGGAAGATTTAGCTGATGCTTTGTTAGATTTTACAAATTTAGATGATTTAGTAGCTTGGTTAAATAGTCATAACTGAATATCAAGCACAACATTGTCAAGCGATGAACTACACCTGATCGGCGGTCATCGCCTACGTAAGCTAACACACATTCCATATACAAGCGATCGCTTTCGTGATGAGTTGGAAAAGTAGTAGCGTGTCGTTGGCGCTAGCCTCTCGTAGAGAAGACAAAAGTTGCTTATGGGGGTTTCCCCGCCCGGCAAACTTTTCAAGACGAATTTTGAATTGGTATTATTCCACCACCTCATTGACTGGGAATCGATCAATTAACTGCATCGCCCGGTAGGCATTGCGCTGTAGGGCATCTGGTAAATGGGGAACGTGGGGAATTTGGGATAGTAAATCCAAAGTCCGGCGTAAAATTCGTACCACATCACCTTCATCTAAGGTGGTGTTTTCGCATAGTTCTGTCCACAGGGTTCCTAATGCCCATTGTTCGACAAGGGCTATCAAGCCAATGTAGCGATTTTCTAAACCCACTGGCAAAGCTACACCATGTCGATACTGCACCTTCAAAACAGCCCGACGGATTTTTTGTAACCTTGCCCAGGCATCATCTACTTCTGAAGCCAGGTTGAAGTTGACTCTGCTATCGGGGCGGGGGGTTTCGGTGACTAAAGCGGCGACGGTGGCAGCTAAATGCTGGGGGTCTAAGTTGTCTAACTCACCGCTAGCTAGTGCTAAACCCAGCCACAGTTCATTTTCTCCCCGAATAGCGGCAGCGATTTGTCCTAGTTGGGTGGGTACGAGGTTATCTAAGCAATCAAATTCCTGCAAAATTGTAATCAGATTGAGAAACTCTTCCCAGTGACGTTGAGATTGTTGCTCGACTTGGGCTTGCATCTCTTCTAGTTCGGCTTCCAGTTCCACATATCTGGCTCGACGTTTGAAGATAGCAGCAACATCACCTGATTGATGGATGGGGTGAGCTTCTATTTGGGCTTGGATGGCAGTGGTGCGGCTGAGTTGTTCGGCTACCTCTGGGGACAGATGCAGGGATGCTTCCGGGTCGGGGATACTTTGAGCGATCGCCATTGTTGCCACATCACCTCTTCTTGACTGTCCTGGCTTCAGCATCAACTCTGGTGGTGGCAAAATATCTGGTGAAACTTCCACACGGGGTAACTCGGCATATAAGTCAACCACATCTTCATTGGTGGCAACATACCAGCGATTATCTTGTCCCAAACATACCAAGTATGGGCTAGCACCGGAGGTTTTACCAACCAACACTGCTGTTACAGGTGAGAAGACTGTAATATTTTTCCCCTTCAGGCTCAAGAGTGTACCGGAAATCGCAAAGTCCAAGAGCATTTTGATTTGTTCTTGTCGCTCATCATCAGCTTGCTCTTGCAGGGTTTTTAACAGTTGGCGTTCTACTTTTAAGCGTTGGCGCAATTTTTCATAAATAGCCAATTCATTTTCATCAACGGCAGCGATTTGCTCATGTAAGCGGGCTAATTCGGCTTGCAGGTCGGTAATTTGGTCGTAATCTGGTCTTAAATGCAAAGTTGCCATATACTGCCCAAAACTGCGTTCAATCAGTTCCTTGGCTTGCTCGATGGTGTGGGTTTGCAGTAAGTTTAAAACCATGCCGTAGCTGGGTGTAAACTGACTTACCAAAGGATCTGGTTTGGATGTGGCTAAATAGGCTGCTTCCTTGGAACCTTCAAAGGGAGTCTGCACTGTTACCACATGGCCTTGTTCATCCATCCCCCGACGGCCAGCCCTACCCGCCATTTGTAAGAATTCCGAAGCGTTTAATAGGCGGTGTCCGGTGTCAGTACGTTTGGAGAGGGTGGAAATAACTGTTGTCCGGGCAGGCATATTAATCCCGGCGGCTAAGGTTTCCGTGGCAAAGACGACTTTAATTAGCCCTTGTTGAAACAGTTCTTCTACTAATACCTTCCAAGCTGGCAAAATCCCGGCGTGGTGAGCCGCAATTCCTCGGTAGAGGGGGGCAATTTGTCCAGAACGCCCAGCTTCAGGGTTGCGGCTTAAAAATTCATCAATTTGCTGCCGCAGTATTTGCGATTCATCATTGTTCACTAGCCACAAATCACCCACCTCAGCCACGGCTTTATCACATCCCCGGCGGCTGAAGATAAAGTAAATCGCCGGTAGCATATCCCGTTGTTGTAGCTGGCTGAGAGTGTAGACAATGGAGGGGGCTTCTGGCCTGCCATTTTTGCCTCTATCCCCTTGCCTCTTTTTACCTCTGTTTGCCAAACGGGGGTTAATTTTGGTTTTAGTATCATTCAATAGGGGGAATAATCCTTTGGGATTGCAATAGTAAAATTCCAAAGGAACGGGGCGAAAATCTGAGTAAATCAGATCAGTGGGGCCATGAACGCGATTTAGCCAGTCGGTGAGTTGATCACTATTAGCCACCGTGGCTGACAGGGCAACTAATTGGACTTCACGGGGGCAATAGATGATCGATTCTTCCCAAACTGTACCTCGTTGGCGATCGTTCATGTAGTGGCATTCATCTAACACCACGGCTTCTACATCGACGAGAGAGATACCGACTTGCCCGATAGGCGTGCCATAGAGCATATTCCGAAAAATCTCTGTGGTCATGACTAAAATGGGTGCATCTCTGTTGATAGAAGCATCTCCAGTCAACAACCCCACATCATCAAAGCCAAATTTTTCTCGGAAGTCACGTAATTTTTGGTTGGACAACGCCTTCAAGGGAGTGGTGTAAAACACCCGTTTCCCCCGTGCTAAGGCACGATAAATGGCATATTCCCCGACTAATGTTTTGCCCGAACCAGTGGGCGCACACACAACAACAGAGCGTCCGGCGTTAAGGGACGCGATCGCATCTTTTTGAAACTGATCTAGATCAAAGGGAAATATTGACCCTAAGTCTATTTCTTGGGAAGGCGCGGGGTAATTCACTCAATTAATTTTGCAACCAGACTGTTTACTATATTAACGAGTCTTTTGTCAACTTCGACATTAGTTATGAGTCAATAGTCAATAGTCATTGGTCAATAGTCAATGGTCATTACCTGTATTTCTCAAAAAACGGTAGGGGCGGGTTCACAAATATGCTTCAATCATTCACGAATATCTGGTTAACCCGCCCCTACAGTCTCTGGACTTCGGTTTGATAAATTTCGTGAGAAATTCGGGATTAGTCAATGGGTTATTAGTTTCTAAGTTTGGATCTTTAGCATTTGGTGATTTCTTCAGCTTTAAGCAGCGATCGCTAGATCAGCAGTAGTCAAACTAGGTAAAGTAATCAAGTTGGCAAACTCTGCACCAGTACCTAAACCCGCCGCACTACCGTTTTGGTTATAGTACAGACTGCCACTACCAATGCTGTAAACTAGGAAGGCGGTACTAGTGGCGACTAAATCATCATCTTCGACGAGCGTAAAATCTGACGCTTGACTTAACCCATCACCTACAACACTACTCAAAGCGGTAAATGTCTTTTTACTCAACACCAATTTATCAATTCCTGGGGTAAAGTCAGTCAGGATATCAAGCCCAAAATCCCCACTCGTAAAAGCTTGTCCACTACTATACAAGAAGCGATCGCTCTCTGTTCCACCAGTCAAGATATCATTACCTGCCCCGCCAATCAACGTATCTGCGCCACCTCTACCTGTTAACACATCATTGCCATTGCCCCCAGTCAGGGTATTATTGAGGCTATTACCAATCAGGCGATCGCTACTATTACTACCAATGACGTTTTCTATGACATTGTTGGCAGATAGGGTCAATTTCAAGTTACTGTTGACTGTCTGAGTATTAGTTGCACCTAAGTTAAGGCGTACTCCACTATTGCTACTACTAAAGTTAATGGTATCATTGCCGCCTGTGGTGATTTCTTGAATGCGATCGCTACCCAATGGCGTAGAGGGATTAAATCTGTAAGTATCGTCCCCATTTCCCCCAGCCAAAAGATTATTCCCACTATTCCCCGTCAATATATTATTACCACTGTTACCAGTAGCGTTAATATTGTCAGTGCCAATCAGGGTTATATTCTCAATCCCATCCGCTAAGGTGGTAGTAGTGCTGGCTTGTAAAGTGTCAGTAATCGTGACAGTGCCAGAAGCTTTTTGTAAGGTAGCATTGCTAGGGCTAGAAAGATTAACCCTAAAGGTTTCGTTAACTTCGTTGAGATTATCGTTGAGGATGGCAACAGTAATTATTGCCGTGGTAGTGTTGGCAGCGAAAGTTAAAGTACCACTGCGGCCGGTATAGTCGATATTGGCAGTAGCAGTATTAGCCGCCGTCGTGTAGTTCACCGTGACTGGTTGACTAAAAGCACTGCTGAGGGTGACAGTTAACACAGCTTGAGTAGTTTGCCCCTCTACAACAGTGATATCGTTGATTGAAAGAGTGGGAAGAGTGGGTGTGTCATCATTGAGGATAGTTGCTAATGCTTGATTATCGCTAATCGTCGCATTAGTGGCATTGCTGAGATTGACAAAAAAGGTTTCGTTAGCTTCAACTGTGGTATCACCAGTCACGGCAACAGTGAAAGTTTTACTGATATCGCCGGGATTGAAAGTTAATGTACCAGTCGTAGCGGTGTAGTCACTGCCGGCTGTAGCCGTACCGTTAGCTGTCGCATAGTTAACATTAATCGTTTTTTCACTAGCAGCCGATAGAGTCACAGTGAAGGTGGTGTTAGTAGTACCGCTATTGCCTTCATTGCGACTAACATCAGCAATAGCAATGGTAGGATTAGCATCATCATCGATGATTGTTCCCAACCCTTGGTTATCAGCAATGGTAGCCCCAAAAGGATTACTGAGGTTGACAAAAAAGGTTTGATTAGGTTCAGCGATGATGTCACCATTCACAGCAACCGTGATAGTTTTGCTGGTTTCCCCTGGGTTGAAAGTTAATATCCCGGTGGTTGAGGTATAGTCATTACCTGCTGTCGCTGTACCGTTAGCTGTCCCATAGTTAACGGTGACAACAGAGGTACTGGCGGCAGAGAGAGTGACGGTAAAATTGGCGTTAGTTGTACCTGTGTTGCCTTCGGTAACGGTGACATTGTTGATGGTGAGAGTTGGTAGAGTCGCAGATTGTACTTCAAATGCACCGATATCTACTGTACCACCGCTTACTCTTGCCAAGCCCCGTTGGTCGAAGGGAGTGGGTTCTGTTTTGTCGCCATCACCATCTAAGTCTTGTGCATCAGCCGGAATTAAACTATTTTTACCAGCATTTATGGCAGGACTACCAGCGAGAAGAGCGTGAGTCAGGGTAAGTCCGCCGTTGTTTTGTAAAGAGCCGAGTCTAGGGTTAGAGTTGACAATATCCGAACCAGTGCCTACAGTGCCATCAGCACCAGTTAAGCTACCGATGAGGTTGTTATTGTTGCCATTGAATGTACCATCAAGATCAGGCGAATCACCTGCATTATTCACATTTCCTGCAACTATAGTATTTCTGAGATTGACTGTACCTTGATAGTTACGAATGCCACCACCACTACTAATGATTATATCGTCAACAATATTTTTAGTAATGGTACTATTGAGGACATTAACGTTGCCCTGATAATTATAGATACCACCACCGTCATCTGCTTTATTACCACTAATTGTGGTGTTAATTAAAGCAAGTGAGCCACCACTATTGTATATACCACCACCAGAGCCGTATGCTATGTTCGTATTGCCTCCACGATTACCAGAAATTGTGGAGTTAACTAAAGTGGCGCTCCCAGCGTTGTATATACCACCTCCATAATCATCACCAAAATTATTACTGATTGTGGAGTTAAGCAGTAACAGCGTACCATCACGACCATTTTTAATGCCACCGCCACCAGACAAATAACCACTGACGCTGTTAAAAATAACTGTGCTGCCGTTACGTAGTTGAGTAGTACCCAAGTTATCGATACCGCCACCATCTTCTGCATTGTTGCCAATGACGGTAGTATTGTTCAAGTCTAGAAAGCCATTGGACTGTACCCAAACTCCCCCACCAAAACTTCTAGTAGCTCCTCCTGTGACTACAACATTCTGTAAGCTTAATTGTCCACCACCGAGGACATGAAAAACGCGATCGCTATTTAATAAACCTGACGCATCAATAGTTGCCTCCTGCCCACCAACTGACGCAATATAAAGTACATTATTACGGCTCTTAATATCTAAATCTCCTGTGAGGGAGTTATCTTCATTAATCCCATTTGAAGTTAGGGTGTAAGTTGCACCTCCAGTTAACTGAATTTCATATTCAGTATTGGGATTAGCATTAGCAATTAAAATCGCATCCCGCAGAGATAACCCATTAGCCGCACTACCATCATTTTGATCGGCTGTAGTGTTGACTGTCAAAATGGTAATAGCCATATCACTGTCCTTATCAATTACAAATATGATGATGGCAGTGTAAAAGTTATCTTGAATAGGCGAAATATCCAAATATGCAATTAAGATTGCAGAAAACTGTATTGCTTATTAGTGGTTTGTAGGACTTATGCACTCAACCAATATAGTGACTGTACCCATATTTTTACTGATGCTATGTGTCATATTATTTTCCTATAAAATTATCAGTTTAGTTTTTGCATAATGCAAACATTCTTTTAAATTGTATTGACATTTCATGGAATTTTATGAAAAATTAGATACCCGACTTACTGGAATAAGTCAAGCGATCGCTACCATTACCACCAATTGCTTAGTAGTGGTTTGTACCATCACTTAAATTTCTTACAACATTCTTGCAACCTAATTCCAAAGTCTGTAGGGACGGGTTGACAGATATGCTCGAAAATTCACGAGTATTTTCGCTCAACCCGCCCCTACCGCTTGTGATGAATGCGGGTTAAGTCCTAATTACTGTTGGCTGAACCAAGCATCTAAATCAGCAACAGTAGTAAAATCTAGTAATGCTTCCCCTAGATTTTCTAACTGTTCAATAGATAACCCTTGAACTCGCTCAACTAATGAAGCATCAATTTCACCAATTCGCCGATTCAAAAGACGCAATATTAAGTCTTTTTTTCCTTCCTGTCTACCTTCCTGTCTACCTTCTTGTCTACCTTCTTGTCTACCTTCCTGTCTACCTTCTTGTCTGCCTTCCTGCTTGGCTTGTTCTCTATCTCTTTGATACAGTGGTTCTAATCGCATGATTAACTCCCGATCATCTGCTGTTAATTTTTGATTTACCCTCAAGTTTTCGCGCAAGTTGTAAACTAATTCAAGTGTAGCTTTCTGGTATGGATGATTTAATGGTAACTCCTGTAACTCAATGATTGCTTGTGACTGTACATTTCCTCTACCCAAAAGTCTTAACCATAAAGTTTCCGGAGTTATTGGTAGCTGGTGTATCGCTACAATTGCTGTCCGCAAAGCTTCTGCTAAAAAATGGACTCCTGATAGCCAATCTGGTTTTTGAATAGTAGCGAAACTAGATAATCTAGGTTGAGAAATGGTAGGGGTGAGAATCCACAATTTAGGAATTTCTGGTTGCTGAAGTTTGATGTTATTGGCTTTTGCTTCTCGTCGTAATAATGCTTTAACTTCTAATGATTTGAGAATACAGTCGCAGATTTCGTCGGTAGAGGCTGGATTGCGGAAGGGTTCTATAATTGCTGGATGTTCAGCAAATCTTCCTAGCAAACCCAAGATTTGTAAATTAAATTTTTGCTGTTTATGAGGAGTGAATAACACATCTATTTCTTTAATCTCTCCTGAGATTTTTGCTGATGCTGTGACTTCTCCGTAATTTTTGAGAAGTTCTTCTAGATAGTCTTTGGCAAATTCGTCATGTATGAAGCGAGTCATTTAATTGCAAATCTGGTCTGATTTTTAAGATATTTAATGATTTTATAAGATATTAATTCACCAAAAATAAAACTAAGGACACTCACGACTCATCACCAATTCCCCATTTTCCAAGCGATACACTCCATGCGGTTCTACAATGGGATCGCCTTTCTTCCATGAACTAGCTGTACTATTATTGCTAACATTCTGCACGTCACCAGTAGAATAACTAGAAGCCATAGCTTCACCTGGACGAGTTGGTAAACCACTATTACCAGTAATAATAAAACTCCCTTCTTTTTTGGGATTACGAGCAATACAACTATTCGCAATGAGAGCGTTAGTATCTATTAAATTATTAGGCAACTCCGTGAGACTATTTTTGATAGCATCATTTTCAGGCGCATTAATAGTAATGAAACCTTGAATACCTAAAGTTGAACTGGCAGTAATGTCACTTTTATCCGTTAACCCTGAGCGTGCCTCAATCCCAAAAATACCTTTAGTACTAATTTGAATATTACCACCTTTACCTGCAAAAGCATTAGCAGTGATGTCACTGTTTTCATCAGGGATGACCACAATAAAACCCTCAGAGGCATCAATATCAATATTGCCTCCATTAGCATTATTAAAAGCTGTGGCTGAGATTAAACTTTGATTTTCTAAAATTAACAAATTAATATCTTTCAAGATAATATTTGCACCTGCTCCAGTATTGGTTTCAGCTTTGATATTACCTCGATTTAAACGAATAGTATTACTGTTAATAGTTAAATTACCAGCAGTCGCGTTACCTGTACCACTGACTGTGATTACGCCGTTATCTCTCACATTCAGTTGAGGAGTACTAATATTCAAATTTCCTGCTTGACCTGATGCTTCGGCTTGACTAAATAAAGTGCTAACTACAGTATTAGAATTAATTGTGGTACTACCAATTATATCTAAAGATTCGGTAGCTTGAATATTTAAAGTACCCGCAGCACCTACATTAAATGAACCAACTCTTACTTCACCACCATTTCTAATTAGCAATTGTCTAACATTTATATTCTGTGTTGTTGCTTGACCAGAACCAAAATTATCAGCCGAGATTCTCGCTCCATTTTCAACAATAAGTATTCCTGTATTCAGGGTAAAACTTCCAACATTACCTGTGGCTTCTGGTTCAGCAGAAACAAAAATCCCACTACGTTGGTCATCATCAAATGTGCCAGTAGCGAATGGAGATGTACCACTCAATATAATTGCATCAGTAGCATTAATTAGCAAAGTACCACCATTTCCATCTCTACGTGCAGAGGTAAGTATTTGTGCGCCATTTAAAACTACTAAACGTTTAGTTTCAATGGTTATACTTCCAGCATTACCAGCTTTATCTGTCATAATATCTGCAACTTGAGCAAAAATGCCACTAGGAACACGTATATCTGACGAACGGATAAGTTCAATTGAATCGCTTGCTGTGATAATTACGTTACCTGCTGAACCAGCACCGAAAGTAGAAGCATCAACAATTGCTCCATCTCCAATCAATAACTGATTTGTATGAATTATGATATTTCCACCTTTACCTGTTCCTGTTTCTGTCACCTGTGAAACAATAGCTGTAGGAAATTCACCCTCTATTGTCGTCCCTAAAATTTTGATACTATCTGATGCGTTAATAATTATCTCTCCCGCATCCCCAGAGGCTTGAACAAAAGTACCTATAAATGAACCTTGGTCAGCAGTTAAATTGCTGACGTTAATTTCTATATTTCCTCCCTTTTCCGCATCCAAGGTATTAGAAAAAATAGCGGAAGATTCGGTGATGTTAAGATTACCTGCCTGTATTTTTATATCTCCATCACTGTTACCACTTCCATATATAATTGCTCCTTGGAGAAGTTGAAGATTAGCAAAATTTTGTATACCTGAATAATCGAAAGTGTAACCTTTATCTATTTCTGTCAGCTTTACTAAACCTGTATTGGCAATACTAGCAATTTCTATTCTTCCTCCAGTTGTGGTTAAATTACCACCATCTAAAGTCACATCACCACCTACTAAAGCTAACGTTTTCCCAATGGGGACTTTTAACCCAATTGGATTAGGCGGTGTAGCATCTGTTAATTCTCCATTAGGGCTGGCTTGGGATTGATTTATAATTCTACCAGGCGTATTTGAGCCAAATTGTAACCCCATAGGAACACTTACTATTAACAATGAAGGAACAGGGTTGGCATTGGCTATAAATTCGCTACCATCTGCAAATTTAATACTATTTGCAGTGGTAGCAATAAAAGAACCACCGATATCCAATGACGCATTAGAACCGAAGATAATCCCAGCAGGATTAATCATAAAAAGATTAGCATTACCATTAGCTTTAATCGATCCATCAATATTAGAAATTTTGCCACCTGTGATCCGAGTAATGATATTATGGACTGAGGCAAGATTATTAAAATAAGCTGTATCTACACTCGTAATTGAAAAATCAGTAAAACTATGAAATAGGTTGTTTTCTGCTATAGTTCCACCTTCAATAACCTTGATGTTATCTTCGTATATAACAGTTGAATTAATAGGTAAAGTGTTATCTGGGATTATTTCTGCTATGGCAATTCTAGCTTGACTTAATAAACAGAATGTCAGGCTGATATTAAGAAAAAATTTTTTGAGCATTTATTTTGATTTAAATATTGTAAAATCTTTTGTTTGGTGTTAAAATTCCCAATTACTTTAAGAAATTGGGAATCTGAGTGATTCATCATCACAAATTCATGTCAATTAATTATTTAGTGATTTTGAAATTTTATCTTCTTTAACATTCCTGTCACACTTGTAGAAAATAGAATCATAAAAGCTGATATAAGATTTGGCTCAGGTACTTCCACTTTAATAAAACTTTCTGCGGACTCTAAAGTTACGATTTGAAATCCATTTGGATCTCTAAACTGGACTTCGCTTGCTGTTTTATTAACTGTGAAGAATGATTTTTCAGGGTTATTAATGAGTGTTAAATCATTGAAAAAACCTAACAGATTGTTAACATTAACATTGGCAAAATTACCGAAATCTGAAAACAGAGGATCATAATTAATTGATAAAAATGCACGCTCTATAGGTGATTCCATCTCGAAATTGATGTCAATGTTAATAATCTCTAGATTATTTATTTCATCTTTGTCTTTAGAAATAGTTAATTTACCGAATCCTGAAGAAGAAATATTAGTCTGAGCAACACCTGGATCAGGATTACGAGTTAAACTAAAATCTTTGATTGCTTGAAGATAAACTCCCCTTTCAAAGTCTACTAAATCTGTATCTTGGACTGTTAAATCAATCTTAAATTCATAACTACTGTTCCTTCCAAAACCTGACCATCTAGCTCTTTGAGCTTGAGCATCGTCGGGAAATAAGCAAAATAACCCTGCGGAAAGACAAACTAGTGCTGCTATTTTTTTCATTTTTTTACAACCTATAAGTAATTACACTTATATATACCATAATTTATAGGTATTATCTTACTGAAAAATACCTTGAATTTTGCATAAAAATACGGTACACTAGCTAATAGCTCATTATGCTGCCAATAATTAGTGATTTGACCTAAATTTCTTACGAAATTTATCAAACAGAAATCCAGACGCTGTAGGGGCGGGTTCACAAATATACTTCAATCATTCACGAATATCTCATGAACCCGCCCCTACCGTTTTGTGAGAAATGCAGGTTGAGAGTCTTTTTTGACAATGGAGTGTAGCTTTTTTCTAACTCCCGAAAAAATGGGGGAATCGGGAGTGTGAAGTTTGAACTATTTTCCCAATTCTTGCGATCGCCAGGTAGCTGCTTTGACGGCTTCGATTAAGGCTGAACGAAATCCGGCTTTTTCTAATTGAGCAATGCCGGCAATTGTTGTGCCACCGGGACTGGTAACTCTGTCTTTGAGTTCTGCGGGGTGGATTTTGCTCTCTTGCAATAGGGTAGCTGTCCCCAGGACTGTTTGTAGAGCTAGTTGATTGGCAATGCCTCTGGGTAAGCCAGCAGCAACTCCACCATCGGCGAGGGCTTCTACTAACAAAGCCACATAAGCGGGGCCACTACCAGATAGTCCGGTGACTGCATCCATTAAAGATTCGGCTACTTCTACCACTTCCCCGACTGCGGCAAAAATTTGTCCGGCTAACTGATGGTGCTTGGCGTTGGTATACGCACCAGGACAGATGGCGGTAATACCTGCGCCCACGGTGGCTGGGGTGTTGGGCATGGCTCTAATGACTGGTATTTGCGGAAATGCCGCTTCTAGCTGATGTAGCGAAACTCCAGCCAAGATGGAAATCACTAGAGGCGAGTGTTCTATTGTGAGAATATCTGCTAATTCTTGAGCGATCGCACTAAATACCTGCGGCTTTACTGCCAAAAACACAACTTCTTGGGATTGGGTGAACACCAAGCTGTTATCTGTGGTGACACTCACATCATACTGCTGCTGTAAAAAAGCTTGGCGTGCTGCTTGGGGTTCGCTGACTATCACCTCTGAGGGTTGATAAATTCCCCTGGCAATCAGGCGGGATAACAGTGCTTCTCCCATTACCCCACCACCAATTAAACCAAATTTTATAGTCATGAGTTACTACTCAACAGTCAATAGTCAATAGTCAATAGTCAAAAACTGAGAGCTTTGGACTCTTGACTATGGACTATTGACTAATTTAACTCTATTGTGCTGCCATGCGGTTAGTTTCGTTACCCCAAGTTGTTGGGGTGGGAGGAACTGGACGTGAAGGGCGCGCTGGGGGTTGGGGTACTTCATGAATAACTCCACCTTGGGTGCTAACTTGCACGCAACTGGGCGTAAACAAAAAGATACTTTCGCCAATACGCTCTTGATGTCCGTCTAGGGCGTAAGTACCACCTGCAACAAAATCAACTGCTCGTTGAGCTTGATCTGGGTCCATGATAGTCAAGTTCAACACTACTGACTTGCGCTCACGTAATGCTTGAATTGCCTGGGGCATTTCTTCAAATGTACGAGGTTCAAGTACCAATACTTCTGAAATTCCGTTAATTGCTCCTGGCATACCAATCACATTCCCCATTGTCGATTTTGTTCCTGTTGCTACGTCATCACCCATTGTATTCATGGGTTCGCGCCAACGTCGATTGTTTGGAGCAGCCTCGGTTGGTGCTGGTTGGGGGTTTTCTTGTTGATACAGATTTTGGTAATTATCTGTATCTGCTTCTTCCTCGTAGTATTCGTATTCCACTTGCTCGTTGAGACCAACAAAGTCTCGTAGCTTGGAAAATATGTTGTTCATTTAGTTGCACTCCTTTTGCAATTTGCCTCTATTGATTCAGTTCATAAGTTGACGTAGCTAATGCGATCGCTACAACAGGCAGGAAGCCTCACAATTTTATCGTTATTTGTAGCATCTACTACTGCTATGGGCAACGAACTGGCGTTGTTGATAACGCCTGTACATTAACCTAGATACAATAATTGAGTCAAGATTATATCCCAACATTTCTTCCAAAGAAAGTTAAATAAACTTGACTTTTGCTTGATTTTCTAAATGTTTATTTTTGTTTACATCAAAAAAATAGTATTTTTTATTACCAAAGCAATGTATTGACTTAAGTAATACGTAGTCAGCAGTGATTGATACCCTCAAAAAAGCACGAGTGCTTCTGCTTAAGTGCGTTTGCCAAACAAAATGGTTCCTAATCTTACCATCGTTGCTCCAGCTTGCACTGCTAGTTGGTAGTCCCCTGACATCCCCATTGACAACTGTGCCATTTTCAGGTGAGACCAGTTTTGTGCTTGAATTTCTTTTGCTAATTGATACGTAGTATGAAATACATTTAAAATTTCCGTATCAGCTAAACCAAAAGGCGGAATTGTCATTAAACCCTGAATTTGTAAATTTTTACACTGGTCGAGGGCTGGTAAATCTGCTTGTAATTCTGATACACTCCATCCCGACTTTTGAGGATCTGGAAGAATTTTTACTTGTAGACACACCTGACAACTAACTCCTAGCTGTGATGCTAGTTGATCTAAGCGCTGTGCTAACTTCAGATTATCGACAGAGTGAATCCAGTCAAATTGTTCCAGGGCTTTTTTGGCTTTATTCGCTTGCAAATGACCGATAAAGTGCCAAGTAATATCCGATAAGTCTGATAACTCGGCTTGTTTACTAGCCGCTTCTTGAATGCGATTTTCACCAAAATCACGGACACCAGCAGCATAGGCTAAACGAATAACCTCAGCCGACATTTGCTTAGTCACAGCAATCAACTTGACTGAAGGCGGAAGTGAGTTACGAATTTGCGTAATCCGTTCGTGAATCGAACTAATCATTGGAAGGTGCGTTGGAAAACACTCTGAAGCTGATCGTACTCCTGTAATTGACCATTGCGACGCAAAGTACGCAAGCGATTTTCCAATAACATTCTGGCTTCAGTACGCCCTATCGGCTGAAACTTAATAGCTTTAATGTCATTCGCCACTAAAAAGAATAAGCGCTGGGCATAAAGTGTCGTAAACAGATCCTGGTTGTCATCAACCATGCAAATCCGGTACAACAAACCCCATGTAGGGTGATTTATGTAAGTTTCTGCGTTTTCTGGATTCATCTAATAATCAAGTATGAAAATCTATAATTGTTGCCGCCGTGAAATACAAACACTCTGCTGATGATGTCCCTCTTTTGCTAAAATATTTGTGCAGAGTGATGATGAGAATCAGCAAATTCTACCCTTAAATGGCGCTCGTCAAGACCTTGATTTAGTTTCCATCAGCTAGATGAAGCTAACAGTGAGAAAAAACGAAAGGTTTGATAAAGAATCTCAGCTACAACACCCGTAAAGCCATTATTGCCATCTGCTTGGCATGATTCATCTCCAGTTATCATGGGCAGCATAGAAAATCCCTTACTTGTTCGTTGGAAGTTGTCTGTAACGACGGGATGCGCCCTTCTCTCCATGTTGGCATAATTATCACTGATCGGAGAAAAATAGCCAACAGGCGCATTCTCCTAATAATTCTTCAGAATAACAGTCTGTATTGCTACAGTTTGGGCTATTCTC